>JBAWZH010000043.1:0-16024 GCA_037143135.1 bacterium
TCCCTTCGCCTGTTACGTCCGTGGCTTTGCCACCGGCGCCTGGGGCTGGCTGCGTGATAGCGGCGGATCGCACGCCGGACTCATGTATTGGGAAACGGTTCAGAATGCCGGGGCGCTGATCAGTCCGGCAAAGGTTCTGCCGGCTGCGGATGTCCGGGTGCAAGGCTGGCTCGACGTGCTGGAAGATCGCCTGCTCCTGGAAAACGAGCGAGCGAGCCAGCGTTGCAGTGCGGAAAATATAACCAGCGCCTGGACCTGGACCGATACCTCGAAAACCCCCTTGCCAGTACGCGAGGTCAATCCATTCCTGGCCGGGTACCAGTACCAGGTCGGACTGGAACGCACCGCCTGCATGCATCTGGACGGCGATGATATTCCGGTGTTCATCAGGTCATTGTTGAATGGATATGCCGCCCATATTCTTCCAGAGGCTGGATATGTCTTTAACGAACATGTGGGACGTGGTCCGATAAACAAGGTGTTCGAAGAATCCTCCTTTCGCGACCGTTTCCGCAACATGTTGCTGATGGAAGACGGCCAAACCCTGTGGCTGGCCCGCGCCACCCCGCGTGTGTGGCTGGAACAAGGCAAAAAGATCAGCATCAAGAATGCCCCCACGCATTTCGGCACCCTCGAATACGACATCGTCTCGGACGTCGATAACGGCAAGATCAACGCCACGGTGAATATCCCATCGCGCACTCCGGCAAAGGAAATCTGGCTCCGCCTGCGCCATCCCAAGGCCGCCCCGATCAAAAGTGTCACGGTCAACGGCAAAGAGTGGAAGGCGTTCAACAAAGAGAAGGAATACATTATTCTCAAGGACCTGACCGGCACGGTTGCCGTGATGGCGCAGTACTGAACAACGAGTCGCCTCCGGATGTCCCGGAGGTGAAACCGCCCGTCTCGGGGGCAGCCAGAAAAGAAAGAGAGAACCGTTATGATAACGAACATACTCACCACCACCCTGACCATCGTCGGATTGACGTTGTCCTTGGGAATGTCGTCAGGTCAGGCGGCGGAGTCATCCACGTTTCACTATGGTGGCGTGGTTGTCGATGAAACGACAAAACCGATGGAAGGAGTCAAGGTCACGGTAATCGGCACCGACCGGGTTGCGAAAACCGATGCCAAGGGAGCCTATGACATCACTGGGAACCTTCCTGCCGGTCTGGTGAAAATAGCGGACTTTCCTCTTTTGGAGATTTCTGCCACGGGTTATGAATCCAACATCATTCGATGCGATTCTCTGAGTGCGACCGGATCGACCGTCATGATCTGGCCCTTACTCAATCCCAAAGAGGGCGATCTAGCGGATCTCGCCCGTTGCGCCTATATTTATCGCAAGGGATATGCCGGAAATCCGCCTGAAACCCACTGGCTTCCGCCGGATCATAAACCTGATAATAATATGCTCTGTGGATTGATGTGGGAGAATTTTACACGGGTTGGATCTGTGGAACTCGAATTTGCAGGTACGACTCCTGATCCAGAAAAATTGATTGCCTCTGATGGTCACGCAGGGAATATGTGGTTGTTGGATACACCCGCAGTACCACACCGCGACCATTCTCTCGCACCGGAGCATGCACGTTGGAAGCGGCAGACTGCAAAGACGGGAAAATTGACCACGACAACAAATGTTCCGTCCCCGGAAGTACGTTCTTCCAAGATTACCTTTGAGATTAAAGGGGGCAGTAAAGTAGCAATTCGTAGCACCGATTCCGATAAGAACCTTGACCGGTACTCCATTCATGCATACCACGCATATGCAAATTGGAAGAAACCCTTGGATATTGAAATTGAATGGGGATTCCAAGAGGGCGGCAATCGACACCGTTGGGATGGGTACATGGATGTGTTTCAGGGTCATGTGACCAGCATTCAACCATTGTCCGCCACCAGCGTTGCGATGACAGGGCAACGACTTTGGCAGGACAATCCTAACGATAAAGACCGACGCGGTATTCAAGCACGAATTTGGTCGATGGGTGTGCACTCGGGTTATTCTGCCATTGTGACCCTTTGGACCAGTGGCGGGAATGTGTCGTTTCTGCCTTCCGATCTGGAAACTGGTCCCATTCTCATCCCGAGTGTCGGAATCTATATCAGTAAACTCGGCAGCGGACTGACGGCGGCACAGTTCCAGAAACAGGTGGCCGACAGTGGGAAGAAAACCATCCGCCAACGAGCACGGGAACATCGCGAACTGAACTGGACCACGGCGATGAACGCGGTGTATCCGGACAAGACCTTTGCGCCGATCCCTCAGGTGCCGAGCGACAAACTTCCTGGGATGCTCATCGACGTACCCGAGAAACAACTGAATGATCAGTGGCGCCTCAGTGCGGCCAACATTCGGGCGAAAACCTATAAACAAGCTGACGGTACCTACATTGCCGCCATTTGGGGTGGAGCAACGGCCCTTGCCAGTGAATCTTTCCAGGTTGTGCGTGCCCTTGATCTTGTCGGTCTTCCCCATCTTGCCGAGGGATCGTTGAACTACTGGTTGCAGTCAGCAAAGGCCGTGGTTCCCAAGGGGAATCTGGTCACGCGCGACAACTACCGTGAACATAAGGAAGGACACGGACGTATCCAGGCGACCGCCGGTTTCCATTACTGGATGACCCGTAACGATGTGTGGGTCGGAAAAGTTCTGCCGGAATTGTTGGCCAGTTTCGAGTACACCCAACAGTTGCGCAAGGACTGGTCCGGACAGTTCCCTCGTTCCTCATGGAGTTATGGACTCCTTCCCCCGTTTGCCTTGTCGGGCGATTTAGGCGGATACCGGATGTCCTATCGTTTGAATGCCGGCTTCTTTGAAGGAATGCGCGAAATTGCAGCGGTGGTTACCCTGAGCGATCGGGATCGTGGTCGCATCATGCAACAAGAGGCGAACGAGTATCGTGATGCTATTCGCCGTTCCCTTGACCGGGCGACTGCGTTGACACCGGTCATCAAGGTGCAGGACGGAACCTATCGTCGTTATATGCCTTATGGACCCTACGCGCGCGGGAATTGGGAAGGGGGACACAAATATGACATGAAACATCAATGGGGAATGTACCACGACAATCTCGGCAATGGCCTGTCAGTCTGTTGGCGTGGCGTGTATGCGCCTGACGAAGCAATCGTTCAGGATACTTTCGATGTGGTTGAAGACGTTTTTCTGCAAAACAAAGGAAAATCGGCCGAACCATGGTTTGACCTGTCTGGATATCAAAATCAATGCGGACACGAACCGCAATCATTTGCCCATTTCCTTGCTGGCGATGTGCCGCTTGCCATTCGCGCCATGTACACGGGATATGCCAGCGAGATTCGACCGGATAAGGGATATCGTTTTCAAGAACACCCCTTTACGAATGGATTCTCCGGTGATGCAGACAAGACATTCGAAGAGGCGGCGTTCATAGAACGGGTGCGGATGATGCTGGTTCAAGAAGAAGGCGACAATCTTTGGCTGTCCCGCTTCTCCCTCAGGGAATGGTTTGAACAAGGCAAGAAGATCAGCGTCACCAATTCGCCCACCTTTTTCGGACCGGTGGAATACGAGATCGTCTCGGACGCCAACAACGGCAAGATCAACGCCACGGTGAAGATGCCCACCCGCAATCCGCCCAATGAAGTCCGCTTGAACCTGCGCCATCCCAAATCCGCGCTGATCAAAAGCGTCACGGTCAACGGCAAGGAGTGGAAGGACTTCAACAAGGACAAGGAATACATTGTCCTGAAGGGCCTGACCGGCACGGTTGCCGTGACGGCGCAGTACTGAAACAAACGAAGGAGACCGAAATCATAAACGAACACCAACAGGAGAATCCCATGTATCACAACCCCAACCGCTGCAACAGCAGCAAGGAGAAAACAATGAATTGTTACCACGACCACAACCGCTACAGCAATCAAACTTTTCTCCGATCAGCCACCTCCCGAAAGGAACTCAGGATGAAGACTCACCTCCTCCTTAGCCTCATCGCGATGCTCGCGCTCGGGCAAGCCACGCTCTCGGCATTCGAGCAGCCCGCTGTCTATCAGCTCAAATCCAAGGATCACCTTTTAATCATGGGCGATTCCACGACCGCACGCGGCATACCCGTGGCGGGTTTCGTGCCCTTGATTGACCAGGCGCAACGTGAGCAGTTGCCGGACTTGGGTGCCAAGGTCACAGGCTTGGGATATGACATGTCAACCTCCCGAGATCTGATCGTCCACTACATGCCCATGGTGGACAGGCTGCTTCAGGCGCCGAACCCTCCGACGGTGGTCGCCATTTTTATCGGGTTGAACAACTCGGGCCAAAAAGAGGCCGGCGTCGCCCCATACACCGAGGACCTGCGGACGCTCCATAAATTGTTGACGGACCGAAAACTGGGGGTGATCTACTGCACGCCGTCGGCGTTCATGGGCGACAATCGGATGAAGTCATATGCGGAAGCCGCACGCAAGGTGGCGACCGAACTGAAATGCCCCTTGATTGATGTTCAAACCGCCTGGGTAGAACACGTGCAGGCCAACTTCAAGGATGGGAAGTTCCCAACGGGTACCAACCCGACCTGTGATGGTTGCCACTTCAGCCAGATGGGGCAAAATCTCACGGCGGCGACCATCATACAGGGCTTGGGCCTGAAACCGGTCTGGCAGAAGTACCAACTTCGCGCCGGGATCGGCGGCGGCGGTCGGGGCAAAATCGCCGTCACGCCAGACCTGCCCTTCTATCCACCCGGAACCGTGGTCACGATGAAAGTAACCACGGAAGCCAGCGACACCTTGCAGGGTTGGACTCTGGACACGCATCCCGACATCGTGGCGACCGACGCGGAATACACCATGACCATGTCTAAACATCATGCCATTACGGCGATTATCCGCAGAAAGAACTGACCACCATGAATACCGCAATCTCATTCCAAAAGAGCGGGCAACGCGACACCGCTCGTTATGTCTCCGCGACCACCGTCTACGAGGAGGCTTTGCAAGACAGTCGTTGGATCGGCCTGTACTGGTCGGCCAGCGGGCAAGTTCAACGGGAAAACGTGGTGACCGGCCTGCCTGGGCTGAAGCCGATGGAGTTCCCTTTGCATGCCTTTGATCTGGAGATCGACGGCCAGGATCTGCGCAATCAATGGGAACTGGTGTCTTCAACAGAGCGTCCTGGTTTGCGGGCTGGCACCCGTGAGGCGGTTGTTGAACTGCGCCACTTGGTACGCCCGGTCACGGTCAAGGTTATCACCTGCCTGGACGGCACACCGTTTTTGGCCCGACGTTTGGAAATCACCAACACCGGCACGGCCCCAGCCGCCCTTGCACGGGTCAGTCCCTGGGCGGGTATGCTCTGGAACTGGACCTGGGGTGAAGTGCCAGGGGACATATCGGAACCATTCGCGCTTGGCTTCTTTGACAGTCTGCGTCAAGGTTCGGAAGGCAATTTCCGCTGGGAGAATCTGCCCGCCGGGACACGACGGGTTGAGGCCACCAATGGCCATAGCGGATTTGGCAATCCATTCTTCATGATCCGCAACCGGATCACCGGCGAGATCGCGGTCGTCTCACTGGCGTGGTCAGGAAACTGGAGCGCCGAGTTCTGGCACGATCCATTCCGCGATCTTTCGAACCAACCGGCCCGAGGCATCAATCTTGGTTTCCGCATGGGACCAGCGGGACCAGCGCCTCAACGGGTTATAGAACCGGGTGAGACGATTGTTACCCCAGAAACCCATCTGGGCATCTTGCACGAGAGCGAAGATGCGGTGATCGCGTCCTGGCACCAGCACCTCAGGACCTCGGTCATTCCCGCGCGCCCACCAGGAAAGGAATTGTACAGTATTGCAGGCCGGGTGGTTGAAGAGCCAGGACCATGGATCCTGAAGGAAATTGAAATCGCCGCCGAAATGGGGGCGCAGGCCTTCATGGTGGATGCTGGCTGGTATGGCGATGAATTCGGTGGCTGGTGGGATCGGCGCGGCGATTGGCAGGTTGGTTCTTGGATGCCAGGGGGTCTGAAGGGATGCCGCGATCTGTGCCACAAACACGGCATGTTGTTCGGATTGTGGATGGAACCGGAGGCCGTCGGGCCGAAGAGCAAAGTGTTGAAGGAGCATCCTGAATGGTTGATGCGTTCCGATGGGAATCGAGTGATTGCCCAACTGCTCGATCTCGCCAATCCCGAGGCAGCCGCGTTTTTCCAACGCGAAGTCGTCCGCGTGGTGCGCGAACACCAGGTCGATTTCTTCAAAATCGACTATAACGTCCGCATTCAGGAAGGCGGACAACATCGGCGGCACGGTTTCAGCGAGAGCGAACATTGGCGGCATTACGAGACGCTCTATGCCACCTTCGACCAGGTTCGGCGCGAGATGCCCGAGGTCGCCTTGGAAAACTGCGCCAGCGGCGGTGGGCGCAACGACCTCGGCATGATGTCGCGCTTTCACTACGCCTGCGAGTCGGACTACTCGATGTTCCCCCGCAGCATCCGAGCCATCAACGGGCTGACGATGTTTCTTCCGCCCGAGTCGCTGTGTTACTACCACAATCACATGGCGCTGGCGCACCAAAGGGCGGATCTCGACACCCATTTGCGCGTGACGCTGTTTGTCCAACCGATCTTCGTCGGGTTCGGCGCGCAGAATGCCGATCGCTCCACCCCGTATTTCGAAAAGACGAAGCGATATATCAAGTTGGCGAAGGATTTCACCGCTCCGGTCTTGGCCGCAAAACCGGTGGTCTATCACCATACGCCCGGCATCGGCCTGTATGCGCCGTCCGACTGGTGCGTGCTGGAATATGGTGCACTGGACCGTTCACGCGGCTATGCCGGTGTGTTCCGTCTGGGCGCCGACGAGGCCGAATATGTGTTGCGTCTGCGCGGCATCGACCCGGGCGCCGCCTACGAGGTGACCCTGGACAACAGCGGTCGGAGCCGGCGCTGCACGGGCGCTGAACTGACCGATGGCGGCCTGCGCATCCGGCTCGACGCGGCCAACACCAGCGAACTGGTCCTGTACCGGGAGGTTCGGACGAGAGGAAAGGAAGGACTGCAATGAACTCCCGCGAACGCGTCATCACGGCCTTGAATCACGAGGAGCCGGACCGGGTTCCGATTGATCTCGGCGGTACGGTGATTTCCACCATTGCCATATCGACCTATGCGGCGCTGCGCCGGCGTCTCGGCCTGGTGGAGCAACCGATCCAGACGCTCGAACTGGTGCAGCAAGTGGCCCGGGTGGACGAGGACATGATGGACCGGCTCGGCGTGGATGTGGCGCCGGTGTTTGCCAATGACCCGGACGCGCCGGGATCGGGGATCATCACCGCGCCCGACGGCACCGAGTCAATCCAGGACGATTTCGGCGCCACGCTCAAGAAGTTCGCCGGCTGCCACTACTTCGATTGGCAGGAGTTCCCGCTGCCGGAGCCGTCCCTCGAAGCCTTGGAGAAGATGCCCTGGCCGGATCCCGCCGATCCCGGCCGGTATCGCGGACTCCGGGATCGGGTGAAGTCCTTGCGTGAGGGCACGAACCGGGCGCTCGTCGGCATGGCGCCGTGCGGGCACGATCTCTTCAATCAACTGTTCCGGGTGCGCGGCATGGAGAACGGATTGATGGATTTGCTGACCGAGGAGGAGTTCGTCTGCGCGTTCCTCGACCGGCTCTGCGACACCATCTGCACGGCGCAGACGTTGTTCCTCACCGAGGTGGGCGACCTGATTGACGTCCAATTTGCGGCGGACGATCTGGCGGGCCAGACGGGCCCGCTGGTTGCGCCCGACCTCTGGCGTCGCCTGATCAAGCCACGGCAGGCGCGCATCCTCGCGACGATCAAGGCGCACACCCGGGCGCCGGTGTTGTATCACACCTGCGGGGCCGTGACAGAGTTTCTGGACGACCTGATCGAGATCGGGGTGGACATCTTGAATCCGGTGCAGGTCTCCGCTACGGGGATGGACACGGCGCAACTCAAGAAACGTTTTGGCAAACGCCTGTCCTTCTGGGGTGGCGGGTGTGACACGCAGAACGTGCTGAACCGGGGGACGCCCGACCAGGTGCGGGCGGAGGTGCGGCGACGGATCCGGGATTTGGCGCCCGGCGGCGGCTTCGTCTTCAATCCGGTACATAACATTCAGGCCGGCGTGCCGGTCGAGAACATAATTGCCATGTTCGATACCGCGCGTGAGGCGGGACGTTATCCTGTGAGGTGCGCATGAAACTCCTACGCCGACTGATTCATGTTCCCGAGATGGGGATTCTGGTTCCGCTCGTCGGTCTGGTTCTGCTTTTCGGTTTGCTCAACAACGCGTTTCTGAGCGGGGGCAGTATCGTGGCCATGCTCCGCGCCGTGGCGTTCATCGGCCTCATCGCGGTCGCCCAGACCTGGTTGATGGTGGCGGGCGAGATCGATCTGTCGGTGGGGTCGGTGGCTGGCCTGAGCGCGATCGTGGCCGCATGGACCATGAAAGTCGCCGGCTGGCCGGTCGAGGCCGGAATCGCGGCGGGCCTGGCCACGGGTGCGCTGGCGGGACTGATCAACGGACTCGTCGCGGTGCGGCTGGGTGTGCCGGCGTTCATTGCGACCCTGGGCATGCTGTACGCGGCCCGAGGGGCGAACTACCTGATCTGCCAGGGCAACCCGATCTATCCCATTCCGGCGACGTTGCGGGCCGTGGGCAGCGCCGAGCCGTTCGGGGTGTCGTGGGCGTTCGTGGCCCTCGTGGTGGCGGTGATCGCCGGTGAGTTCTGTCTGCGCAAGACCGTGTGGGGCCGGTGCGTCTATGCGACGGGCGGCAACCGGGAAGTCGCCCGCCTGGCGGGCATCGCCACGGATCGGGTGAAGATCAGCGTGTACGTGCTGACGGGACTGCTGGCGGCGGGTGCGGGTATTCTGTTGATGGCGCAACTCAATGTGGGCCAGCCGGAAATCGGCACCGGTTGGGAACTCGACGTGATTGCCAGCGTGGTGATCGGCGGCGTCAGTCTATTCGGCGGGGTGGGCACCGTGATCGGAACCTTCCTGGGCCTGCTGACGATGCAGGCGGTGCGCAGCGGTCTGGTGATGAGTGGTGTCAACACGCATTGGCAAACGGTGGCGGTGGGCGTGATCATGGTGGTTGCGGTCGGGTTCGACCTGCTGCGCCGCCGCGCGAAGATGACTGTTGGGGACACGGTATCGGTGAATGAAGTACAACCCTCGGACGGAGGCAAGACATGAAGAAGCGATGGATCGGAACAGTGGCTTTGGCGGCGGGACTGGCTTTGGCGGCGGGGTGCGGATCGGGCGACAAGTCAGGCGGTGGCGCGACGCCGTCTGCCAGGAAACTCTACTGGGTTCAATGGATGAAGGGACACCCGGTGCATCAGTTGACCCAGATTGCCTTCCGTGAGGGCTGCCGCAAACTCGGATACGCTTGCGAGATCGTGGGCACCGACGGCGCCGACATCGCGGGCACGATCGCCTTGGCGGAACAGGTGCTCTCCAAGGGCGACTGCGCGGGGATGGTGGTCTGGACGGGCAACCCGGCCTACAACCCCTTGATCGCGCGCCTGGGCAAGGCCGGTGTGCCGGTGATGCTCCCGCATTTCCTGATGCCGGAAGGCTCGGTACCGGGCGCCACCGGCGTCATCGGTTGTGATCCCGAGGACTATGCGCGTGAAGCGGCGCGTGAAATCGGCAAGGCGATCGGCGGCAAGGGCGCGGTGGCCGTCACCTTGGGCTCTTTCAATACCACGGAAAACTCCGTGGCCGCGGCTTTCGCGGGCGCCATGAAGGAGTTGTACCCGCAAGTCCGCGTGCTCCCGCCGACGGAGGAGGGCTTCGACGCGCCCAAGGCCATCGGCAAGGCGGTCTCGCTGTTGCAGGCGAATCCGGATGTGGTGGCGGCCCTGTCCACCACGGGCGGCGGTCCGACCACCTGGGCCGGAGCGCAGAAGGAAACGGGACGGAAGATCGTCGCGGTCGGCATGGACTACACGCGGGTGAATCTGGATCTGGTGCAAGAGGGCCGCGTGTATGCGGTGATCGGCCAGCCGCTGTGGGAGGAGTCCTTCGGCGCCGCCGAACTACTCGACAAGGCGATCCGGGGTGAAAAGACCCCGTGGTTGACGAAGTTGCCAGCGCCGTTCATTACGAAGGACAAGATCGCCCCTTACACCGTGATCCTTGACCAGGTGGACGCGGCCTTGAAGAAGTGACACGAAGGATGGATGGAACGACACAATACGCGCTCGAAATGCGGCAGATCGCCAAGCGGTTTGGCGGCACGCTGGCCGTGGACGACGTGAACCTGCGGGTTGCCGCCGGAAGCGTTCACGCCCTGCTCGGGGCGAACGGCGCCGGAAAGTCCACGCTGATGAAGATTCTGGACGGCGTCTATCCCGCAAACTCGTTCTCGGGGGAAATCCGGCTCCGGGACCGGCCGGTGCGGTTTCGTTCCCCTCACGATGCCCGCGAGCAGGGGATCGGGTACGTGCCGCAGGAGATCGAGGTCATCGAGGACATGACCGTGGCCGAGAACATCTACGTGGGCCGCTGGAACGACGGGCGACGCTCCCCGTTCGTCAACCTGCGCCGGATTTGCGCGCGCGCGGGGTGTCTGTTGGAGACCAACGGCATCCCGCTCGATCCCCGCCGAATGGTCGTCTCACTGAGCGCCAGCGAGCGGCAAATGGTGATGATCGCCCGTGCCCTGGTTATCCAGCCAAGCATCCTGATTTTGGACGAATCGACCGCCGCGTTGACCTTGCCTGAAACGCGGAATGTGTTTGCCGTGGTGCGTCTGCTGTCCGACCGGGGCGTTGCCACGCTCTTCATTTCCCACCGGCTGGAGGAGATCTTCGAGTTGGCGGATCGCGCGACCGTGCTGCGGGACGGTCGCGTCGCCGCGGAGTTCGAGCGCGCGGAGTTTGATCGGGATCGCATGGTCGCCGCGATGACGGGCAGGAGGGTCGCCTCGGCTCAGGGGACGCGGACGGAGACACCCCGCGCCGGCGAGGCGTTACGGGTGGAGAACCTGACGGTGCCCCATCCCCGGATTGCGAACCGGTTCGTTGTGCGGGATGTGAGTTTTGCCGTGCGGCCGGGCGAGATCCTCGGGTTGGGCGGACTGGTGGGATCCGGCCGCAGTTCCATTGTCAACGCGCTCTACGGCCGGGTTGCGCACCGGGGCCGGGTGTGGGTGGCCGGCCGTGAGGTCGGCTTGCGCAATCCGCGCGAGGCCCGGCGCCACGGGATTGGCCTGGTGCCGGAAGAGCGCAGGCGGGAGGGTCTGCTGTGGGGCTTCCCGATCCGCGAAAACATCGCCCTGCACTGCTTGTCCCGCATGGCGCGCGGCGGCGTGCTCCAGCAGCGCCGGGAAGACGAACTCGCCGGGCAATGGCGCGAGCGGTTGCGCATTCGCTGCCGGTCCGTCAGCGAGCCGGTCTCGAACCTGAGCGGCGGAAACCAGCAGAAGGTCGTGCTCGCGAAAGTCCTGGCCGACGAACCGCGCGTGCTTCTTCTGGACGAGCCGACCAAGGGCGTGGACATCGGGGCCAAGAGCGAGATTCACCAACTCATCCTGTCGCTCGCCGCAGCGGGCGTGGGGATCGTGGTCATTTCTTCGGAGTTACCCGAATTGTTTTCGCTTTGCGATCGCGTCCTGGTGCTGGATCGGGGCCGTATCGCTGACGAGTTTTCTCAATCTGATGCAAACGAACACCGCTTTATGCTCGCGGCCACCGGCGCCGGGGCCAAGGAATCAAAACCATGAACCACAAAACGAGAAACGAGAACACCGCGCAGGCACGCATCCGAGCGGCCTTTGCGCTGGCCGAGCCGATCGATCCACCCGTTATGGTGTGGCCATTTCACTACATCGCCTGCGGGTGTGATCCCGCCCGCATGCCGTTGGATCTGTTTGAAAACCCGGCCGTGATGACGGAGTTTCAGACCCGGTTTTGCGACGAGCACGTGGCGGCGGTGGATGACGATTTCCAGCCGTATCTGTCCCCGTACCTCGGCACGGGGATCCTCGCCTCCGGATTCGGGTGCAAGATGCACTTCGCGCCGGGCCGCGATCCCTCGGTGGCCGGGCCCTGCGTCGAGTCGGTCGCGGATGTGGCCAAACTTAAACTCCCGGATCCGCAGCGGGATGGCCTGATGCCGCGCGTGCTGGAACTGGCGGCCTACATGCGCGACCAGGGGCGCTTCCCGGTTTCCCTCACTGATTCGCAAAGTCCGCTCGACGAACTGGCGCTCCTGTGCGGCCACGAACGCCTGTACATGTGGATGTATGACGAACCCGCTCTGGTCCACGATCTGTTCGCGATGGCCACAGAGGCGCTGATCGCCTGGGTCAAGGCGCAGAAGCAGGTGACGGGCGAGCCCTGGAATGCCTGCCACGGCGAACAGGGCGTCTGGATACCGGAGCCGTGCGGGGTCTGGATTGCGGACGACGAGGCGGTGAACCTGCCCCCCGACTTGTACGAAGAGTTCGTCGCGCCCTATTACCCCCGCCTCTTCCGGGAATTCGGCGGCGGCGTGCTTCATTTTTGCGGCTGTGGGGCGCACCTGGCCCCGATCCTGCTGAAGATGGAGGGGTTGCGGGCGATCAACACGGGACCGGTCGGGCGCCCCGGGAATTTCGCCGCCCTGCAGCGGGCGCTCGGGGGGACAATCCCCTTGATCTACCAGGAGATGAGTCCGGTCTCATGCGACCGCTACTTCTGCGATCTGCTGAGCCAGATCGACCTGCGCGGCGTGGTCTTTGCGCCGCAGGTCTGCGACCGTTTTGCCACGGGCGACCATGGCGGTCTGGTGGACATCGTGCAGGACCGGCGTGTGGCCGCCAAGGAAATCCTCGTTGCACTGCGTCGGCAGATCGCGGTAAAAATGGCGAACGGGAATGAGTGGGAGGGAAGAGGTGTCGGGAGACAGGGGACATGAATGAGTTGATTACTTTGCGGAGCCGCCAGGACTTGATGCAGCGCATCGGTGACATCTCGCAGGTTGCTGGCGCGCGGCGCTGTGTGTTGTCGGATGGCAAGGCCCAGGGCGTCGAGGCGGTGGATCTTCGCACCGGTGGCGGTCTGGCCTTCACCGTCTTGCCGGGGCGAGGCATGGATATCGCCTGGACCGAGTATCGAGGAACGCCGGTGGCCTATATGTCCAAGACCGGCGTGGCCGGTCCCGCCTATTACGAAGCCGATGGCCTGCAGTGGTTGCGGACCTTCTTCGCCGGCCTCCTGACCACCTGCGGGCTGAGCAATGTCGGCGGTCCCTGTGCCGAAGAGGAGCCCGTGGTCGGGATGCAGCGGCACGGCCTGCACGGCCGCATCTCGAACATGGCGGCGGACAACGTCTGCGTGAAGGAGGAGTGGCGGGGCGATGACTTCGTGATGTCCGTGTCCGGCCGACTGCGCGAGGCGATGCTGCACGGCGAGAACCTGACGCTACGCCGCGAGATCACGGCCACCCTCGGCGAGAAACGCTTCTTCCTCCACGACGTGGTCGAGAACGAAGGGTTCACCGCCCGTCCCCTGATGATGCTCTACCACATCAACGTCGGCTACCCGGTGCTCGATGCCGGCAGCCGGCTGATCTGCGCCTCGGATGTGATCGAACCGGTCAGTGATCTGGCCCGCTCAGAACTGGACCGCTGCCGCACGATGGGACCGCCCGAGGCCGGCTACCCCGAACGGGTCTATTTCCATGACCTTGTCTCCGGCCGCGATGGACGGGCCGGAGTGGCGCTGGTGAACGACGCGCTTGGACTGGGCGTGTATGTGCGGTTTGACAAGCGTCAATTGCCGAGATTTACCCAGTGGAAACAACTGGGCGCCGCCGAATACGTCGTGGGCCTGGAACCCGGCAACTGCTGGCCCGTGGGACGTCTGGAACAACGCAAGCGTGGCAACCTGGAGACAATCGCAGCGGGCGAGCGCCGGCTGTTCGATCTTGAAATCGGGATTCTGGACGGGCCGGCGGCCATCGCGGAGTTCACGCGGTCGGTGGGTGCGCGGGAGGAACAGGATCGCCAATGACCGGGGAACGCATGGATCTATCGGGACTCAGGGGCTTCGCCGCGGAGCGGATGGACCCGACGCAGCGTCGCGCGGTGGAAGGCCTGGCGGCGCGGGCGCGGATGGATGTGCTCGACGCCATCGCGCGGGCCGGATCGGGCCATCCCGGCGGGGCGCTGTCCTCGATGGACATCTACGCGACACTCTGGCTTTGTGCGCGCGTCGCGCCGGGCGACGAGCGCGCGCCGGAGCGTGATCGCATCGTGGTGAGCCACGGGCATACGGCCGCCGGCCTCTATGCCGTCCTTGGAAACCTGGGCTTCTTCGACATCGAGGAATTCAGGCGCGGATTCCGGACGGCTTGCAGTGCTTTCGAGGGGCATCCCGGACTGCGGGTGCCCGGCGTGGAGTGGTGTAGCGGGAGTTTGGGCCAGGGTCTTTCGGTGGGCTGCGGTTTCGCGCTGGGCCTGCGGCAACTGGGCTCGCCGGGCCGCGTGTTTGTCGTCCTGGGCGACGGCGAACAGGCGAAGGGCCAGATCGGCGAAGCGCGCGAGTTGGCGGCGAAATACGGGCTGGGCAACCTGATCGCCATCGTGGACTGTAACGGCCTGCAGGCCAGCGGAACGGTCGCGGAGATCCTGCCTCAGGGCATCGACGCGAAGTACGCCGCCTCGGGATGGCGCGTCTGTCACGCGGACGGCCACGATCCTGCGGCCCTGTATCAGGCCCTGCGATCCTGTTGCGGCGATTCCACGCAACCCACGGTGATCCTAGCCCGAACGATCATGGGCAAAGGGGTGTCGTTCCTGGAGAACCGGTTCGAGTCGCATGGCCGGGTGCTGAAGGCCGACGAGTGCGCGCGGGCGCTGGAGGAATTGCGTCCCTTGGCTGAGGCGAATCCGTGGCAGGTTCCGGAACGGGGGCCGGATCGGCAACCTCCGGAGCCAGTCGAGCGGCGGGTTCTCGCGGGCCAACCGCTGGTGTACGCGGCGGGCCGGACTCTCGACTGCCGGGCGGCCTTCGGCGCGGCCCTGAACAGTCTTGCGGCGGCCAATCGGGGGCGGCCAGGCGCGGTTCCCACGGTGCTGGATTGCGATCTGCTGGAATCGCTGCGGTTGCGTGAATTCCGCCGCGATTTCCCGGCGCACCTCATCGAGTGCGGGATTCAGGAGCACAACGCGGCCACGGTGGCGGCGGCGTTGTCGCGGGCGGGCGTGTTGACGTTCTTCGCGGATTTCGGGGTGTTCGCGGTGGATGAGACCTATGGCCAACACCGGATGAGTGATCTCAACGCGACCTCGCTGAAACTGGTGGCGACGCATTGCGGCGTGGATGTGGGCGAAGACGGCAAGACTCACCAGTGTGTGGATGCCGTCGGGTTGCTGGCCAATCTATGGGGGTTCCAGGTGCTGGCGCCCGCCGATGCGAACCAGACCGACCGGATGGTGCGTTACGCGGCTACGACACCGGGCAACGTGGCGATCCTCATGGGGCGTTCGCCCTGTCCGGTGCTGACCGACGCGGCCGGCCGCGTGTTGTTCGGCGAGGGTTATGAGTTTCGTTTCGGACAGGCCGACTGGATCCGCGCCGGGGACCAGGGAACCATCGTCAGTTTCGGTCACATGGTCTGGCGAGCCGCGCGGGCGAGCGATTCGCTTCGGCGGCGGGGTGTCCGCGTGGGCGTCCTCAACCTGGCGTGCCCGGTGGAATTGGACGCGGCGCGCCTGCGGGAGGCGGCCGCGACGGGACTGGTGATCACCTATGAAGACCACAACGAGCGGACCGGGATCGGCGCGCAGGTCGGCGCGTTCCTGGCCGAATCAGGGCTTCATTGCCGGTTCGGGAGAATGGGACTGCGGCGGTACGGTCTTTCCGCAACGCCGGACTGCCAATACGAGCAGTTGTCGTTGACCGCAGAGGCGCTGGAGGAGCGGGTTTTATTGGAGATGAGTTGAATTTAACAAGGAAGGAAGCAGACGCTATGATGACAACGAAGATCGGGTTCATTCCGTCGAACTGGGATGCCTGGGACG
>JBAWZH010000044.1:0-15561 GCA_037143135.1 bacterium
GCCGTAGAGCACAAAGTTTTTCTGGACGGCGTACAGGGCCAGGAACAACGGACGAACCAGGCCCAGGTTCATGACCGGCACCGCAATGGAGAGCATACAGAACAGAATGACCACCGACTGGCGGCTGACCAGTTGGTATCGCGAAATCGCGCGGATCGCCGCAACCGCGAGGATCAGGCTGAATACCAGTCCGAACACCCAGCCTGCGGGCGTGGCCGTCTCCATGTCGGTCTGCGATACCGAGATCGTCATGAATTGGGCCATCGGCACGATCACCGCGATCAGCGCAACCCCCAAAAGAATGGTCCAAAACGTTCTCATGCGTCAATGTATCGATCCCACATCAATCTGGAGATCCTTCCGTTCCACAATCCGTTCCACACGGCCGTCCCGCAGATAGACCACCCGGTCGGACACCGCCAGCATCCGGTGGTCATGTGTCGCCGACACCACGGTCACTCCGCGCTCCTTGCTGAGACGGCTCAACAGTCCAACAATCTGCATGCCGGTCTTTGAATCCAGGTTGCCGGTCGGCTCGTCGGCCAATAACAGACTCGGGTCATTTGCCATGGAACGGGCGATGGCCACGCGTTGCTGTTGGCCGCCGGACAGTTCACCGGGCAGATGATTCATCCGCTGCCCAAGCCCGACAGTCTCCAGAAGGGCCGCCGCCTTCGCTTCCGCCTCCTTTTCGCCGAGACCGAGGAATCGCATCGGAAGCATGACATTGCGCAACGCGCTGACGACCTCGATCAGGTTGTAGTTCTGGAAAATATAACCGACGTTGACGCAACGCAGATAGGCCAGTTGGGCCGGAACCAGGCCGCGCAGGTCGTGCCCCCCGAGGGTGATGGTTCCGCCTGTCGGAAAATCCAGCGCGCCAATGATGTTAAAGAACGTCGTCTTTCCTGAACCGGAGGGCCCCATCAGCGAGATGTACTCGCCCCGGTTGATACCCAGCGTGACATCCCGAAGGGCATAAACGGCGGACGAACCAAGCCCGTAAACGCGCTCGATGTTGCGCGCCTCGATCAGCGTCCCCAGGAGGGGTAACGAGGGATTGTTTGCTGCCGTTTTTTCGGGTTTCATCTCCATGTTCTCTCAACACCTTGCCTTGTCTGGCGGCCGTCTCCCATCCGGATATGAGCGGCGGGTTTTATCACAACTCGAAATACAACACCAGTTAAGAGTTTTCGGGGGTAACCGGCACGGAAAGGGCTTCATTCATGCTCCCTGTCCGGTAACCCTGCAAATCGGCGGCAACGTACCGGAAGCCGGCGGCCTTGGCGGCCTTCAACACGGCGGCTCGAGTGGCGGGATCACACAATCGCGGCAACTCGGCAGGTTCAACCTCGATGCGGGCAATGTCGCCATGATGCCGAACCCTCAACTGCTTGAACCCGAGTTTCCACAGGACATTCTCGACCTGGTCAATCGCCTTGAGTTTTTCGGCCGTAATGGCCGTGCCATAGGGAATCCGCGAGGCCAGGCAGGCCAGGGACGGTTTATCCGCCGTGGGCAACCCCATTTCGCGCGACAACGCCCGCACCTCGGCCTTGGTCAGTCCCGCCTCCAACAACGGGCTGATGACGCCGCCCTCGGCGGCCGCCCGGCGACCCGGCCGGTGATCCCCCAGATCGTCCACCGTGGTGCCATCGGCAATGAACGCGAGACCTTCCCGCTCCGCCACCCCGCGGACGAAATGAACGAGTTCCTTTTTACAGAAGTAACACCGATCCGGCGGATTTTTCGCAAAAGAAGGATCATCCAGTTCATGGGTTGAAATCAGGACATGCCGGATGCCCAGACGGATCGCCAAGGCCGCGGCCTCTTTCTGTTCCCATTCGGGATAGGTTGGCGACAGGGCCGTCACCGCAATGGCACGGGCACCCAGTTCCTGCACGGCCACTGCGGCCAGGAATGTGCTGTCCACGCCGCCGGAAAAGGCCACCGCGACACCCCCTGTCTCACGAAGCCGTTCCCGGAGTTTAATCAGTTTGTCCTTCATTGATCCCTCTTATGACTATTGGTTTGGCCCGACGTCTCTGATTTCCGCAACATCATCACCACGACCGGCGCGCTGGGATTGGAATCGGACACCCGCCATTCCATGAACCCCGGCGCTTCGGGCCCGGCACCGTCTGCCGCACTCACCTTCCACCCCTGCTTCCGCGCTTCATCCATCAGGAATTGCGGCTCTCCACCCAGAAGGGAACCCGTCAGGATCGTTTCGGCTTCCAATACTGCCTTCCCGCGCAAACGGGAAAAATCATCCGCCCTGAGGGTTTGCAGGTGAACCCGAACCAGGACGCCCACCATCACGCCGAGAATAGCGAGCGCGACGAGGGTCTCAAGCAGAGTGAACCCAGACCGGGCGGCTTGCTCAAAATTGTCCGCTGCTGATATCGGCCGCCTCACCGACACCGCCTTCCTCGCCATCCGACCCGTAACTGATGATTTCGTAGGGTTCGTTCTTCCGTCCGGGAACCAGATAGACATAGGGATTACCCCAGGGATCATTCGGCAGTTTCCGGCTTTCCAAATAACCTTCCGGCGGATAGTCCCTGGGAATCGGGGGAATCACGGGGGCAACACAAAGCGCCTCCAACCCCTGCGCCGTGGAGGGGAACTGGGCGTGGGCGGCCTTGTACATCTGAAGGGCCGTCTGAAAAGTCTTGATCTGGGTGCGCGCCGCCTCCAATTTCGCCTTGCGAAGATACCCGGACACAGACAGCCCGACCACGCCGGACAGGATGCCGATGATCGTCATGGCAATCAGAATCTCAATCAATGTAAATCCACTCTTATGGTTCATCCGTCCTCCCCGTCGCCTCCGAGTTTGCCGCCGCAGAATTTTTCATAAAGGGCATCCAACTTCGCGAGATAGTACGGCACATTCTCGTCGCGCTCAACGGGATTCCATTCCGACACCAACCGCGCCGACGAAAACACCGCCACGCTCTTCTTCGTGCCGATCACATAGTACGACACCTGATCCCCGGCACGATAGTCGCGTCCCGACCTCAGCGCGAGTTCATAGGCGGCGTTCCGACCGCGCCCCTTCAGGCCAATCTTGGCGACATAGGTGGAAGGGGCATCCTGAAGCGTCTCCGTCTTCGACAGCCGGGACACGGGCCACTCCCGGTTCCGAATGCCGGTCTCATACCGGTTTTTCAGATCCGGCAATTCCGTGTCGCGTCCTTCCAACTTGAGGCGGATCATGTCCTTGAGAAAGGATCTTTGGAACGGCTCCAGTCCGCGCGATTTGAGCGCCGCGCCCTTGATGATGATCTCGCCCTGTGCGGTCAGGAGGGCATAGTTTTTCATCTTATAACTGAACATCGCGGCATACTCTCCGTCGAATTCGACATCAATTCCCGCAGGTAACGAGGCCGCGAAGGACGTCCTGAAGGCGGCCTGCTTCACCTCCTGGGTATCCGGCGGAGGGACATAATAGATACCGTCCGTGTCGATCTCCACAGGCGTCGCGCCATGTGCCCTCAGCCAGTCCACCATAGTCCGGAGCACGTCACGTCCCCCGGCGGCGACCTTTTCGGCGGCGTCAAAATCGCTGAAACGCGCCTGATCAAACCCCAGATATCCGTAGAAGGAATTGATCAGGATCTTGAAGGTCGTCTGCAGGGCATTGAAGTGCGCCCTCTCGTGATCCGACGACGCCGCCTTTTCCTGTTCTTTGGCCTCCAGCCGGAACCGGCGCAACTGTTCCAGAAGCCGCAGAAACACTCCGAGGGCGTCCGTCCGCGGACCGATCCGGCGCGTCAGCATGAGCGAGGGATAGAGCGAACGGACATCGCCATGATGGACGTTACGAACCACCCCCTCAACAAAGAGATCCGTATATCCGCCGGCGAAGGGGCGTCCCTTGTCCGGCATGGGTATGGCGCGTCCCTGGCGCGCATAGTCGCGCAAGATGAGGGCATCGATCTTGGTGGCGTTGCCTCTCACACTGATGTTCTGATAGGAGAAGGGTATCCATTGCGCCTGGACGAAGATACTCTGCGACAGGAGTCGGCTGAGCGCCTCGGTCTCCTCGATATCGTGCTGCGCATAGCGCATGACCTTGTCCGGATCCCTGAGAAATTCGGACGAGATAGCGCTCCCCTCGATGGTGACGCGATCCGCAGGCGCAATCCCGAAATGGCGCGCCACATTCTTGAGACTGTAACTGTCCAGGGATCGGTGCGTGAGATCGTAGGCCTGAACCAGAAAATAGGTGTCGATGATCTGCCGCCCGAAGAGTTCAAAGCGGGTATAGGAAACCGTGCGATCCCCCATGTTGAAGCGGCTGGGCCGGGATTCGGGTTCCTGTCCGTTCCGGCCCAGCGCCAGTTTGACCCCGCACCGCCGGGCCCGGGCGGCAAGATAGGGCAGGTCGAAATTGAAAATGTTGTGACCTTCCAGGACATCCGGATCCCGCTCCTTCACCCTGGCCACAAACTTTTCCAGGAGCTTCTTTTCGTCAAGTTCCGCGCCCGACAACACCTCGCGCCAGCCCGACGAATCGCCCAGGGCAATGGCAATGATTCGATCCCCTTCCCGATCCGCATTACAGAACTCAAATCCCGCCGATGTGAAGCACTCAATATCCACCTGCATCCGGCGCATCTCGCCGAACAGCATTCCCTTGAAAAACGTGCGCCCGCTTTGAAGGAGATACTGCTGAACGGGATCGGTGAGCAGAAAATACGGGGCCTGGGGATTGCCCGCCGTGACCCCGGATGTCTTGACCAGCCAGGCCCTGGCCTTCTGGCAGGCCTTCCAGGTCGGGAAGGTTGCCCTCCACCGGAAAGGCGCGTCCCCGTCGAGCGTGTCGATCTTCGAATCCCCGACCGGCCCGTCCAGCAGATCCTCCCGGGCAATCCAGATAAACGGACTGAACGGTTCCGAGGTAATTCGGCGACGCTCCCCGTCGCGCCAGAAGAGGATCATGCGATCCTGTCCGGCATGCTCCTCATGCTCGACCGCCACAAGACCCGGCGACGGGTCAGCGCCCACCAGAAGCGCATCGGAAAAGAGCAATGAAGCGTTCATGATCCCGTCAATCCCGCCGTCCGGATCCCAACCTGACATTCGGGAATGCGGAGAAGAAGAGTTGGAAGGTGAAACGGTATTCGTCTTTCCGAATGCTGCCATCGTCACGGGTATAACCGGGAAGAACACTTCCTCCGAGTGTGACCACCATACAGTCAAACGAACGGGCAACCGTCACTCCCTGTTCCTCCAGCCGCGACGTCTGGAATTCAAACCGGTCGTAGAGGCCGTATTCCCAGCGTCTATTCGGGGTATAGGCGAGGTCGGAGATCAGCAGACTGCTCTCATCCACCCGGTACCGGTGCTCCATGCCGGCCCGCCAGGAGTCCTGCCTGAGCACGGCGCGGGTATTGAACGTGGTGATCCGGCTGGCATACGTGTCGTATTCGCCATCGGCATAAATATGACACAGGTCGGCGGGATGGAACTCCCCGGCCCACCCCACTGTCGAAAAAGGCTTGTCCTTGTTCGCCTCTTCGAAACTGTAGGTGGTAAACACATCCATGGACACGACATCCGCGACACTCTTGTTTCTCTTTGTCTGGAACCGGTTGCGCACACCGAACCTCAAATCATTCCGGCGATCCAGGGCGTCAATTTCGTCAAACTGATACAGTTGAGCCGGGCGGATGTTGGGCTCCGGGACATAGGTATAATCCGTGTAGGGTTCAACCACATGACGCCAACCGGTACCGAACATATTTTCCTCGTCGCTCAACAACTTGAATGCCCGGAATGAGGTTTCGAGGCCGATATTCAGAAGGGATCGCACATCGCTTCCGGAGGCCTTCCCGACGGTGGAGATGTTGGTTTTGGAACTCGACGTCACAACCCAATTAGAGACACCTCCCATCGTGTTGCTTGTCAGGACCGAAACCATCTGGGTCACCGTGCTGTACTGCACCGTATCGGTATAAAACGTTTCCCGGAATCCGGTGCGGGGAGTGATGTTCAGGAATCCGAAATGACGGGTTGGATAGTAAAACTCATGACTGGTGTCAAACCGGGCAGACGTGTAGTCCTCCTCGCCGGATCCGGCCACATGCGACTTCCGGAGATAGGAGGCGGAATTCTGGCCTTCATAATAAAAGGGAGAATCGCCGATTTCGACACGCGGAACGGAAAATGCCAGTTCCGGCAGGCGGTCAACGGACTCAAAAAAATCATTCAGGCGTCCATAAACGGACAGACTCAGCGAATACGTGTCGCCGCGATGCATCAGCGTGGCGGAGTTCTGGGGTTGAAAACTGTTCCGATACTCCCGTTCAAAGAAATCGGACAGCACATACGGATCGCTCAGGTAGGTGGCGTCGGCGAGAAAATAATCGCGGGGACTGAGCGACTCAAGATGATCAAAACTCAGGCGGTATCGTTGGGAATCGACCAGGGTGGCATGGTCGCCCTTTTCGAAATCCTTCCGGACTCCCTGATCATCCATGACATAACCGTAAACACGGCCCTTTGAGAGTCCGTTTGTTGAAATCCAACCCACCTCCTGCCCGACAGCGGGACCCCGCGCGGAGCGGTAGTCCACATGGGTGATCCCCCGCAGGGTCGGCGTCATCCAGTACTTGGTGGACGTCAACAGGAACGCGCCCATGCGCCCCCGGTATCCCGCCATCACCGTTGTTCCAACCGTCCGGTCATTCAGGGCGCAATACCAGTAAGGGAGGTAGAACATGGGGATCCCTCCAAACCGAATCACCATGTGGCGGGCCACGAGATGATCGTTCGGATAGACCCGCATCCTCTTGCACGTCATGGAATAGTGATAGTGATCCGATGTGTTGGTGCAGGTGGTTAAGACCGCGTGTTGGAGAATCATACAATCATTGGTCTTGGACGCCTCCCGTGCGGTCACCTGGAACGGGTCAAACTTGGCATGGAAAACACCCGTTTCCCAGGTTCCGTCTCGGAGATTGTAGGAAAAGGTGTCGCCTCGCCAGACCATGTTGGATTTGGTGAAGACCACGTTCCCGCTTGCCAGCGCGGTATCCGTCACCTTGTCAAAGGTAATCGTGTCGGCGGTCAGCTTCTCGTTTCCGCGGGTCACCTCCACCCCGCCTGAGGCGATCATTTTCTTGCCGCCCTGCTCAAAGTCCATGTTGGGCGCCTTGACGTCCACAGGAACGGCCGACGTGGCCGAAAAACTATTCATCATCCCGAAAGGATTGGTTGCGGCGCCGGCGGAGACCGCCATAATCATCGCCAAGGCCGCACCACGTAGAAATTTTACCACCGATAGTCTCCCTGATTATCAAAAACTTAATGTAACAACTTTCGCCAGACCTTACACGATACCCTGGTGCATGACCAGTCTGAAGCGTGGACCAAAGACTAGAACCAGCCACTCTGGTCACGTTCCTTTTTGGACAACTCATTCAGCAGTTCACGCGCCCTCGAATCCATGGCGGAAGACCGTTCCGGGCTCTTCATGATAAGGGCCAGACTTTCGCGGGCTTCCTTGTACTTCCCGAGCCGGAACTGGGTCTCCGCAGCGTTTAAATAGACCTCCAGCCAGGCATAATCGCCTTTCTTGACCATGAGCAGGGCCTTGTTCATATAGTCTTCCGCCTGGATCAAATTCCCAGACTTCATATAAACCAATGCCGCTGTATCGTAGAGGGCGAAATCCTCCCGTTTTGACTTCAACATCTCGGGAAGCAAAGTCGCCGCTTCCCCGACTCTTCGAGGATCCTGAGCCAGGGTAAAAATCAGGTTATTCAACACATTGAGATCATCCGGGAACTTGATCCGGCAGGATTTCAGGATGGCAATGGCCCGTTCCACTTTACCCTCGCGCCGGGCGGCCTCAGCCGCCATCAGGTAGGTTCGGGGTAGCGCCTGCTTCTTCCCCTCCTCGCGCGCCAGGGCATCTTCCAGAACACCCAGGGCGCGATCCGTCTGTCCCTTGCGGAAATACACCTCGCCCAAACGCTCCGCCCAAACGTTTTCCTCGGGATACTGCGAGGCCAATCCCTCCAAGGCCCGGATCACATCCGGATCCGCCTGCCCCGAACGGTTTTTCAAACCGATGATGATCTTGTAAAAAGGCCAGGGTTCCAAAGCCTGTTCAGCGCCCGCCCTTGCGCAGGTGAGCGCCCACGGATAATCCTTAATCTTGACGGCGCACGTTAACCCGGCCACATAGGCGGGTAGCAATCCCTGCCCCTCCTTGATGGCCGCCCGGGCCGCAAGACAGGCCGCATTGGTGTAATCGCGCCGGACCAGAAAATCCGCCGCCCGCACCAGGGTTCCGGGAGAAGCGCGCCGCCCGTCAATCACCCCCGACACCTGCTGCCGGGCCCACTCCGCGTCAGTCCCGTTGCGAACCTGCGCCACCAGGTTTGCCAGCCAGAGTTCACTATCATAGGGACAGGCGGTTATCGCGCGTTCCGCCAGGGTTGCCGTGCCATCACGCGGGGATGTCAGAGTGCCACGTTGGGAATGGGATAAAATAAGTTTCAACCGCCAGAGCAGACTCCATCCGGATTGATAAACCAGCGCCTTTGAAATCGCCACATCCGCCTCATTGGTTCGGCCCTGCCGAATCAGAAGCAACCCCAGATCCTTGAGGGCGACAGCCTTTTCCCGCGCATCACGACCAATGGCATCCCACGACGCGACATCCGAAGACGCCCCCCGCCCATGCTGCTCATACCAGGCGATCTTGAGCGTATTAAGCGCCTGCAGGAAAGGCGTCTTCTGCTCCTTGACAGCCTTCTTCTCGCGCTCGTAATCAGCATCCCCGATCCGACCGCCACGCCACTCCAACGTCCATTCCGCAGGCGGCAAAAGTTCAGTCTGGTGTTTCGGTATGTTGAATTCCCCAAGACCCTCCGCCAGGACTAATTTCTGCCCCTCCATCACGCGCCCTGTCTCCATCAACAACTTGGCGCGGATCGAGGCATGAGGCTGATTCTTCATGCCATTCACCACGAACAAGGCCTCTTCGCCGAACCCGAAGAAACTCCACATGCCCGCCATGGCCAGCGCCCACTCCTCCGACTCCGGGTAATCCCGCCGGGCCTCCTCCATGCATCCCATGGCATACCCCCCGAGATCCAGCGACATGGCCGCATTC
This sequence comes from bacterium, assembly GCA_037143135.1. Classification (GTDB taxonomy): domain Bacteria; phylum Verrucomicrobiota; class Kiritimatiellia; order CAIKKV01; family CAITUY01; genus JAABPW01. Next base: position 9,137 of record JBAWZH010000044.1, read on the forward strand.
GCCAGGTCAATCCAGGCCGTCAGGGGCGGGTGTGAATCCAGCCGGACGTACTCGCCCAGACTTTCAAAACACGATTCCCAATCCGAGCGCGCCTTATACAAATCCGCATGAGCCAGCAGGAAATCACGGTGTCGGCGCGGATTCTTTCCCTCGAATTGATCCAGTTTTGCGTGAGCCTCATCCCACCTGCCCAATTCTCCCAATACGCGTCCCCATAATAACTGAAGTCGAAAATCGAGTTTCTTCTGGGACTCCATTTTCTCCAACGCGCCAAGGCACAGTTTCAGGCGCCGCTGATAGCCCTCCCTCGTAATGATCCCACCCAACTCGTCAGCCAGCGGAATCCGTTCCCACAGTTCCTTCCAGGGCGACTGTCTCGAGGCCAGTTGACAAAACGGCTTGACATCCACCATCACTTGTCCCGGCGCCGCCACCCCGATCAGTTCATGTCTGAAACTGAACCATTTTCGACCATATTCGGCAGGGGCAATCATCAGCATCGGATCATCGGGCGCCAAAGTCATCAGGCGCCGGTAGGCAAGCCACCCGAGATCAGGCCGTCCGACGGAGAATGCGCCATCCATGGCCATCGTCAGGTCGCCGGGATTCAACTTTTCCAAATTGGAAGTGAAAATCGCCTCAAACCTGCCCACCCACTCCGAATCCGGCCATTCATGGGCGACTCGGACGACGGGATTGAGAAACAACGTATTGAGTTCGCGGTCTTTCATCGCCCGGCGAAGCACATTGGCCGCCCCGGCGATGTCATTGACGCGGAGATGAGACTCCGCCGCAATCACTCCATGCAACGGAATGGCGTAAGGCAGGATCGAATCAGACTTCCGGATCGATTCCCACAAATCCCGCATGGCCATGTAGGGGAACAGTTTGCGGACCCCCTCCTGCGTACCGACCCCGCGCGCCGCCTTGACAACATGGACGGCGACGTCATTGGGCCGATCCATCACCGCGCTAAATTCAGCCAGCACCAGGGCCACGGCCGGCAAATCACGAGATGCCGCGGGCAGGGTGGCCACCACATCGGCCACCTCGCTGATCCGCTTGAGTTCCATCAAGGCATGGGCCTCCAAAATACGTTCCCCAATGCTTCGGAGCGAAATCGGCCTGCGACGGATGATGCGCAACCCCTCCTCGAGTTTGCCCCGGCTGATCTTAATCCGGGCCAGATCCAGCAACAGGTCATCGTTCGCCGGCTCCACCGCCAGCGCCACCATGACCGCCTGCTGGGCATGTTCATAATCAGAGGTGGTCATCATTCCCTCCGCAACCCCCCGGATCATCTCAACCCGGTGATGGGGCGTCATTCTTAAGGCTACCACCAGAATCACCGCCAGTAACGTGACTCCCCCCAATCCAACCCGCCACCAGGAAAAAACCAGCCGCCAGAACACCGGCCAACGCCGCAACTTCTCGTCATCCTCGCCGACTTCATCATTGACCTCTTTTAATTTCTTGTGATGCAGCCGGGACTGAATCCACTGCCGGATCAAAACGGCATCGAGATGGATCAGCGCCACCGCCAGCAACAGAAAAACCCCCATGGTGTCATGAAGCACCTTGTCATTCCAGTCCGCCGGCTTCTCCATCCCGAACCAGACGATCCCCGAGATGCGGATCACATTCAGAATCAGAACCTGAACCATACCCAACAGAAGCATCCAGAGGATCGTCCAAAGCCGAAACCGCATCAGAAGACCCAGCCCCACTCCGCAGAACAGCACCGTCACGGCCGTCTTCAATCCGCTGCAGGCCTCCGGAACGCCAAACACCCTGGCTCCGGTCCTCAGCACAAAGCCATCCCCCCAGACCCTGACATTGATGAACTGGAGAAGCCCCTCGCTGAACTTCACGGACAACCATTGCATGCTCATTTGCAAGGGCCCGAACAACTGACTCGGGAGAGGATGGATCCAGTACACCAGGACGAGGGCCAGGATTAAATCTTTGCCATACCGCCGGGGCAAGACCCACGACAAGGCCGAATACAAGACCAGGAGAATCCCGAGCCACTCCACCTGATGGACGGGAATGATGATGCCGATCAGGGCCAAGCCCATGCCGACCGCGCCCAGCGCCGCCAGTCCCCACGCCGGCAATTTGAATCCCCCGCCCTCGGGTTTTTGCCTGAAGATCAACATCACGGCAAACAGGGAACCTAGAAAAAACGTGAGGGCGCCATTCTGCCCCGACGCCAGACGGGAAAAGTTGGCCCAGACCCAGGCGCCAATCAGAACCACGACCGAGAAGAGCACCAGCCGGTTCGACCAGGTCATGGCTTTATGATCAGAAGTCATTGAAGTAGCCCAGGGTCATCCCCACGGTATCACGGGTTCCCGCAAGTTGCGGATTGGGACTCAGTCGCTCCAGGTGCTCAACGTAGGCGTATAACTTGAGGCGCTCCGTCAGCGTCTTGATCAATCCCGCCGTGGAGGCCCAGGTATCATAATCATTGCTGAGGAAAATATTGTCGGCTCCGATTTCCCCCGCCTGGGTTTGTCCGTTCATCCGCATTGTATAGGCGGAAGCCAGGGTGAGCACCAGATCCTGCATCAGCGGACGGGACGCCGAAATCTGACCTGTCCAGTCGGAATAGGAGGACGCATTCGCCAACTTTGTTTTGACCGTTTCGTAGGCTGTTGACACGCCGACCGCCCAGGACTCGGGATCCGCCCACTGGATATTGTACCCCAAGGCATCAACCACTTCAAACCCGGCCATGAACCCGGATCGCTGCTGGCGCGAACAGGAAATACCGTGGGAGAGGGTGTCGGTCAGGCGTGTCTGCAATCCAAACCGCCCGATCACCGTATCGGAACTCCCGTTGGTCTCATAACTCCCCCCCTGCGTAAGACTGCCCATGCTATATCCCAGTCCGGCGCTGATTGAACTGTTTTCAGAAACATCGGAGTTCATGTAAACCATGACGTCCTCCTGAAACTGCTTTCCGCGTGACGTCAGGTAGTCGCGCCAATACGTGTCGCTCCGGATACCCGCCGCTGTGAGAGGATTGACCTGCTGGCGATAGTCCGCCATCTGGTGGTACACCACGCTCCGGCTGATGTCATAACTGTTGTTCTGGGGAACCGTGTCGATCCGTTCAAGAGAATATCCGAGTGTCTTGTCCTCGGCCATCTGCCAATCCAGGTCAAACCCCAGCATATTCTGAAAGACCGGATAGCGCTGACCGCTCAGGAAATCCGTATTGCCGCGCTGATCGACATAATCCACACGATAGGACGGTTTGTCATAAATTCGGCCCCGGACAAACGGGGTCAATTCAAAATCAAACCCGAGATTCGCTGAAAAACCGGATTGACGGTTTCCGCCATGGGCCTCCATGTTGTTTCCATTGAACGCCCCGAGCCAACCATCCTTCGAGGCGCCGAAGGTGAAGGATCCCATCGTGGCATAGAATCCCGGATCCACAATCTCCACGTCAAAGGTGTCATCCTCCGTCCCATTCGGAAACCCCCTGTAGGTCAACGCCATCGTGAGATCCACTCTCATGTACTTGCTGAGCAACAGATAGTTCTTGGCGGTCAATTGGGAAATCAGGGGGAACTCCAACCCGTCTTTCCTCACCTGACCATAGCGTTGGCCGCCGGCAACCCCGGATGAGTTGACCCCGTACAGGTAATCCATCCCCTCTCCGCTGCTCTTCATATAGCGAACACCGACGGACTGAAAAAACGAAAAATCGGCAAAATAGGGAAACAGGCTAATGTTCACGTTATCAGGGAGTTGATCCATCCCATACGTGTCAAACCGGGCGACCTGGGCGGATGACGTGGCCACCCCAAAACCCGCCCAGATCAGAAGGGTTGAACCAATGAATGCGACGTTACGTTTAAGAACCATGGGCCACCCCCTTTGTGTTGAGTCTCAATTTGTACTTCTCCTGGCGACGGGAATCAAGCCGAATGATGGGGGTTGACCTGGTCTGGATTACCCGCTATGAAGAGCCGAAACGGAGGCACAAGATGATTGAAAAGGGAAAAACGTATCTGGTTATGGGGCTTCTTGACCCCCAGTCCATCGCCTATTTCATCGGCAAAACCATCGAGAACTTCGGGGGGAAAGTCATCTATTCGGTTCAGAACGAAATTGTGAAGAAACGCTATCTGGATGCCAGCAAAGTGATGACCCCGGCCGAAAAAGCCGCCCTCGATTTGCGTTTCTGCGATATCGCCAGCGAGGAACAGGTTCAGACCCTCTTTGCCGGTCTCGGGCCCCTGGCCGGGGTCGTTCACTCCATTGCCTACGCGAACCCGAAAACCTGCATGGGCAGGGAATTCCACACCCTCTCCATGCCGGACGTTGTCAAATCATACCAGATCAGTTGCGCCTCGCTCGCGACGGTGGCCCAGCAGGCCGCTCCGCACATGAGGGAGGGCGGCGCCATCGTCGCGCTCTCGTTCGACACGCATCACGTGTATCCGCTCTACAACTGGATGGGCGTGCATAAGGCGGCCCTTGAGGCCCTGGTTCGGGCACTGGCACGGCGCCATGGACGCGACCGGATCCGCGTGAATGCGATTTCTTCCGGCCCGGTTACAACCACGGCGGCCAGCAAGATACCGGATTTCGAACAGATTGGAAAAATCTGGGCGCAAACCAGTCCGATCCCGTGGGATCCCGTCAAGGATCGCCAGGCCGTGGCCAACGCGTCCGCATTTCTGCTGAGTCCGCTGGCCTCCAAAATCACCGGCCAGATTCTTGCCGTGGATGGCGGCGCCGCCATCATGGGCGGCCCGCTGTTGGACTATGAGCGGGGCTGACCGGATCTATCGTGTGCGCCAACGCGGGCCGGGCCGGGCCTGCTGGCGAATCATGGTGGGCTTGGGTTGCTTCGGCTCCTCGAGAAGAAGGGCGTACCAGGACTCGCCCAGCGCGGCATTGGAAAATTGGCCCAACCGCCCATTGGCCACATACTCCCAGTTCTGAGCCAGCACCTCGTCGTCCGTGGCGGCCTTGCCATCCACCAGCACCTTGAGCGCCTCCTCGGTCTTCTTTTTGCGAACCAGCATCCAGGCATAGGTGGCGTAGATGAGAGCGCCGTCGTGCTTGAATTTCTTCCGGTACTTATCATACGTCTTCTGCAGTTCAGCCTCCTGCCCCAGTTTATACTGGCGACATAACTTCATGCAGGCCAGCACCGGATCGCCCAGCATGGTTTTGGGAAGAAGCCGATCCACATCCTCGAATTTCCTTAATTGATAGAGAAATTGAACGCGAATGGCATTGATCTGCCTGTCCAGAAGAAGGCTCCACTTGCCGTACACATCCATTTTGCGGCTGGATTCGAGCGCCTCGACCAGCATCGCATCCTGATCCTTGCGCGCCTGATCCATAATCCACTTCATGTTGCCGCCCCGACCGGCGAGTTGCTCGTACTTGCGCCGCAACGTGTTGGTTCGCTCCGTGATACGCGCCTGAATCGCCGTCATGAGCGCCGTGATCTTCCGGCGGATCCAGAGCGTGGCGCCCACTTGGATCCCCAGACCCGCGAGAACCGCGACCACGATACTCCACCCGCGCAACCAGTGAAGCCCATGCTCCAACCCCGCCCACACACAGACACTGCACATCAGAGAGAGAAAGAGAGTTAACATATCGCCTGTTCCTTTCAAAGAAGCCGATTATATAACATGAAATCGAAATGATTTCTACGGGATACTAATGGAGGTGAATAACTGATTATAGAATTGTACAGACAGCTTCAACGGGTTCATAATTCGACTTGACCGACTTTGACACATCGTCAATAATTTGCGGGAAAGTGTGAACATCATAAACTTTAAAGATCTATCTCGATTCCTGAAACACGACGGGGTTTTCACGACGGCATTCTGGCAACTGATGTCGTTCATTTTGCTGATCGTAATCATCTGGGTAGACGTAGTGATGGACTTGTCAAATCTGTGGTTCGGGATACTCCCTGAACATCCGAATTTTTACAAAGGATGTTCACTGACCATCGTTGTTCTGTGCATTGCCGTCATCACAATCGGAAACACCTATCTCCATCAGAAACGACTGATCAAAAAGTTGGTCGTCATCTGCTCAATTTGCCGAAAACTTCAGGTGAATGAGAATGAATGGCAACATCTTGAGACATACTTTCTCGAACAGTCCCAAACCCTAATCAGCCACGGACTTTGCCCTCAGTGCTACAAGATTGCTCTAAAAGATGTTGATAAATAGCCCCATGAGTATGTTCAACTCCAAAAACGGTGTGATGCCCGCCATGCTCGCGCTGACAGCCTGTGCCGGACTGACTTTCGCCGATGGCTGGCGTTACGACGGGAGCGGCCGATACCCCAATGCTACGCCCGTTCTCAACTGGGGCAAGGAAACCAACATCGTCTGGTCGAAGGCGATTGCGGATTGGAGCAATGCGTCCC
>JBAWZH010000045.1:0-15379 GCA_037143135.1 bacterium
TCGCCAATCAGACCCGTTGTCTGGGCGCCGTGGCCGTCGTGCAGGACACCACCGACCAGAAATCAATGAGGGAACAGCAGGATCGGTTGGATCGGGCCACGTTTTGGACTGAACTGGCCGCCAGTCTTTCGCATGAGGTTCGCAATCCCCTGGTGGCCATCAAGACGTTCGCCCAATTGCTTCCCGAACGATACGAGGACAAGGATTTTCAAAACGAATTCAGGGATCTGGTCTCCTCGGAGATCGAGCGTCTGAATGGAATCGTTGACCAGATCCACACCTTCGCCAATCCGCCGACACTGGCCTTCACCCCTGTCAACCTCAAGCGTTGCCTGGAAAAGAGTCTGGCTCTTGTATTCCCGGCGCCCCATGCCGCGATTCAAACAACCCTGAACGCCCCGGACACACTTACGACTGTGCCGGGCGACGAACGCGCCCTGGGCGAGGCCTTTGTCCATGTCTTAAGAAACGCCGCCGAAGCCCTGGCCTCCACCCCCAAGGGGGAGATCGCCGTAACGCTGACCGAGGACGGCAACCCGCCTTCCCACATCGTCGTTACGATCCGGGATAACGGACACGGTATTCCGCCCGCCTTATCCGACAAGGTCTTCTCCCCGTTCTCCACCACCAAGGCCAGGGGTCTGGGACTGGGTTTGCCCATCGCGCGCCGGACAATCCTGGATCATCGCGGAACGATAACCGTCCACTCCAACGAATGCGGGGTTCTTGTTACCATCCGGCTTCCCATTGGATCACGGTCCACGGAGGAGTCGCGATGAAATCCATGCTCATTGTTGATGATGACCGCGGCAGTCGGGAAGCCCTTCGCCAAACCTTCACGACCTTGTACCAGATCCGGCTGGCGGAAAACGCGGCCCAGGCACACCGCCAACTTATCGAACACCCGGTGGATATCGTTTTACTGGATGTCATGATGCCGGAAAAAGACGGGGTCACCCTCCTGAAAGAACTCAACGATCTCTATCCAGGACTGCCCTGCATCATGGTCAGCGCCTCCCCGTCCGTGCGCCCCGTGGTGGAGTCCATGAAGGCAGGGGCCTGTGATTTTGTAATCAAACCCTTTGATGTCGACGAAATCAGGCGCATCGTTACACGCACCCTGGAGACAAGCACCTTGCGCCGCCGCGTCGAGGCCTTGCAGACGGATGTGTCGAGGACTTTTCCTGCCGCTGACCTGGTGGGACAGGCGCCTGCCTTTCGGGCCGTCCTGGACGCCGTGGAACAGGCGGCCAACAGCGACGCCACCGTCCTGATCCAGGGAGAAAGCGGCACGGGGAAGGAACTCATTGCGCGCCGACTCCATATGCTGAGCCCCCGCTCCGAGGAACCCTTTGTGCCGGTGCATTGTTCGGCGCTACCCGAGGCGCTCATGGAGAGTGAACTCTTCGGTCACGAAAAAGGGGCGTTCACCGGCGCCGATTCACGCAAATTGGGGCGGTTTGACCTCGCCGGGGCCGGGACACTTTTTTTTGACGAAGTCGGCGAGATGTCGCTATCCATCCAGGTCAAATTACTGCGCGTCCTCCAGGAGCGTGAATATATGAGGGTAGGCGGCACCCAGGTCATCCGAACCCGCGCCCGCATCGTCACGGCAACGTCGCGCATTCTGGAGGATGAAGTCCGTCAACACCGTTTCCGGGACGACCTGTTTTACCGGCTGAATGTGATCCCGATCACCCTGCCCCCCCTCCGCAATCGGCCGGGCGACGTTCCGCTTCTGATCCGGCATTTCCTGGCGACGTTCCGGCGGAGCATGAATTGCGTCACGCAGGATTACTCACCCGAGGCGATGCGTCTGCTGGCCGGATATTCCTGGCCGGGCAATATCCGGGAACTGCGCAACCTGGTTGAACGCACCCTGGTTCTGAACGGGAAAAGGGATCTGATCCAGGTCGAACACTTGCCGGAATTCCTGCTTCAGAAACCCGGCCTTCCGCCGCCTGCGGTCAACGAAACGGCCCCCCTTGATAATTCCGTTGCCTCCTATGAGCGGACGTTGATCCTGAATGCCCTCAGGAAAAACAACGGAATTCAAACGCAGACGGCCCGTCTCCTGGGAACCACCCGGCGCATTCTGGCTTATAAGATGCAGAAATTGAACATCCGGAGCGAGGAGTTCAGGGTTTCGGACTGACACGTGGCGCCGACCAGGCCCCCACCGCCTCGATCTCGGCCTGGTGCCGGATAAAGACATCCACCACGACGGGATCAAAGTGGGTTCCTCGTCCCACCACAAGTTCCTTTAAAGCCGCCTCGGGACTCATGGATTCCCTGTAAGGACGGGTTGAACGCATGGCATCGTAGGCGTCAATCACCCCGAAGACACGCGCACCCAGACAGATCTCCTCGCCCTTCAATCCGCGGGGATACCCCTTCCCGTCAAACCGCTCCTGATGTTCATAGACCAGTTCTGAAACATCCTTCAGATAGCGGTTGGCGGACAAAATCCTGTACCCGATCTCCGAGTGCGTCTTCATCAACTTCCACTCGTCCTCCGTCAGAGGCCCGGGTTTCAGCAATATGTTATCCGGCACGGCAATCTTCCCGATATCATGCAGGAGCGCGCCATACGAAAGCGTTTCGATATCCTTGCCCGAAAGCCCCATCGCGCGCCCCAGCACCAGGCTCAGATCCTTGACCCGGACACTGTGCCTGCCGGTATTGTGTTCACGCACATCCAGCAACCCGGCCAGCGCCTGCAACGTGAAATCATGGGATTCCTTGAGTTGCTCCAGTGTGTCCATCAGGGTCGCGCTCTTCTGGCTGACCATCTCCTCCAGACGGAGTCGATACCGTTCATTCTCAATGCGCAGACGCCGGTGATCGATCGCCTTTTCCAGGATCGCCAGCAGTTTCTCCGGCATCACCGGTTTTTCAATAAAATCAAAGGCGCCCTGACGGAGACTCGCGATGGCGCTTTCCTTGGTTGCAAAACCCGTGATCACGACGGCTATCAAAAACGGGTCGTTCTTATTCAGCGCCGACATGATTTCGAGACCGCTCGACTCAGGCAGGGACAGATCGGTCAGGAGAACATCATGGACTCCGGGGTTGAGTCGGGCCTTCTCAATCGCCTCCCTGGCCGACAGAGCCGTGTCCACATGATATCCCGCCTTGAGAAGAATAACTGAAAGAACCTTGACGATGGCGGGATCGTCATCAACCACCAAAACACCGGACACATGGGAACCGGCGCCGGAGGTCTCGTCGGACGCCAGGTCCTCAACCGTCGCGGGTTGGCTCTGCATGCTTTGTCCCGCCGCCCACATCCGAACCGCGTTACGCCCCTCTCGCTTGACGGCATACAAGGCCACATCGGCGAGACGCAGCATTTCTGACGACGGATCGGTGGGACTGATATCATGACTGGTGGCCAACCCCACGGACGTGTTGATCTTCAATCGCAGGGAGTCCGAGCAGAAAACATGATCCTCCACCGCCTTGCGGATACGATTTCCGAGCATCACGGCAAAGGGAATATCCGTCTGCGGGAAGAGCACCACAAATTCATCGCCGCCATAGCGCGCCACAATATCGGAGGTTCGGGCCACCCGTTTGATGATCTCGGCGAATTCGCAGAGAACCCGGTCGCCGACCAGATGGCCATGGGTATCGTTGATGGTCTTGAAATTATCCAGATCCATGATGGCGACCGCCATGTGATACCCGTGGCGTCGGGCCATTTGCCAGGCCCGTTCCGCCTGTTCCTCAAAATAGGCGCGATTGAACAGGCCTGTCAGCGAATCATGGGCCGCCATCTGGCGGATCTGCGTCACGGCGGACAGGATGGACGAGAGCACATTGGCAATCTGGTACACAAAGGCAATATCCACCTTCGCCAGTTTTCCGGGATCCGCAGTTGCCAGGAGAAGAATGCCCTGCACCTCGTTATGAACCAGAAGCGGAATGGCCTGAAGGCGTCCCGGCACCGAGGGGCCGCCCGGGGCGGGAGGCACGCCCTCCGTCTGGATTCGAAGTGAGAGCGGATCGATTTTCCGGCCGCTCAACGCCTCGTAGCGGGCCAGGATCTCGTCACAGGCGGAATTCAGAAAAGACTGCGACACTTCATTCTGGACACTGAACACAATGATATTCTGGCCTTCGGAAAAGCCAAACAAGCCGGCCACATCGCAGGACATCAATTCGCCCAGACCATCGCTCAACTCCCGCAGGGCTTCTACAAAAGTGCCTGCCGCCAGGGCCGTTTCCCCCAGACGCCCCAACATCCGCAACTGGCGTTGCTGTTGCTCAAGTCCCGGACCCATGGCACCCATGCCGACCCGGCGCTCTCGATACTCATCCAGCACGGTCTGGCTGAGGCGGGCGGGACGAATCGGCTTTTCAAGGACATTTCGGATCCCGAGGCGGGTGGACATTTCGCTGGAGACATCGTCCATGAAGCCCGTCATGATGATAAACCCGAGCCAGGGCCAGATGTTGCGCGCCTCCTGAATGAACGCGATCCCGTTCATTTCCTGCATGCGCAAATCCACGAGCACAACATCAAAGTCCTGCCTGAGCAGAATTTGAAGGGCCATGCGGCCATTGTCGGCGACGTCAACGGCCGCGTTGCGGGCCATCAAAATACGCTGGGCAAGCAGTCGGACGGCTTCATCGTCATCCACAACGAGTACTCGTATACCCTTCAGATTGATCTCTTCGTAAGCATCCGCCGACATGTCCCTGGGTCTCCTGCCGGAAATTAGAACATAATCCCTCTATAATATCATCAGATTTTCCCTGATAGCGAATCAGGGTATTCCCGATTGCGCGAAACTCAAAAATACTCCACGCTTCGAACCATGAAAGCAAAACAAGTCAGGATCCTGATGGTGGCCAGTCTCAGCGCGGGTGTGTTGCGCTCTGCGGAGGCCGTTCCTGCTTTCGGAGAAGCGTTGAACGCGGGAACTCTGGACTCCATCAGGGTTCACCATCCCCTCGCCATGGTTCTATTTAATGTTATCGGCATCCTCTTGATCCTGGGCTTCAGCGCGGTCGCCTTCTCGGTTCTCATTAAAAGTCCGCGCGATTTCTAATCCCGCTCACGCGGCCAGTATCTCCAGGTTGCCTCTGTGAGCATCCACTTTGATCTCCTGACCGTCCTTCACTCCGCCGGAGACCAGTAACCGGGCTACGGGCGTCTCCAGTTTGGTTTGTATTAGCCGTTTCAGGGGACGCGCGCCATACACGGGGCTGTAGCCCTCCTGCGCCAACACATCACGGGCCGCCTCCGTCACTGTCAACCCGATGCGCTGTTCGGCAAGGCGTTGACGCAAGTCGCCCAGTTGCAGATCCACGATCTTTCCGATCTCGGACAGCGTCAGCGGTTTGAAAAGCACCACATCATCCAGCCGGTTCAGGAACTCGGGGCGGAAACTGGACTTCAATTCCTCCATCACCTGCTGGCGAACCTTTTCCTTGATCTGCCCATCCGGGCCGATCCCTTCCAGAAGAAGGGGAGAGCCGATATTACTCGTCATGATCACCAGGGTATTCTTGAAGTTGACCGTCCGTCCGTGCGAATCCGTCAACCTGCCGTCCTCGAGGATCTGGAGCAGGATATTGAAGACGTCATGGTGCGCCTTTTCAATCTCGTCGAGCAGGATCACGCAATAGGGCTTTCGGCGCACGGCCTCGGTCAACTGGCCTCCTTCTTCATACCCCACATACCCCGGAGGCGCACCCACCAGGCGGGACACGGTGTGCTTCTCCATGTATTCGCTCATGTCAATCCGAACCAGATGATCTTCCGAGTCGAACAGCGTGATCGCCAGCATCTTGGCGAGTTCCGTCTTTCCGACCCCCGTGGGCCCCAGAAACAGGAACGCGCCGACCGGGCGCTTCGGATCCTTGATGCCGGCCCGGGCTCGCAATACCGCATCGGCCACCACCCGGACGGCCTCGTCCTGACCGATCACTTTCTCATGGAGAACCTCTCCCAACTGGAGCAGTTTCTCCCGTTCTCCCTGAAGCAGGCGCGTCAGGGGAATGCCGGACCAGCGCGAGACCACCTCGGCAATTTCCTCCTCGGTCACCTCTTCCCTCAAGAGCGAGCGGTGGACGCCTTTGCCTGCATCGGCCTTCTGGAATGAGGCGAGTTTCCTTTCGAGTTCCGGAATAACCCCGTGCCGCAGTTTGGCCACCCGATCCAGGTCATATTTCCGTTCGGCCTCCTCGCTTTCACGGCGGGCCTTCTCCAGTTCCTCGCGAACTCCCTGAACTCCGGCAATGGACTGTTTCTCATGTTCCCACTGGGCCCGCATGGCATCCGACTGGGCCTTCAGGTCGGCCAGTTCCTTCCGAAGCGTTTTCAGGCGCTCCTTGCTCGCGTCGTCCTTTTCCTTCTTCAGCGCCGTGTCCTCGATTTGCAGGCGAAGCACCTTGCGTGTGATCTCATCGAGTTCAGACGGCATGGAATCGATTTCGGTTCGGATCGAGGCGCACGCCTCATCCATCAGGTCGATCGCCTTGTCCGGAAGGAACCGGTCGCTGATGTAACGGTCTGACAAAACGGCGGAAGCCACCAGCGCCGAGTCCTTGATCCGGACGCCATGATGCACTTCAAAGCGATCCTTGAGTCCCCGCAGGATTGAAACGGTATCCTCCACCGAGGGCGCCTCCACCATCACGGGCTGGAACCGGCGTTCCAGCGCGGCGTCCTTCTCCACATACTTCCGGTATTCATCGAGCGTGGTGGCCCCGATGCAATGCAATTCACCGCGCGCCAGCATGGGTTTGAGCATGTTCCCGGCGTCGGTCGAGCCTTCGGTGCGCCCCGCGCCGACGATGGTGTGAACTTCATCGATGAAGAGAATGATGCGGCCTTCGGCCGTCTTGATCTCGGTGAGCACCGCCTTCAGCCGTTCCTCAAACTCACCGCGGTACTTCGCTCCGGCCATCAGGGCCGTCATGTCGAGGGCAAAGATCGTGCGATCCTTCAGCCCCTCAGGCACATCCCCCCGCAGAATGCGATGGGCCAGCCCCTCGACAATGGCCGTCTTGCCCACACCGGGTTCGCCGATCAACACGGGATTGTTTTTTGTTTTCCGGGAGAGAATCCGGATCACGCTCCGGATTTCCATGTCCCGCCCGATGACCGGATCGAGTTTCCCCTGCTTCGCCAATTCGACCAGGTCTGTGCCGTATTTTTGCAGAGCCTCGTAGGCCCCCTCGGGATTGGCGCTGGTGACCCGCTGGTTGCCGCGAACCGACATCAGTTCCTTGAGGAATCGGGCCCGATCCACCCCGAACTGGGCCAGCGCTTTGCCGGCGGCGCTCGACTTGCCCTCGTCAAGAAACGCCAGCAGAAGATGCTCGACGGAAACATACTCGTCCTTCAGGCGCTTCGCCTCATCCCCCGCCTTGATCAGCAGTTGATTCAACCGCTGGGTGACATACACCTTGCCCGTTTCGGAAACGGCGCCTTTCACTTTCGGACGCTTATCCAAGTCCTCCTCAAGCCGCGCCCGTAATTCAGCCGGACGAACCCCGAGCCGTTCAATCAACCTCGCGGCCAAACCGTCCTCCTGCTCGAGCAGACTCAACAGGAGATGTTCCCCATCGACCTCCTGATGACTATAGCGAACGGCCTTTTCCTGCGCCGCCTGAAACGCTTCCTGTGCCTTTTGTGTCAGTTTGCTGAAATCAGCCATGCCCTCTCCCTCCTGGTTTCGCGACTCAGACTTTATTTTTCCGTTTTGGACCGGCGGGCGAGATGCCCTTCAAGAGCGTATTGAACTCGCCATCCTCGCGCAGGGACTGCAAATCATGATCACGGCTCATCCACTCGTAATCGGAATACCCCAGTTCAACGGCGCGCCGAAGGGCCTTCAGCGCGGCATCGCGTTGATTCAACAAGGCCAGACTGCATCCCAGATTGTACCAAATCGTCATGTCGTCGGGCTCCAGTTCAGCCAGTTTCTGATCCAGAGCCAGCCCGTCCTCATACCGGCCCGCACGGGTATAGAGATCCCCCAGGGCCTCCATGACATCGATGTCCTGCGGCAGACGCCCCATCACCTTCTCGAGAAAATCCATCTCGACCAGGTCGGCGTGATCAATCTCTTTCTGCTCGTCCGTCATGGGTTAACTTTATCACAAGGGAACTGTTATGGCAAAGCGTGAACCGGGTTCGTGCCGCGTAGCGCCTGATTGATAAAACGGGTGGTGCTGAATCCCTCCACCATCGGCGTGCAGACCAGACGGCCGCCCCACCCCTCGACGAGTTCGCGTTCCTGACGAACCCGCTCCGGCTCATAGGATCCGCCTTTGACATGGATCATGGGGCGCAACCGCGCGAGTTCATCAAGGGGACTGTCGCCGGAAAACGTCACCACCGCATCCACCGGCGACAAGGCCATCAAGGCCGCCTTTCGGAAAGCTTCAGGGAATACAGGCCGGGTGGGCCCCTTATAGCGAACCACCGACGCATCGCTATTGATCAGCGTCGTGAGTGAATCACCCATGGCCCGCGATTCCTCCAGGAAACGCAGATGCCCCACATGCAGGATGTCAAAACACCCATTGACCGTTACCGTCACGCCTGTCGGCGTCACGGGCGGAGACGGCGCCAGCCGGGGTTCATTCCACCCGATCGGCAACCGGATCGGAGTCCTGTGCTCGTCCATCGCCTTGATGATGTCACGCGTGAAACATCCCCCGAGCGGCTCGATTGCCTCGATGCGTTCCGCCGTCGCAGACAAACTGTCATGATACGGATCCTGGCCTGCGGAAGCCTTCGCGGTCACCCAGACAAACGGCGCCAATTGGGCAAAAAAAGCGGCCTCACGTCCCGGCGCGAGATGGGTCACGGCCGACACAGCCCGCAGTTGCGACACCATCTCAAGCCGGGTTTCCAGGGGATTCTGCGGTCGTCCGGCGGGGACATGCCCGGCCACGACCGTGTCCGGCTCAACGACAACCACCACCGGCCCTGCCAAAGCGGCGGCTCTCCTGATGGTGGAGAGATTTCCCGGCTGGAATAGATCAAAGGTGCCGGTCACCAGAG
Source organism: bacterium (assembly GCA_037143135.1). GTDB lineage: Bacteria > Verrucomicrobiota > Kiritimatiellia > CAIKKV01 > CAITUY01 > JAABPW01. Next base: position 9,029 of record JBAWZH010000045.1, read on the forward strand.
TCACCGGCGTCCCCCGCCTGGCCGAATGCCGCCACTCGAGAAGGGAGTCCGGGGTTCTGATTATAGACGGCCTCTTCATTCCGCTTTTTTCACCGGCGGCGGCGTGCGCCCCAGGCGCTTTAAGACCAGTTGCAGATCGGCCCATACTTCTTTTTTGGCGGGCGGATTGCGCAGGAGATAGGCAGGGTGATAGGTTGGCATGACGTCAATTCCCCCGAATTTCATCCAGGTTCCGCGCACCTTGCTGATGCCGGTGAAATCCTGAAGGAGTCCCTTCACCGCCACAGCGCCGAGCGCGACGATCACCTTGGGTTGGAGCGCGACAATCTGCCGTTTGAGATAGGGAATGCAGGTATCCATTTCTTCGGGAGTCGGCTGGCGATTATCCGGCGGGCGGCATTTGGCGATATTGGCAATGAACACTTCGTCCCGCTTGAACCCCATGGCCTCGATCATCTTCGTCAACAACTGGCCGGCCCGCCCGACAAACGCGAGGCCCTGTTCGTCCTCATCGGCGCCCGGGGCCTCCCCGATAAACATGATCTCAGGGCGGGTATGCCCCTGTCCGGGCACCGTGTTCGTCCGCGTTTTATGAAGATCGCATTTCTTGCAGGCGCTGATTTGGGTGGCGATTGTATTAAGTTCCTGGCTCACGGGATCTCCTTTGGGCGGCTCTGACTTGCGCGCGATTTCGACCTGTTGAACACCGTCGGCCTTCAACCAGGCCAGATACTCGGCCGCCTGATGAATGACATCCTCCAATGCCTGTCGGGGATCGGGGCACACGGTTGGATTATTCCTCTTCTTCCCGCAACGAGGCCGCGCGGCGCATGTAAAGGGGGCCCAACACGATGTATCCCACGACCATCAGGATCATGAAGCACGCGGCCGGCACCGCAATCGTCTGGGGGGCGAACAAGACGCCAACCATGATCACCATGGGAATAAACAAGGCCGGGTGCTTGGTGGGTTTCGGGTAACGCACATTGGATACCTGCAGACTGATGAAGGTCAGCACCCCTGTCAGAAAAATGGCGGCAACCCATCCGCTATTCAGGGAGTAGTTTTCAAACGGCTTGCTCTGACTGATGAACACCAGCATGGCGACCCAGCCGGCACAGGCCGTGATCGGCAACCCGGTATACCCGCCCTGCCCCCGGGAGGGATCCTTAACCTTGAACCGGGCCAACCGCACCACGCCGGACAACACCACCACGGCCGTCATGGCAACCCGCCAGAAAATCCGGGATGAGTCCTGCGGGATCGATCCGGTCAGCATGACCGTGTAGATCAAAACCGCCGGGGCGATGCCAAACGCGGTCATGTCCACATAGGTATCCAATTCGGCGCCGATCTCGGTACACCCGTTCAACCGGCGGGCAATATTCCCGTCCAGTCCATCGAGAATCATCGCCACCATGATCAGGAGGGCGGCCCAGCGATGCATCTCTCCGGCCCGCTCCATCGTCTCATTCATGCTCTCGACGGTAACGAGGATGCTAAAAAAACCGCACAACATCGCCATCAAGGTTATGCTGAGCGGAATCAACTGTCGCCAGGTCAGTTCCGACTTGATCATAATGTCATTTCCTCAGGCGGGCCACAACGGTTTCACCCGCCCTGACCTTGTCACCCTTCCTCGCAATGACCTCAACATCCTCGCGGGGAAAATACATGTCCAGCCGGGAACCGAACTTCATCATGCCAATTCTTTCCCCCTTAACCAGCGTCTGACCGGGCTCAAGCCAGTACACCACCCGGCGGGCCACGGGGCCCACAATCTGCTTGACCAAACAGGACGTCTTCTCGCCTCGTATCACGATGGAACTGTGCTGGTTCAATTCTGAGGATTTCTCCTCAAAGGTAAAATAACGCGCTCCCGGATAGTACTGGGCATGTTCCACCTTGCCGGCAATGGGAGACCGGTTGACATGAACATCCACCAGGCTCAGGAAAATGCTGATGCGAACGGCCTTCGTTTTCAGAAATTCGGGTTCGTCAACGTCAACCACCGACATGATCTTCCCCTCGGCCCCGGCAACAATATCAGCCGGATCCGGCGAGGCCACCCGAACGGGATCCCTGAAGAAAACAAGCAGGTACCCGATCAATACAACGGTCACCATCCCGCTGAAGACGAAGGCTTTGCGCCAGGGAACACGTCCCAATCGCAAGCCCCCAGCCAAAATCGCCCCCAGCGCAACGGCCACACATAAAAACGGAATAATCTCAACTCGGAATGCCATGATTGAACCCTTTCAAAGCGTGATATAATGGCCCGAACGGAGGTTAAAAGTCAAGGTCTCCCTGAACCCGCGCCCGTTAATGACTCGATTGCCTTCACCACCACCGCCGGATCCACCACCGTATTCCGGCATGAACCCTCGGGCGTCATGTTGGGAACTGCGACAACCGGTTTCGGGAAGGCCGCACGAATCCCCTGCACCAGTTCCTTCTCGCAGGCCACCGCCACCACGGCCTTGACCTCGGGGCGCAGGACATAAGCGAGCGCCTGGCGCCCGCCCCCCGCCACACAGGCCACGACTCCAAGGTCATCGCGTATCCCAGCCAGCGCCCCCACGCTGCACTGCCCGCATCTCCGGCATTCATCCAGACTGTGGAGCACATTCTGGGGACACGTTTGCTTGTGCAGGCAATGGGGAAGAAGCAACAGAACATCCTGGGGACGAACCCGGATCCTCCGCCACCGCACCACCCGGTTATTCAGGTTGATGAACCATTTCGAGAACACCGCACACTCCCTCGCGCCCCGCTTTGGGCTTTTTTCATAACGCCTGATAGTATACTAATACCCCGGAAATAGCCAAACACACAAAAGCAAACGCGATGATCATAAAACCCAAGAAACTCATCCTGATCTCACCCCACGGCTTTTGCGCCGGAGTCGAACGGGCCGTGCAGATCGCCGAACGGATGCTGCGAACCTGTCCGCATCCCGTCTACTGCCTCAAGGAAATTGTGCATAATCACCAGATCATCGACGACTTGTCCGCCAAGGGCATGGTCTTTGTCCAGGATATCAATGAGGTTCCCCGGGGCGCCACCCTCCTGTTCAGCGCCCACGGTATCCCCCCTTCGACACGCGAGAGCGCCCGCCGCCTCGGACTGAACACCGTGGATGCCACCTGCCCGTTCGTGACGAAGGTCCACCTCGAGGTCAAACAGTTCGCCAAGCGCGACTTCACCATCCTACTGATCGGGCATCACACGCATGATGAAATCCTCGGCGTGGCCGGAGAGGCCCCGGATCACGTGAAGGTTGTCGCCACGGAGGCCGAGGCCCGGCAGGTCTCCGTTAAGGACCCCGAGAAAGTCGCCGTGTTGACCCAGACCACCCTGAGTATCGACGAGGTGTCCCACCTCATGGCGATTCTGCGCGACCGTTTCCCGTCCCTGAAAACGCCGTCCGGTGAGGACATCTGTTACGCGACCCGCAACCGCCAGCAGGCGGTGCGCCTCTTCGCCTCGCAGGCCGATGCCGTGATTGTGCTGGGGGCGGAAACCAGTTCCAATTCCAACCGTCTGGTAGAAGTGGCCCGCGCCGGGGGTTGCCCCGCCTATCTGGCCAGTTCCATCGACAAACTGGCCACCCTGCCATTGACAACCATCGGCACTCTGGGAATCACCGCCGGCGCGTCAACCCCTGAATCGTTTGTCCGCGAGGCCATTGCCTACCTCCAGGAACAGGGATTTACAACCGTCGAGGAATCAGTGCTGATCAAGGAAGACGTCCACTTCTCACTGCCGAAAGAGTTGAAGTCAGAAGACAGAACCGGCTGAACTCAACATTTGCCATCTAAAGCGCTTTAGATGACCATTTTGCGGGCGTGCTACCCCTCGAAGTGAAAGCCGGTCAAAGCGGCGCCCTGAAATCGATTCACCAGTTCGTCCTGCACAAGAAAGTCTCCCGGGCGGTGCGGTATGACTTGAACAAGCCCTCCCGGCAAACGGTTGCCTGTTCCGTGTCTTGCGGCGATGGCGTTAGGTGCTGTTCATGACCTATTAGACAACATTATCACCGATTTCTTTGCAAGAGCGAAGATGGCAACAGAGTCGAATCAGCATTCAGTGCACCGTTCGCCCCATCCCCCCCCTCCCCGGTGTCGAAAGAGCGCTTGCTTTTCGGAGCGGCGTGATGTACGAATACCGTACATTAATGAGAATGCATATTTCGGGTGACACTAACATGACCACAACCCTTGCACGTAAACCGGGCGCCATCACGACCAGAAGGGGTCTGACGTTTAAGAAAAGCAAAACGGATATTTCAGATTTCGGGACAAGGTTGGTTGAATTGCGCAAGGCGGCGGGTTTCACTCAACTGGCACTCGCTCAGGAACTCGGCGTGTCGCGACGCATGATCGCCTACTATGAAGGAGAGACCGAGCATCCACCCACCACCATCCTGCCAAGTCTGGCCCAGGCCCTCGGCGTTTCCGCCGATGAACTCCTCAACGGGGGCGGCCGCCGCGAGGCGTCGCCAGCCAGCATCCGTCTGCAACGCAACATGAAAACGATCTATCCAACGGCAGAGGGCGTGGCGCACAAGTCTCGCATCAGGGAGGTCTATCACGAGGGCGACATCCGGATCGTCGAGGGAGATTCCCGCCGGGCACTCTCACAGATCCCCGACAACACCTTCCAGTGCTGCATCACCAGTCCGCCCTACTGGGGGCTGCGCGACTATGGCATCAACGGCCAGATCGGCGCGGAGAATGACCCTGACGCCTATATCGCCGACCTGGTCGGCGTCTTCCGCGAAGTCCGGCGCACGCTTCGCGAAGACGGCACGCTATGGCTTAACATCGGCGATTCCTACACCAGCGGTGACCGGCGCTGGCGTGCGCCAGACAAGAAGAATGCTGGCAGAGCTATGAGTTACCGCCCGCCGACCCCAAAGGGACTCAAGCCGAAGGATCTCATCGGCGTGCCCTGGCGACTGGCCCTCGCCCTGCAGGCCGACGGTTGGTTCCTGCGGTCTGACATCGTCTGGAACAAGCCCAACTGCCAGCCGGAGTCCGTCAAGGATCGCCCAACTCGGGCGCACGAGTATGTCTTCCTGATGAGCAAGGCCGAGTCATATTTCTACGACTTCGAGGCCATCCGCGAGCCATCCGCGAACGGCCAGGATCCAAAGAACCGCCGCACGGTCTGGAATATCAACACAAACGGTTTCCACGGTGCGCATTTTGCGGTCTTCCCCCCGGAACTTGTGCGCATGTGCCTGCTAGCCGGCTCAAAACCTGGTACCACAGTACTCGACCCCTTCTTCGGATCCGGAACCGTCGGCCTGGTCAGCCGCGAGTATGGCCGCGAGTGTGTGGGGATTGAACTCAACCCGGAGTATGTGAAGATCTCCCTAGATCGTCTCGGCAAGGCGGGTCCGGCATTGCCACTCTACGCGGTGGCGAACTCCCACTGAGCATGGACCCGGCACAGATCCTTGCGCAGGTGTCGCACCTGGAGTTTCCGTTCTGATCCGGCATCAAAATACAGCTCGAACTTCAGAACCCCTCCGGCATCCTTGACGCGGCAATACCCTGGACGGGTTTCTTGTTTAGTTTTGCGTTGGATTTCGAGTTTGCCCTGCCCGGCTTCCTGCAACAACGCCTTCGGGATTTCCACCAACTCGTATCGCCAGCAAGTCGGGTCTTTGGACAGACAACGCAACATGAAGATTCGCTCGTACGCATCCATGTGCCGCAGGAACGTCTCGCGCAACACCTTGAGACCGTCGGCGGTCTTGGACCATTTTCCTTTCCCCATTTCCATGAACTTCGAGATGTGGATTTCCGTTTCCTTGATGCCTTTGTCCGCCTGGGTCTTGAGAGAGTACGGCACGCCGTCCACAGTGAGATCATGGCCGCGATTGGTGCGCGAGGCGGCCAGCACCGCCGTCTTGCCGCACAGGGTGAGCGTCTTTTCGAGGGCATACTCGAAGCGGTCTTTCGAGAGCGCTTCCTTTGAGAAGCAATGATGGATGCGCAACACGTCGCCGAAGTCGCGCAACAAACGGGCGTCCACGATGTCGGAGAGCGGATCCCGCTCGATCTTCAGGAAGGGTTTGCGGAACTGCGTCACCACCGTCTCGATCAGGTGGAACTGCTGCTCCGTCAACTCGCGCAAGGCCACCGCCAGCCGGTCCACGCGCGCCAGGATTTCCGTCGTTGTCATGGCCCGGCACTGTAGCTGAACGCCCGGCCGTTCTCAATAAACTTCGCCAGCTCGGTCTACATCGGCATCCGGATTTCCACTGGCTCGAACCCCGGAAAACCCGATCTGAAGCGCTTCAGATTCGTGATTCCGCTTCTTCCCCCTCTTTCCATCGAA
>JBAWZH010000046.1:0-15349 GCA_037143135.1 bacterium
GAATCGACATGACGCTCTGGACGTTCATGCCGCTCTCCTCGGCACAGTCCTCGCACAGATGAAGCTCACGGGACTGGCCGCTGATGATCTGGGTCAGATGAATCGTCGCCTCGTGCTGTTCACAACATTCGCAAAGCATAGTGCCATCGACTTTCCATTGGCCTATTTGGCCATCATTTCCGGCATTTATGTACCCATCCCCTGCTGCCACGTCAAGTTCAGTTGTTGAGCGCGCAGGGTTTCCGGTTTGACATGTTCGGGTTGGGCGTTGACGCAACCGGCAAAGCCCATTAAAGTGTGGCCATCTTTACCAGAAGCAGATGAGGTGCGACCATGACCAGTCATTCATATGATAACTCCCTTGGATCTCAACACCCGGCGCCGCCGCCGGTTCCCGGGACTCCCTTCTCCATCCTGAGGGCCGCCTTCTGGCCTCTCCTGGCAATGGGGTTGATTGTCTTTGTCCCTGTCTTCATCTGGTTCTTCTGCCGGATTGAACCCGACAGCGGCGCCATCGCAATCCTGATACACAAAACGGGAACCGACTTGCCGTCCGGCCAGATTCTTGCCGAAAACGAATCCCAGAAAGGAATTCAACTGGAAGTCCTGGCCGAGGGCAGGTACTTCCGAAACCCCTACTCCTGGGCCTGGCGCTGGGGCCAGATCACGGATATCCCCGCCGGCAAACTGGGGGTTCTCACGCGCCTTTACGGAAAGGATCTTCCCAGCAACCAGATTATTGCCGACCCTAACGGAAAGGGAATCGTCGCCGATGTGCTCAGTCCCGGAAAATACCGCATCAACCCCTATGCGTATCGGGTTGACCTGTTTGACGCCATCACCATACGGCCCGGGTTCGTGGGGGTAGTGACCTCGCTGGTTGGCGAGGACGTGCTCTCCACTTCACTCACCAACAAACCCAACGGTTTCCTGGTAAGTGAGGGAATGAAGGGGGTTCGCCCCGGGGTGCTGGATCCCGGGACGTATTACCTCAACCCCTATCTCGTCAGCGTGGCCGAAGTCAATCTCCAGAGCCAGCGTTTTGAAATGAGCGGCGCGGATGCCATCAACTTCCTGACCATGGACGGGTTCAGTGTCATGGTCGAGGGAACGATTGAGTTTGCCTTGCAAGGCGAGAAGGCAGCCCTGATCACCCACCGTGTGGGGGATATGAGTGACATCATCAAAAAGGTCATCCTGCCCCGCGCCCGGGGATTCAGTCGCATTGAGGGAAGCAAACACCCCGCCACAACCTTCATCGTGGGCGAAACACGCCAGCAGTTTCAAAAGGATCTGGAACTCCACCTGCGGAACACATGCGACCGGTGGGGCGTTTCCATCCGTTCGGTGCTCATCCGGAACATCACCCCGCCGGAGGCCATCGCCAGCATCATCCGGGATCGCGAGGTGGCGGTTCAGGAGAGTCATAAGTACGACCAGGAAATCAGCCAGGCCAATTCGAGGGCCGAATTAGTGAGGCAGGAAATGCTCGCCCAACAGAGCGGAGAAAAGGTCGAGGCCGATACCGCCCGCATCCGGTCGCTGATCGCCGCCCAGCAGGATCAGGCCGTCCGCGTGATCCAGGCCAACCGGGAACTGGAAGTGGCCAAGATAGAAAATGACGCCGCCCTCGCCCAGGCCAAGGCCGTGATGTTCAAGGCCGACGCCGACGCCGCCGTGGTCAGGATGCAAAACCTGGCGGAGTCCGCCGTGCTGACCAGTCAGGTTCAGGCCTTCAGTAACGGCCTCAATTACGCCCGCAATACCTTCTTCAAAAAAGTCGGCCCCCGTATCGAATCCATCCTGAGCACCGATCAGGGCGACGGATTGGGGGCGCTCTTTCTACCCTTTCTCCCGCAACCTTCGAAGGAGGTGAAACCGTGAAGTCCCTACCATCCAACATCGCTGTCGCCCTTGCGTTCATCCTCTTCAGTTGGCTCGCCTGGCAGTGGGGATTCTGCCGGTTCTATGTCGGCCCCGATGAGATGGCCGTCATTACCGCCAAAAGCGGCGAGCCGCTTCCGACGGGGCAAATCCTGGCCACTGAAAAACAAATGGGCATCCGGGAAAATGTGTATGCCGAGGGCCGACATTTCCTGAACCCCTACTATTATGACTGGCAGATTCTGCCCGTCATCGTCATTCCGCCCGGCAAGATGGGCGTGGTGACCTCGAAGGTCGGTTCCGAGCTTCCCCAAGGTGAATTTTTGGCGAACGAAGGTCAAAAGGGAATCTCCCGTCGGGTTCTGGGCCCCGGAAAATACAGGCTCAATCCCTATGGATACGAGATCAGGACTGTAGATGCCGTGGTCATCCCGATCGGTTATGTGGGGGTCATCACGTCCCTATCCGGAAAACAGGCGCCGGAAGGACTATTCGCCAAACCCGGCGACAAGGGAATCCGGGAAGATATCCTCCAACCCGGTCTCTATTATGTTAATCCCGCCGAATTCCAGATCAGCATCGTCGAAATCGGAGTCAACCAGGTCTCCCTGCTCGGGCGCGAAGGCGGGGCCGTGATTACCAAGGGACAGATCACCACCCAGAATGCCGCCATGGAAGTGTTGCAGGACAATATGCTGAAACAACAGCAAACCAAACGACGCGAGTATTGGGATCAGGCTGAAGCGGATGTCCAACAACGATCCCCCAATCCCCCCGTTGCGGCAGCCAAGAAACCCATCGCGGCGCCCCGTCAGGGGGACAGCGTTCATGTTTTGAATGAGTTTGTCTCATTCCCCTCCCGTGATGGCTTTCTGATCAGCCTCGACATGACCTTGGAATTTGAACTGCTTCCCGAACACATTGCCTGGTTGTATCGCAGCTACGGCGACCTGCCGGCCGTGGTCGATAAAATCATTATGCCGCAAATCCTCTCCGTCAGTCGCAACAAGGGTTCGGAGTACCGGGCCAAAGACTTCATCGTCGGTGAAGGCCGCGAAAAATTCCAGAACGACATGGCCGATGCCCTGCAACGGACCATGGCGGAGAAAAAAATCATCACCCATAACGCCCTCATCAGGCATGTGGATGTGCCGATGCAAATCCTCGACCCCATCCAGAAGGCGAGCGTAGCCATCGAGCAGGATCTGACCAACAAGGAACGGCAGAACACGGCCAGGAAACAGGCTGACCTCAACACGAGTCAGTCTTTAATTGAACAACGCCGCGCCCAGGTGGCCCAGGAAACCCAGAAACTTAAGGCCGAAATCAAGGCCGATCAGGAAAAACAGGTAGCCGAGATCCAGGCCGGCACCGTGAAAAAAATTGCCTTGATCGACAGGGATACCGCCGAAATCAGGGCCAACAAAACACGCACCCTGGGTCAGGCGTCAGCGGATGCGATGAAAGTCGTGGAGAATGAAAAAGCCCGTGGCGCGCAATTGAAAACACAGGCCTTTGGCGATCCCGTGGCTTTCAATCTCTGGGAATTCGCCGGCTCGTTGCGCCCCGATCTCCGTATCAACATTCTGCACTCGGGCCCCGGAACCCTATGGACTGACCTGCAGAAAGCCACCTTGGGTGAACTGGGCGGCGCGGCCATTCTGAACCGTCAGAAATAGTACAACTGAGCCCGGGGATGGATTCGACTCAACACCGCTATCGCACCTATCTGCTGGCGGCGGCCTTGTGCCTGGCCGCCGGAGCAGCCGTTTTTCCGTTCGACTATGACCTCTACCAGATTTTTCGGACTTTCTCCCACCGCGTTGGAAAAGTCCATCGGGTGCAGGAGATTCTGGACTTCTTCCGTCCCTTCGGAAAAGGCGATGTCATTCTCCTGATCATCGCCGGACTCGGAATCGCCGGAGCCCGACGCAAAGCCATGCATATCCTGCTCGCCCTACTGGTGCTGACGGTCTTGATCTGGCCCGTGAAAGTCGCGGTAGGCCGGGAACGCCCCGGTTTTGTGAACAAACACTCCTTCCCCAGCGGCGATGCCGCCACAGCGGCGGCTTTTTGCGTCCCCCTGCTGACAGCATCCCCCTGGACTGCCCCCCTGGCCGTCGCGATCACCGGCGGCGTTGCCGCCGGTCGTGTTTACGACGGGCGGCATTTCCCGAGCGACGTACTGGTCGGCGTCGCCTTTGGGCTCGTGGCCAGCGCCATCGCACTGGCCATTCTGAGACGAAGACCCTTGAAGCCGCCCCGCCGGTGGTTCTTTATTGCGGGGTTGCTCATCGTCTTATTTTCCATCCTCAACCTGTCCTGGGCGCGGGCCACTCCCTTTGTCCTCGAGTTTCTCGGGGTGTGGGGCCCGCTTGGACTATTCCTGCTTATTGCGCATCTGCTACCGGCATGGCTTCGGAAACAGGCCTTTTCACGATCGTCCGGGAGTCAGGCGACCAGTCCCAGAGGGGCGTTGCTTGTCATGCTTCTGTTTGCCGTCTATCTCACCCTCACCACCGCCTCAACCCTATGGGATCGCGATGAACCGCGATTCTCGCGAGCCACGGTGGAAATGATTGAGTCCGGAAACGCCCTCTTTCCCACGTTCAACGGCCAACTCCGGCCTGACAAACCCATCCTGATCTACTGGCTGATGTCAGTCCCGGTTCGCCTCCTGGGGCCCTCTGAATTATCCTGCCGCATGGTGGCGCCGTTCGCCACTTTGGTCGCCGCGCTTCTCACGTTCTGGATGACCCGGCGCCTTGCGGGGAGAAAGACCGCCATGGTTGCCGCCCTAATCCTGATGTTATCCCCATTGATGGTCGTCAGCGGGACGGCGGCCACCACGGACGCCCTGCTCCTGGCCTGCATCACGGGGGCCATCAGTTCGTTTCTTCTGTCCTGGCTCAACGGGTTTCGCGTCTGGCATATCGCATTGATGATCCTGGCTCTCGCCGGCGCGATGCTGACGAAGGGGCCGGTCGGGCTGGCCGTTCCGGTGTTGGTCATGGTTTCCATCCTTGTGTTTATCAGGGGCGGAGCAATTCGCCCGCTCCCCTACCTGGGGTGGCTGTTTTTCGCACTCGTCTCGGCAACGGTGTTGTTTCTGGCCTGGGGGATACCGGCCAATGCGGCCACGAACGGCGAATTTCTGCGTCTGGGTATCGGGAAGCATGTGGTTAACCGATCCCTGAATGCCATGGAAAGCCACGGCGGAAAATCATTCGCCTTCTATTTTTACTACCTCCCCGTGCTGATTCTCACCTTCTTTCCCTGGATCCTTTACCTCCCCCGCCTCTTCACAGCGGCGAAGGAGAAATTTCCCCGCACACTCCCGCTCTCCCCGCACCGTCGTCTCCTGCTCTGCTGGATCATTCCGGTTCTCATCCTGATGAGCGCCGTGGCCACCAAATTACCCCACTACATATTACCCGCCTGGCCGGCGCTGGCGGCGGCAACGGCGATTGCCATTCAACGGGCCTGCCGGGATCGTATCACGGGAAACCAAACCCTTTCGGCCCGGATTGGCCTGACGCTCTTTCTCCTGGTCGGAATCGCGCTGGGACTCGGCCTTGTGGTTGCCCCCTGGTGCCTGCCCGTCTTTGGCGTTCGCGTTCCCGCAACTGGAACCGGGCTCCTCTTCCTGGCCATGGTCACCTTGTCGTGGCATCACTATCGCCGCGCCCGGCATGAATGGGCGGTTGGAATCCTGATGACCGGAATGACGATCATCCTCCTCTCCGCCGGTCTCTTTTTGCTGCCCGCCCTGGAACGTTACAAACTGTCGCCCATGGTCGCCGCGCTGATTGAGGATCAAGCCGCGAAAGACACCCCTGTCACGACCTGTGGATATGGCGAACCCAGCCTGAATTTTTACCTCGGACGCAGACTCGCCCCGATCGAGGAACCCGATCTACCGGCCTGGGCGGCGGCGCCCGGAAAGGGAATTCTCGTGGTGACTGAAGCCAAACTGGACCGGCACAAAGAGACTTTCGACGGGCCTCGAATTCAAACACTGGATATCATCCCGGGCTTCAACTATTCTCAGGGGTGTTGGGTAAGAATCCATATTCTGGCCAGAAGCGAAAAACCATGAGCGACACCTTGGACGAACGGAAGGGCGATGAGCCGGAACCGGTTCCGATCGAGTTGGAACGGGAAGTGGCCGAGTCTGCCGGCAAGTCGGAGAAGAAGTTTCTGATCATGGCGCTCGTGGTCATGGCCATCATCGCCCTTGTTCATTTCACACCGCTCCAAAAACTCACCAACGACCAAACCTGGAAACAGACGATCCAACATCTGGGAGTGTGGGCCTCATCCCTCTTCTTCTTAGTCAGCACGGGCCTGATCGCCATTGGCATTCCCCGCATGTTCCTCTGCGGTATGGCCGGGGTACTTTTCGGGTTTAAGACCGGGTTCATTGTCGGACAGTTGTCCGCCCTGTTCGGATCTTACGCCACCTTCGTGTTTGCCCGCTGGGGTGGACGAGAATGGGTGGCGAGGCGGATTGAGAACAGTCAGAGACTCCGGACTCTGTTAAAGAAACCCTCGACCTTTACGGTCTTTCTGGTTCGTCAACTTCCCATCGCCGGGATCGTTCCCAACCTGATTCTTGGACTGACCCCGGTGAAGCACCGTTATTTCCTGTTGGGTTCATTTCTCGGGTATCTCCCCAGTTCGGCTCTGGTGGCCGCGATTGGCAGCGGACTGGGCAAGGGGTTCAGCCGGGCGACATTGGCCCACTCCATCAGTCAAATCACCCTGGCCATGCTGGCCCTGGGACTCATTTCGTGGGTGGTGTGGTGTCTGAAGAAAAAATTGACGAAGCCGTGAGGGATCCTCACTTCAATCGCCACGTCAACCAGCCTCCGATGCCGAGGAACGTCAGGTTCGGAAGCCAGCCGGCCAACCAGGGCCATATGACATCTCTTGCCCCGAGAATCTTTCCCGCCATGACGAGGAAATAGAAGGCGAATAAAGCCGCAACCCCGAAGGCCACACTCCGCATGGCGGATTGCCTTGCCCCACCCGCCGTGGCGGGCAGGCCGAGAAAGATCAGAACCAGACAAGCCCACGGCATGGCCAGGCGCGAATGGATGTCCACCAGTCGGCGCGACAACCACGTTCCGGAAACGGTGGGGCGCTTTTCAATGGAACGGATCATATCCAGGGTGGACAGGTAGTCTGTATCTTTAAGTTCGTTGACGAAATCATCGGGCCGTTCATCATAATCGGGCATCTCAACAGGATTGTTAGACGCGACCGTTTGGGGGCCGATGGGGTCGCTATTCACGTCAAAATCCCGCCTCTGTAACCCGTAGAACCACCAGGTTCCGTCCATCCACTCGGCGCGTTCCGCCGTGATCTCCATGGCCAGCGAACGATCCGCCCGCTCATGCGATACCTTCACCCCGACCAACCGGGAGGGAGTACGTTGATCCAGTTCCTTGATCAGCCACTGCCGATGGGAGGTTCCGGAATGATACAGGTAATCCCTCACCATGAAGGACGAGTCGCTCGAATGTTTCAGCGTCTGTTTGGTATAATCCGAAATCCACCTTGTGGCCGTGGGCCCGATCGTCTCCTGGACAACGGCTCCGAAGAGACTGGCGCAAAACCCCACGCCGATCAAGGGGACCATGAGTCGGCGCAGACTGACTCCGCTCGCACACATGGCTGTCAATTCGTTGTGACGGGCAAACAGGGTCAGGGTGTAAAGCGTGGCCAGCAGGAGGGCTATGGGTAACGCCATCACAATAAACGGAACAAACCCGTTCACCTTGAACAGGTAATAGGCGTAGTACCGGAAAACATCAGGCAGCGCGGCCTTGGCCTGCACGAAATCTCCAAACCGGTCAAACAGATCCAACACGATATACAGCATGCTGAAGGCAGCCAGACAATACCCGAACGGAATCAGATACTGCTTCAACATGTATTGATCGATGATCTTCATCATCTAGCCCGCCAGCGCCTTGCGCACCAGCCCCTCCACATCCGCGCCATTCATGGAAGGCTGGGCGGAGGCCTTGAGAATCAACTCCTGTGCTTCGGCCCGCTTGTAGCCGAGGGAGATCAGGGCCAGCACGGCATCCCGCAGGCGGACATCGGACTCCATTCCCGGCGCTCCTGCGGAGGCGGCTTCCAGTATTTCCCCGGAGGTGAACTTGTCGCGCAATTCCACAACCATTCGTTCGGCGGTTTTCTTGCCGATCCCGGAGATGGAACTCAGCCGTTTGATATCGGCATCCTTGATCGCCACCTTGACCTCTCTCACGCTCATTCCGCTCAGCACCAAAAGCGCGGTCTTGGGTCCGATCCCTGACACGGACAGGAGCAATGCGAAAACCCGGCGCTCATCCTCGGTCATGAACCCGAACAGCACATGCGCATCCTCGCGAATGTGGTCATGAATCAGGACACGCACCCTTTGCCCCGCCACCGGCAGATGATCGTAACTGTTGAGGGAAATGACCACCTCATACCCCACGCCGCCGACATTCAACACCAAGTGGGTGGGTTGCTTGTCTTCAATGATGCCTTCCAGGAATGTGATCATGTGTGTGATTTCAAATATGATATTTCATATCTCAGATGGGTTTCGGATTCAACTCCGGCACCGGCGAACGGCTGTTTAAGTGGCACAGGGCAATGGCCAGCGCATCACCCGCATCCTCCTGGGGCTCTTCCCTCATGCCGAGCAGAACCATGATCATCCTGCGCACCTGCTGCTTGTCGGCGGCCCCGGCGCCGGTAATCGACTGTTTGACCCGGCGGGGTTCATATTGATAGACGGGAAGGCCGGATGTGGCACAGGCGGCAATCACAACCCCGCGCGCCTCGCCCAGCACCATCGACGTATGGGCGTTCTTGGCAAAAAAAATGTCCTCAATGGACGCCAGATCCGGTTTGGTTCGTTGAATAATTTCGCGAACTCCGCCATCGATCCGCTTCAGGCACTCGGACAAACAATACCGGTTGGAATTGTGAATCCGGCCGTATTCAACAGCGATGGTTTTCCCCGCCAGGGACTCAACCACCCCGACGCCGGTTGAGCGCAACGAAGTGTCTATCCCCAGCACGCGCATGAGTTTACGCCTTATTCTTTTTCAAGCGCCGCCAGAACCGAATCATCCAGATCCATATTCGTATAGACATTCTGGACGTCGTCATTGTCCTCAAGCGCCTCAACAAATTTCATGACCGCCTTGGCAACCGACTTGTCGGACACCGGCACATAGGTCTCGGGAACGAGGCGGATTTCGGAGTCATCCGTCTTGATGCCGGCCTTTTCCAGGGCTTCCATCACCCCATTGAAGGCGTTGGGATCCGTCAGGATTTCAAACTGTTCGCCATCCCGACTCATGTCCTCGGCGCCGGCATTGAGGACGATGTCCATCAACTTGTCCTCTTCGACGGATTGGGCGTCGACAAAGATCTGGCCGCGCCGCTTGAAACCGCGGGAAACAGCGCCCTGGGAGGCGAAACCCGAGGCCATCTTGGAGAACAGGTGCCGGATCTCAGCCGCCGCGCGGTTCTTATTGTCGGTCAAGACCTTGACCACAACCCCGACGCCGCCGTCTGAAAATCCCTCATAGGTGATTTCCTCCATGATATCGGCCGCCAGTTCACCCGTGCCTTTTTTGATGGCGCGGTCGATATTGTCGTTGGGCATACTGACGGCTTTGCAACGCACGATCAGGTTTCGCAACGCCGTGTTGGTGTCGGGATTGCCGCCGCCGGCCTTGGCCACGACCATCAATTCCTTCGCCATCTTGCTGAATATCTTGCCTCGCTTGGCGTCAGCCGCGCCCTTCTTGTGCTGAATTGTCTTCCACTTACTATGACCGCTCATCGTGTTTCCTTTCTTTCTCGATACTTCACCAACCCGGTCAAGCCGGGCTCATTTTGAAACCAACCAGATTATCGGGCGCGGGAGTTTCATACTCCTGCACCCATCCCGCTTCAAATCCCAACCGCTCCGCGGCCTCAACCACGAACCCATACTCCTCTTCCGTCGGACGCCGGTTCCATGGCGCTACATTCACGGCCTTGTAGGCGGGCGTATACTGCGCCATAACGCTCACGGGGATCTGTGTCCCCACCGCTCCGGCCAACCATTCCAAATTGGCCACAGCCTCTGCGGCCCGCCCCGGTAATACCAAAAGTCGGCAAAGAGTACCACGTTTGGCAATCCCGTCATCATCCAACTCAAGCGGTCCGGTTTGCCGCCACATCTCCCGCAACGCCAGCCGGGCCTGTTCGACATACCCGGCGCTATCCGACCCCTCCTTCGCCGACTCCGGGAGGGCGTACCGCAAATCAGTCAGGTACACATTCACCCAACCTGTCAGGTTACGCAACGTCTCGACCCGTTCAAACCCGCTCGTGTTATACACGACCGGGCACTTCATGCCCTTCGCAACCACCCGGCTCCACGCCTCGTAAATCCAGGGCAACCATGGCGTCGGACTCACCAGATTCCAATTATGACATCCCTCGCGAAACAACTCCGCGAAAATCGCGACCAACCCGTCCTGACCGACCGTGTGCCCCTGCCCCTCCTGGCTCCAGGGATAATTCTGGCAGAACAGGCACCGCAACGTACACCGACTGAAGAAAATCGTCCCCGACCCCTTTGTTCCCGAGATCGGCGGCTCCTCGCCGTGATGTGAACCATACCGATAGACTTCGACGTCCGCCCCCGCCTTGCAGTATCCCTGCCTGCCATCCAACCGGTCAACACCGCAGGTTCTGGGACACAATTCACACCGGCGAAACGATGGTTCGAAGGGGTTCACAGGGCAGACCTAATCCTGCTCCTCCTCCTTCGTCTTGGCCGCCGCAAGAATGATCTTCTGCGCCACGGCGGAGGGCACCACATCATACCGGGCAAACGACATTTCAAACGAACCGCGGCCGCCGGTCATGCTGCGTAATTCGGCACAGTAGGTGAACAACTCGGCCTGCGGGATGTCCGCGACAATCACCTGCATGCCGTCCGCCGACTCCATCCCTACGATCCGGCCGCGCCGGTGGCTCATATCCCCGTTCACATCCCCCATGAACTGCTCGGGAATGGTGATCTTGACGGACATGATGGGTTCGAGCAGAACGGGCTTGGCCTTGGTCATGGCTTCCCGGAACGCTCGGCTACCGGCGATCTTGAACGCCACTTCCGAGGAATCCACATCATGGTAGGAGCCGTCGTAGACGGTGGACTTGATCTTCACGACAGGATACCCGGCCAGGGCCCCGCGCACCATACCCTCGGCTACGCCCTTCTGGACAGCCGGCACGAAGTTATGCGGAATCACGCCTCCCACGATGGCATCCTCGAACCATTCCTCATCTCCATCGGCCAGCGGGGCCACCTTCAGGTAGACATCGCCATATTGCCCGCGCCCGCCGGACTGCTTCTTGTGCTTGTAGTGGCCTTCGCCGCGACTGGTTACCGTCTCCTTGTAGGGAATCTTGGGCGTGCTCAGGATCACGTCGACGTTGTTCCGCTTCTTCATGCGTTCAACGGCAACCGCCAGGTGCGTATCACCCATGCCGGCCAGAATGGTTTCATGCGTATCAGCATGCCGTTCCACATGGATCGTGGGATCATCCTCGGCCAACCGGTGCAGCGCTGTTCCGATCTTATCCTCATCTCCCTGGGTCTTGGCCGCCACGGCATACCACATGACGGGATTCGGGAACTCGAAGGGTTCGAAGGTCACCTTGGCGCCAGCCTGGCACAATGAATCACCCAGTCCCGTCACCTTCAGCTTGGCGATGGCAACGATATCCCCGGCCTCAGCCTCGACCATGGGAACCTGTTTCTTTCCGTTGATCGCCGTAAATTGAACAATCCGCTCCTTCTGATCCTTGTTGACATTCAGCACCTCGGTGTCCGCCTTCAAGGTGCCCCCGCAGACGTAGATAAAACTCACGTGTCCGATAAAGGGATCATTCACCGTGCGCCAGACATACCCGACAAAAGGCGCGGAGGGCGAGGTGTCAACCGGCTTGCCTTCAGAATCCTTGAAGGGACGGTCGGCCGGCGAGGGGAAGAAACGGGCAATCCCGTCAAGCAGCTCGCCCACCCCGATAGTCTTCAAAGCCATGCAGGAAAAGACCGGAACCAGTTTGCGATCGAACACGGCATGGCGTAATCCATCGGCAATTTCACGAGCCGTCAGGGGTTGCCCGGCCAGGTATTTCTCGATCAGCGTATCATCGGTTTCAGCCGCCATCTCAACCAGGGCATTCTTCGCCTCTTTTACGGCATCCGTAACAGAGGCAGGCACCTCGGTGGATGCCAGCACATCAACCACGGCGCTTCTGTCCGGAAGCGGGATCAGGACAGGAATGCATCGATCACCCCAAGTCTCTTTGATTTCGTTCATAACCTTGTCAAAGGGGGAATTCTCACGATCCAACCCGGTCACAACGATGGCGCGGGGAATATCCAAAGCCGAGGCCTGTTTCCAGGCTTTCAAGGTGCCCACCTGGATGCCGGCATGGGCATCCACCGTAATCAGCGCGGCGCCGGCGATACGGCTGGCCTGGATCACCTGCCCGAAGAAATCCGCATAGCCCGGGGTGTCAAAGAATTCGATATCCATGTTGTGGCCATCGGAACTCTTGTAAAGACCGCTGAAGGACTTTGCGTAAACCGTTGTCTTGTGGGACTTTTCCTCATCCGTGTAGTCCGCCATGCTGGTGCCCTGGTCCACCAACCCGAGCCGGTCATTCACCCCCATCTTATAAAGTAAAGCGTCGACCAGGGTGGTCTTCCCACTGGCCGTATGCCCCATCAACACGAAATTCCGAACGTCAGTAACAGCAATATCTTTCATGCTCGTTTGTCCCTTCGGTTAATTTTCACAAAGCCCAGACATGTATCATAATCGCCACAATTTGCACAACTTCAAGATTTTACGACAAGGCGGAGAAACCATTGGTCAGATTGCAAGATCAAGAGGAAGGTCTGAAATATCACGAAGCCTTTTCCCTTCAATCATGATTGACAACAACTCCCTCGAGTCATCGTTTCCCAGGGCCTCGACTGCTTTTTTCAGTTCAGGCAAGGCGAAGTGATAAACACAATCTATGTCGCCCGTTCCCAGCGCCAGTGACGATAGCCTGCTCGGTAACGGCTCAGCCGTCATGACTGCAATATGAGGCACCCTGCCTTTTCTGTTACGAATAAGATTCAAAGCCTCGGAACGGGCATTCTGCGCGCGATCACTCCTCAAAGTGAACTTGCACGACACGCTCGCATGAATCAGAGGCAACGTATTATTTTTGCATCGCAACGAAGTTAACAGAGCGGTCGCATCATCAACGATGGCATAAGGTTTATTAATATTAGAATCGGGCTCAGGAATGCGAATCACGACCACATCGGGGGAGATAATGTAATCTGTTCCCAATACCGACTTAAGTTGCGGCAACTGCTTACAAGCATCCGCGAGAGCGGATAAATGCGCATATTGTTCAAAACGTGCAATCCCTTCACGGGAGCCCTGGGTGATACGGAATATTTTCCACTCACCCGGACGAATGTGCATAAGCCTCAAAAATGTACTTTCCAGAAAGGCCGCACACACCTCCTCAAATTCATTTCCCGCAGACTGTGCCGCAAGCCGTTTTGCGTTACTCCCAATCCCAATCTGATCGAGAATGGCAAGAGCGATTTTCACGCTCGCATTGTTGTTCTTATCGGCATTGCTTGGAACCTTGCCGTCGCCGAGAGTAAGAACTTTTGCCATGAGTGCGGCGTGAAATTGCGTCCTTGCCGCCTGAATTAGTCCCTTGCGCTTCATATCGACTCCTTTTACTTGCCTTAGAAATATCACTCGGAGAGACTTTGGCATCAAACAGCCGCAACTCAACGACCTCCGACACCGGATAAATGGCGGCGGAATTTCTCCGCGTCAGGGCATCATGGATCGCAGAACCGACGGCTTTGGCTACAGGGGGAGGAAAAGCGTTTCCGACCTGTCGATACGCGGCCGTTTTGCCACCACTAAAAACCCACTCATCAGGGAACCCCTGGATCCGCGCAACCATGCGAACTGTCAAACGGGGAAATCCGTCTTCCTGAAACGATTCCAAAGGCGCCGCATCGGCAAGCCCCATGCCATCGACACCCAATGCCCGCCATTGTTGTTTCGCCCGCGTAGGGCCAAGATCTGGTCCTCCATGACGCTTTGAGCCACCCACGACAGTTGGGGCGATTATATTGGCCCGTTCGACCCACTTGCCGACGCCACGCCAACCATTGGAAGCCATAAGATCAGCTAGACAATGGCCTACAGTAGAACGGTTTCGGATTTGCTTAGGCCATAGAAAAAACTCGGCATCTTTAGGACGCAGTGCCACAAGAATAAAACGAGGCCGCAGTTGCGGCACACCATAATCCGCCGCTTGAAGAACCCGCCAATCAGATTGATAGCCCATCTTTGCAAGTTTCATGAACAGATCACGCCTGTATTCCTTAAACTTGTCAGAGGCGAACCCGGGAACATTTTCCAATAACACGGCACGCGGTTCCATTTGTGAAATCAATTGAAGCGCTGTGGGAAACATATCCCGGTCATCATCCGCGCCAAGTTGTTTACCGGCGATGGAAAACGGCGGACAAGGCACCCCTGCGGCGAAAAGATCCATACCGCGATACGAACTCCCATCAAAATGTCGCATATCCGCTTTAACCGTGTTCCATTGCGGCCTGTTCGTGCGCAACGTAGCACAGCAATTCTGGTCGATTTCAACCGCCAGCGCACATTGGAATCCGGCCATTTCCAAGCCCAGTGCTTGCCCTCCCCCTCCCGCACAAAACTCTGCCGCACTAAGTTTCATTAGCAATTGATTCCGGTATTTCAGGATCGCGTTCAACACCGCCCGTAAATATGTCTACCATATCACGTTTTCCGCTTCAACAAGGCGGCGAAGGCGCCATCCACGCCATCTTTGGGCGGGAATAGTTTTCGTTGGCGCACACACTCAAAATTGAGGTTATCCTTGAGCCAGGCGGCAATCAGGGCTTCGTCCTCTTCGGGCTCCAGGCTGCAGGTGCTATAGACAAGGCGACCGCCGATCTGAACCCGTTGCGCGGCGCCGTCCAGGATCAATCGCTGTGTTTCACTTACTTTCGCCAGTCGTTCGAGTGAAAATCGCCAGCGGGCATCCGCCCGCCTCCTCAAAACCCCGGTGTTCGTGCAGGGCACATCCAGCAGGATGCCGTCAAACAACAGGCCGGCCAACTCGGGAATGCCGACTCCGCCGGCCCGGCACTCTGTCATATCGCCCTCAATAATGCGTACGCCGTCCAGGCTCATCCGGGCCAGATTATCATTCAGGAACCCCATGCGATCAGCATGGATATCCATGGCCGTGAGCGAAGTGCCCCCTCCCATGAGTTCGGCAATCGCCACCGTCTTGCCGCCCGGCGCCGCACAGGCATCCA
>JBAWZH010000047.1:0-15259 GCA_037143135.1 bacterium
AGGGTTCAAGGGACAGTCCCTGCAAGAATCCAGGGTGTAGGCCGGGGCTCTGTCCCCGGCGTGCGGCAACGCCAGCCGCAGAGGGCTGGCCTAGTGTGCCCGCTTCGCTCTGCCCCATTATTGGGCCCATATGATCTCCGTTGGGGACAAAAAACTTCATAATCGTAATCTTAATCGTAATCGTAATCCCTTGCCCCAGAGAGGATTACGATTACGATTACGATTACGATTATGATTTCTATGGGATGCTAATGATTATATATACAATAAAATAGACGGCCTATCCGTTGTAATTCGGATGGGGCATTTTACTGAATCGAAATAACTTACAGGCGGACAAGACGATGCGGATGACGGTGGTTCAACTTCGAGGAGACCGTCAAGGAGACGAGCGAAAAACTGACCGTGACCTTGGATCGGCCGATGTGGATCTTCGCCGAATCGAAGCCATAATCAGCCGCGCCGGACTGGCAGGCGTCCCCAAGAAAGGAATATCGGTATGAAACTCCTGCAATCTCCGTTCAAGCCGGTGTTGGTCGGAGTGGTCCTGGTCGCTGCGGTGTGTGGAACTTCTGTAGCGGGAGGCGAACCCGGAAGCGACCCCTACGGCGGCTATCTCGGCCCCAACCGCGACAACATCTATCCCGGTACCGGCCTGCTTGCGCATTGGCCTGCGACCGGTCCGAAACTGCTCTGGAAGTATGACCAACTCGGCGATGGTTGGACGTCGGTCTCGGTCGCCGGTGGCGCCGTGTACACGCTGGGCGGGACACCCGGCAACCTGTTCGCCTTCACGCTCGACGGCGAACTGAAATACAAGGCCCCCTATGGCCGGGAGTTCCAGAAACGGTTCAACGGTTCGCGTTCGACGCCCGAGATCCGGGGCGGCGCGGTCTACTTTGCGAGCGGGGTCGGCGTCGTGTACTGCCTGGACGCCGCCACCGGCGCCAAGCGCTGGGAAGTGGACACCGTGGCCGCGTTCAGCAACAAGGTGTCCGGCTGGGGTTACAATATCACGCCGTTGATGGTGGACGACAAGGTCATCTGCCCGATCCGGCGCGGCACCGCCACCATGGTGGCGCTCGACGCCGCGACGGGCAAAACCGTTTGGAGCAGTCCGGCCAGCACCTATGGCATCGGCGATTCATCGCCGGTTTTGGTCCAACGCGGCCCGACGCGGCTGGTTTTCTGCAACCTCTGGAACGCGACCGTGGCGATTGACCCGGGCAACGGCGACATCGTCTGGAAATACGAAGGCCCGTCCGGTACGACGGTCACGTCGCCGGTCATTGGCGACCGTGTGTTCGCCACGCGCGGCAACGGCACCGCGCTCTATCGGTTGGCGAAGGATGGGAAGGGGTTCGACCTCGTGTGGGAAGGCGAGGGGATCCACGGACTCAACCAGGCCGTGGCGCTCGATGGCAAGATCTTCGTGCTGGCCAAAGAGAACCGGTCCATCGAGCGCGTGGAGGTGAAGGGTGGCAAGGAACAGAAACGCACCGTCACGCAATCGATGTTCTGTATCCAGGCGCGCGACCTCGCGACAGGGAAGCGGCTGCACAGCGAACCTGTCACCAAGGATGGGTCGATGAGCGCCGCCGACGGGATGATCTATCTCCTGGAGGGCGGCGAAGGCGCGTGGCAGGCCGGCCAGCCCGCCAAGACGCAGTTGTCGCTCATCAAACCCACCCCGACCGGCTTCGAGATCGTCAGCCGTTTCGACCCGCTGGTGGGAACCAAGGAAGCGTGGTTGAACCCGTGCATCGCCGCCGGCCGGCTCTTCTTGCGGCATGGTTCGCTCCTCGCCTGTTATGACCTCCGCCCGGCGAGTTACCGCAGCGACTCGCCGGCAGGGAATACGGAAAGGAAATGAAAGCCGGGATGACCCCGAAAGGAAACAACCCATGAACCATAAACGACTCCCTCAAGCCATGATCCTGACCACCCTGCTGACGGTTGGCCCCATGTCCCTGAACCTCGCTGCCGCGGAAGTGCCGCTGGGACATCAGGACTTCGTGCCCAGCACGGAACATCCGGTTGGCTTCCGTGGTGACGGCAGCGGCCATTTCCCCGGCGCCACGCCGCCGACCACGTGGGATCTGGTCAAGGGTAGCGGTGTGGCCTGGAAGACGCCGCTTCCGGGGCGGAGTTTCGCTTCGGTTATCGTGGTCGGCAAGAAAGTCTTTGCGGTTTCGAGTCCGCATCACCTGTTCTGCCTGGATGCCGACACCGGGGCCATCCTTTGGCAGAAGGATGTGGATCCGATCGCTTTGTTGGCCAAGGATCAGGCGGAAAAGGTGCGGCAGGATCTGGCCGCCTTGGTTGCAGAGGTCAAGGCCCAACCCAAACTGGATGATAGAAATGCGCAATCGGTCCGCGCTGCCAAGATTACCGCCCTGGCTGCCCAGGGTGCGGTTTCCGACGATATTCCCCATTCCTTTGGTTCCCTGGCTCCTTCCACTCCGGCCAGTGATGGCACGCGGGTTTATGTGCAATTCCCGGCCGGGGTTTTGGTCGCCTATGATCTGGCAGGTAAGGAACTTTGGAAGATCCCTGCCATCCCCACCGGTTGGCCCATCGGCAATGCCTCACCAGTGGTCTGCCAGGGACGAGTGCTGGCCGTGTGCGGTTCGCGCGGCAAGCCCACCCTTTTGTGCGTGGATGCCGCCACCGGCACCGAGCAGTGGCGGGCCAGTTATGGTAGTCTAGATCATACCGGCGCCGGCACTCCGGTCGTGGTGAAGACCTCCGATGGTTGGAAGGTCGCATCGCCGGTGAAGACGATCTTCGACCTTACGACCGGCAAGGAGTGGCGGTCGCATGCCTACCACGTCGCAAAAGGCGCCAGCCCGGTGGTAGATGGTACGCGCATCATCTTTGTACATAACGAGAAAAATCCAAAACAGGTGGCCATTTTCGACTGTGCTGGTTCTGCCCCTGGCGACGGCGCCACCCCGTGGCCTCGCCAGAGCGGCGCCGGAACGGCTTCCCCCCTGGTGGTCGATGGCAAGGTCTATATCCCAGATCAACGTGGTTGCGCCCTGGAACTCATGGATCTGGCCACCGGCCAAGTGCTTGTGGTGGCTGACAAAACGAAACCGCTGTGCCGTCTGGGTCCCACCACCAGTACCGCAGGATACGCCATTGAACCCAGTCCAACCTTGGCCGGCAAGTGCATCTACCAGGTGATTATTGACGGCCAGACGGCGGTGATCGAACCTGGCGTGCCGCTCAAGGTCCTCGCGGTCAACCCCGGCACCGAGACCCATGCCAGCCCCTTCTTCCACGGCAACCGCATTTTTCTGCGCACTCACAACGGGATCGTCTGCATCGGCGAGACCACAACCAACAAACCCTGAGAGACTTCTATGACTTATACAACCAGGCATCAACCAACCATTTCAACCCAAAGAGGCACCATGAACATCCAGACACATGACCCAAGACAGGGATCCGCACACCCATATCGCCGAATTGTCACCGGCGGCAACCTCCTGCTGGCAGTCCAATGCCAATCTGGTGCTTCATGGCGATCGGATCTATTACCGGACCTTTGGCCATCTGTACTGCCTCGGGGTAACCAAATGAGAAGCCTCTTGTTGCAACAAGGAGAAAACATCGTGAAATACCTGACTATCACCGTTCTCTTGTTCGCCAGCCTGGCTGGCGCGGTTCATGCCGCCGACCCGGCGCCGGTCACCAAGGACGCGCCTGATGCCCTGGCGATCTGCTGCCATGATGCCGTGCGTTGGATCAAGATGAATCCACCTGATCCAAAGAATGCCAGCGCGGCCCTGGTACGCACGACCGACAAAGAGGGCAAACCCTTGCCGGAGGTGGTCGAACCCCTGTTTTTGTACCTGTCGCTGGACCGCAGCAGCGGCAAGGTGCGCCAGGGCTTTGCCGCCGCTGAGGTCATCATAAAGAAGCGGGGCGACAAGCGATCGAGCACGGAGAAGGTCCAGGCGGTGGAGGTGCAGGGACTGACGTGGAACAACGGACGACTCAGCGGCAAACTCTCCGTCACCGTGGGTCCGCAGGGGTTCGCCTGGGGCCAGTTGTATCCGGCGGCCTGTACCCTGGAACTCGACGTGACGCCGGGTGCCGACGGCACCTATCAAGGGCGATACGGCGACTTCGAGGTCAAAGGCAAGGCCACGTGTGAAACCATGACCACGCCGGATCTGAGTAAATCATGCGAGACGACGCTGTACCTGCACGATGCCGTGAGTTACCGCAACATGGGCGGTGGCGGTGCTTCCTGCGGCGGATTTGCCGCATCATGGAAGGACGGGAAAATCACCGCCTGCGCCATGGGCGATTGCTATGGCTATAACATCTGGGACATGACTATCCTAGATGCTTCCGGCCTGACCCTTAGCGACGGCAAACTGACCGGCGTTCTGGTTGGCAAGCAAACCAGCACCTATAACCCCGGTCAGGCCGGCGACATCAGTTGGACCATCGATGCCGTGGTGGTCGGCAAGCGTGTGCTGGGCACCGGCAAGGCCATCAAGACGCCCTCGCCGGAGATCAAGAAGAAGAAGCCCGTGCAGCAGTACGACATTGCCATCAATGGCCTGATCGCCAACACTGCCGACATTCCTGATGTGAAAACCTGGCGCCTGGACCACGCGATTCGGGTGCGGGCCGAGGCCGGCGAAGAAAGTTACTGGCACGGCCGTAATCCGAACAAGACAAAAAATGAATCGAAATCGGCAACGAGTCCATCCACCGTAAAACCATAAAGAGATGACCATGATTCTGCGATCACTCGTCACCTCCGTCTTGCTGGCCACTATTGGCAACGCCGGGGAAACGCCGCTGCACGGTTCGGCGGGCTTCCTGCCGACACCGGCATCTCCCAGTAACTTCCGTGGGGATCCACGCGGTGGTTATCCGGGAGCCACGATTCCTTCTGCTTTCTCTGCTGAGAAGAACCTGGCCTGGAAGGCCGAACCCGGTCAAGGTTGCGGCACGGTGGTGGTGGTCGGTAAGCGTTTGTATGTGCAGGCAGCACCCAATGCCTTGGTCTGCCTGGACGCCGCCACCGGTAAAGAACTCTGGCGGCGTACCCATCACGCTGAAACGCTCGATCCCAAATCACAAGACGCCGTCTTCGATGGTCTGATGGACTCGCTGGGCGAATACCACCGTCTGGCTCGCAAGATGCTAAAACTTCCGGCGCCCGAACGGAGCGAGATCCAGGCGGCGATGGACAAGGTTATCGCCACCATGCCCGTTCCTTGGAATGTGGGCGGCAAGGGAGAACCATCCATCGCCTACCAGATTCCCGGCGCCGGCATCCATGGTAATGGTAATGGCGGGATTTATCTCATCTGCACCACCCCGGTTAGTGACGGCCAACGGGTGGTGGCCCGTTTCCCGACTGGCATCGTGGTGGCCTACGATCTGGACGGCAAGCATCTCTGGAGCACGGCAACTCGGTTGGACCTAAAACGTCCGGACTGGTACAAAGGACGAGGAAGCCAATGGCCGCCCAAACCCAGCCAATCTGCCTGTCCGCTGATAACTCCTGAGGGCATCGTGGTCGTATCCATGACACACTTGGTGTTCGGATTGGATGTCGCCACCGGCAAGGAACGCTGGCGAGTTCTGGATGCGAACATTCATGGCACCTACGCCAGTCCGGTGCTAGGTCGAATCGGCAACGAGAGTTTCGTGGCCATTGGCGACGGCACCATTGTGCGCGCCCGCGATGGATTTCTCGTACATACGGATGTGAAAGGCACCGATGCCCCGACCTGCCCAGTCTTCGCTGATGGCGTGTTCTATTGGGTCACCCATGCCGTGCGAGTGGTACCGGGCGATCCGCCAAAGGCCGAGGTCATCTGGGACTGGCCTTTGGAACGGATCAAAGAGGTCAGCGGTGGATTCCCGTATGGTAATCCGCGTCTGAGCTCCAACCTTGACATGCCCTCGCCGGTGCTGTTAGACGGGAAACTCATCTACTATGGAGCATCCTGGGGAGGAAAGATGGCCGTGATTGACGCCAAGACTGGCACAATTCTGTCACAAGCACCATATCAGAGGCCAAAGTTCGCTCTGCCCGGCGGTCTGGGACATGGCGTGACCAAGAACTGGCCCTACTCGGGCATGACCCGGATGGGCGACCGTTTGGTAGTGGCGCGCGACTTCGGCCTCGTCAACGTGTATCCGATCAACGAAACCTTTGCCCCCGCCGTGGCCTGTGGTGTACCTGACGACATTTATGCTCACCCGGTGGCGCACGGTTCACGACTTTACCTGCGCAGCGTCAATGCACTCTGGTGTTTTGAGGAGAAAAAACAGCCATGAAAGGATGTGGAACCGAGGGGTCAGCCCTTAGAATAAGGTTGCAAGGGTGTGTGCCGGGGGTAGTGTCGGCAGATGGCTAGGAAATTGCGAGTGGAGTACTGGGGGACTGTGTACGGTTCGTCAGTTTCGGGTGGATGTCTAGGGTCATGGTTCGCCAGAGGCTCCACTGTTCCAAGTTGACCCGCTCTTCAGGTCTGGTCTATTGTGTCGCCACGTCAGAAGCGTGGCATGAGTGACCGCTACAGAAGAGATACCATGACTGCACACAACAAGGAGAACGCAATACCGGAAGGAAACCAGGACCGTTTCCGCATCACCCCCGCGGGCATCGCCTGGGACGTGACTTGGCCGACAGGGATACCACACCAGGATCACGTCGAGTTGTCCGGGCGGCGGATATCGGTGATCCTGCGCTGGGCCGTGGATAGTCGTTGCTGCCTGCGACTGGTCCGCCAGATCTACTGGCCTGGTCTGCGCGGTCGCCGGGAGGATGTCCGGGGTTACCTGTGCCGGGAGTTCGCCGATGACGCCGAACCAGCCATTGTCGTTGACGGCCATGAGGAGCGCATGGTTGCACTCAAGATCAAAACGGTGGTCATGGACGGCACTTTCACCGCGATCCACCATGCGCGTTGCGGCCTGCAATTGGAACGGCGCATATTCCCCTCGACCGAGGCGCCCGCCCTGATCGAACGCTGGTTCCTGACCAATATCAGTCAGGGTTCGTTGAAGGTCGGCCTTGGCGAGGTTGATTACAGACGCACAAGTCAGGGCGCAAATGGGCGGTATCGCATCCTGACCAGGCAGGTTCCCAAAGAGGTCACCCTGGCCCCCGGTGAAATACTTGAAACCGGTTTCGCGATCATCGCGATCGCCGATGGCGTGTCTGAACCGGTCTTCGATCTGAAGCAGGAAGAAGACCGCCGCCGGTCCAGGATCGGCGACTTGTGCAAGGTCGCCCTGAACACCCCGGAACCGGTGTTGAACCGATTCTTCCAGATGTGCGCGATCCGCAGTGGCGAATCCCTGTTTGACACCGCGCGCGGTCTGGTTCATTCGCCGGGTGGCGGCGACTTCTACGGCGGGATCTGGGCCAACGACCAGATCGAGTATGCCGCGCCGTGGTTTGGTTGCGCCGGGGATGCCTTGACAACCGAAGCCACCCTCAACGCCTGCCGGATCTTCGCCGCCGCGATGCCGGCGGACGGTTCTGCCATGCCGGGCGCGTTCGACATCGTTGATCTTCCGTCGAGCCCGGGCGGTGATCGCGGCGATGCGGCGATGTATTTGTCGGGAGTTTCCCGCTTCTTACTGTACCTTGGCAATGCCAATGCCGCCCGCGAACTGTGGCCGGCGCTGGCATGGACTGCCGAGTATTGCCGGCGTCAGACCACCGCCGCGGGCATTGTCGCCAGCCAGAGCGATGAGTTGGAGGGGCGCTTCTCCACCGGCACAGCGAACCTCAACACCAATTGCCTTGCCTACGACGGATACATTCATGCCGCCATGATCGCCCGCGATCTTGGAATGACCGACGTTGGCAAGGATTTGACCAACCGCGCCACCGCGCTCGCTCTGGCCATAGAATCCCACTTCGGGACGGACGTACAGGGGTGGAAGACCTATCGTTACCACGAAGGGTGCGAAGTTTTGCGCGGTTGGATCGGTTTGCCATTGGCCGTCGGTCTGCACCGCAGAGTCGAAGGAACCACCGGTGCGCTTCTCTCGGATCAACTTCTGACCGAAGAGGGGATACGCACTCAACAGGGTTCCCCGACAACCTGGGATCGCACCACATTCTACGCCCTCAAAGGGATCGTTCTTGGTGGCGGCATTGCGGCGGCCCTGCCGGTTCTAATGTCCATCTGCCGCCGTCGTCTTCTTGGGGATCATGTTCCGTATGCCTGGGAGTTCGAGATGGGCCAACTGCATCTGGCCGCCGAATCGACACTCTATGCCCGCCTGATCACGGAAGGACTGTTCGGTTTGCGGGCCGAAGGGATCGGCCGGGCGCTGATCCGACCCCACATGCCGGATGCGTGGCCGTCCATGGAACTGCGTGGCATCGTTGTCGGCGGCGTGCGGCATGACATCCGCGTGCGTCGGTCGGACGCAGGGACGGTCCTGGTGGAGATTGATGCCGGAGCGACACCGCCACGCATCCGCGCCGAACCATTACTGAACCCAACCCCATCACCCCATACCAAGGAATCAGTCCCATGACCACTAGTCCAGTCACGCTCGAAAACGGCCAGGAATGGAAGATCCTCGAATCGGCAACCGTCTTTTCATCTGATAAATACAAGGATCTGATCGAGGACAGTCATGCCCGCATCGATCAGCGGCGGCGGCGGGGATTGTCGTTGCGCCTGAGCGATCGTGACGGCAAGGCGCTTGCCCATCGCACGGTCCGCCTGCGACAGGTGCGCAGCGATTTTCAGTGGGGCTTTTGCGGTGCTGGAGTCATCGACGCCTGCCACGACCAGGATCGGCTCAACGATCCGGTGATCAGGCGCAACCTGCTCTACATGGCCCGCCTGTTCAACTCCGTGAACCTGCTGAACTACTGGCAGGAGTGGTCCTGGAAGGAAACGCCCAAAGGCGAAGAGTTCATGGGATACCAGAACTATGACACTCTGGACCGGGCGGTACAGTGGGCCTGCGGCCATGGCCTGGTGGCCAAGGGCCATCCGCTGTGGTGGGGCGTGCCAAAGGCCATCCCGGACTGGTTGGACCGTTATGATGCGAAGAAACGCTCGATGTTTCGTGAGGTTCGCCTGCGACAGATCGTCAACCGTTTCAAGGGCCGCATCAGTGTTTATGACGCGGTCAATGAGGCCATCTGGGAACCGACCCTGGCCAAGACCGCCACCCGTCACTGGCCGCACAACACGCCGATCCCCGAACTGGCCCAGGATCTTGCGGAAGTCATGGCCATCGTCCGTGATGAAGATCCGAATGCGACCATGGTCATCAATGATTACGGCCATTTTATCGGTGATCCCGCCAAGATCCCGGTGGCCTGCAATGATGGCACCTATGTCAGCCATGAGGATCAGGCGCACCGGTACCGTGATCTGATGATGGCCCTCAAGGATCTGGGTGCTGCCCCCGATGCCATGGGCTTTCAGGGATTCTCGAACATCGGGAAACTGGAACAGCACGTTGCAACCTACGATTTCCTGGCCAAGACCGGCCTGCCCATCCATGTCACCGAGTTCCATTCCGGTGGGGGCCATGCTGCCAACCTGGTGAAGGCCGGTGTGCCCCGCAATGAAATCATTGACCGGATCGCCGAATACGCCGACGCCTCGATGGTTCTGGCCTTCGCCCATCCGGCGCTTGAGGCTTTCTACTTCTGGTATGACCAGGACTACCTTTTCGACGGACGCGGACTGCCCACCGCCTGGTACAACCGGATATTCCAGCGTATCCATAAGGACTGGAGCACCGATGTGGTTCTGACCACTGATGCCGATGGACTCCTGCGCACCCGGGCTTTCACCGGCAGTTATCGCCTGTCCTTTGAGGAGGCGGGAGTCTCGCCCACCGGGGTCAATCTCAGCATCCCTGCCGCCAGCCGGGGTGAAATCGCTTTGAACATCACCCTATGATTGGCCGATCAACTGACATCAACCAACCAACCCCAACCCAAGGACTTTGACGGTGTCACCCCTTCGACTTGCGTGCGCGCTCTCAGCAGCACAAACGCGCTCATGGATGAAAATATGAAAGACACAACGATAAATAAGAAGACACGAACGGCTATTTCGAGCCCCGTAACGAACGCGCCACGCAGCAAGCGGGTCGAGGGACTCTTGAAGCGGATGACCCTGCGGGAGAAGGTTTCCCTGTTGGCCGGCAAGGATGCGTGGCAGACGGTGGATATTCCCCGGCTGGGGATTCCCTCGCTGGTGCTGACCGACGGGCCGCACGCGGTGTGCGCGTGGTCGGTCTATGCCTCGGGGCAGCGCCCCAAGACGACCTGCTTTCCGACGGGTTCGGCAATCGGCGCGACCTGGAACCCGGAACTGCTGAAGAAGGTCGGCCGGGCGTTGGCCGAGGAAACCCGCGCCATGGGCTTCGACATCCTGCTTGGCCCGTGCATCAACATCATGCGCACGCCACTCAACGGGCGCAACTTCGAGACGTACAGCGAAGACCCGCATCTGGCCGGTCGGTTGTCCGTGGCGTATGTGCACGGCGTGCAAGGCGCCGGCGTGGGGACTTCGGTCAAGCATTTCGCCTGCAACAACCAGGAGATCAACCGCATGCGCGCGGATTCGGTGGTGGACGAGCGCGCCCTGCGCGAGATCTACCTGCCGGCCTTCGAGGCCACTGTGAAGGAGGCGCGGCCGTGGACGGTCATGTGTGCGTATAACCGGATCAACGGAAAATATGCGAGCCGTCACGACGGGTTGCTCCGCAAGGTGCTCAAGGAGGAATGGGGGTTTGACGGGTTCGTGGTGTCCGACTGGGGCGCCGTGCATCAGGTGGAAGACAGCGTGCAAGGCGGACTGGACCTGGAAATGCCGGGCCCGGCGAAGTACCTGGGCGACCTGTTGCTGAACGCGGTGCGGCACTGGCAGATCGAGGAGTCGCGCCTCGACGAGGCGGCTGGCCGGATTCTGGGCATCGTGGAGCGTTCGGGCAAGTTGACCGGGCGCCGCCATCCGAAAGGATCGCTCAATACCCCGTTGCACCAGCAGTTGGCGCGGCGCATGGCCGAGGAATCCATCGTCCTGCTCAAGAACGACGGAGACCTGCTTCCACTGCGGCCGGGGAAGATGAAGTCATTGGCGGTGATCGGCCCGAATGCGTCGGCGTTTCAATATGGCGGTGGCGGCAGTTCGGCCGCGTTCCCTCCTTACAATGTTCAACCCCTGGATGCCCTGAAGAAGGCGCTGGGCAAGCGCGTGAAGATCGAGCACGTGGCCGGCTGCAGCAACGTCGAGCAACTCCTGCCCCTGCTGGCGGATGGGGATTTCAAGGTGGACTTCTTCAATGCCCCTGGTTGCAAGGGTACGCCGGTCGCCACGAGACTAGATGACAAGATCCTGTATCAGGCCCAGAACATCGCGCCCATGGACGGGGTGGACGCGGTGAGTTTCAGTGCGCGGTGGACCGGCGAGTTCACGGCGGACGAGGATGGCAAGTTTCGCTTTCTGACGCAGACCCTCGGTGATTCGGTGCTCTATCTGGACGACCAAGCCATCTTGAAGAGTCGTTCCGCTGCGGCTCCGGTCCAGGGGATGGAACGGACGGTTGATAACGAAACGCTGGTGAAAACAGTTGACGTCACGCTCCAGCGCGGGCGTCGGTACCGGGTGCGCCTGGAGTACCGCAAAGACGCGTTGCAGGACATGGGCGTCATGAAACTGCGGTTCGGGCGTCCGCCGGGTTGGATGGTGGCGGAACAGATTGCCGCAGCGGCCGAATGCGCGGCGCGATGCGACGCGGCCGTGGTGTTCGTCGGTATGCCGCATCGGTACGAGCAAGAAGCCGGGGATCGCCCGCACATGAACCTGCCCGGGCCGCAGGACGAACTGGTCTGCGCGGTGGCGAAGGCCAATCCGCGGACCGTGGTGGTGGTGAACGTCGGCTCGCCGGTGACCATGCCCTGGGCGAAGGATGTCCCCGCCATCCTGCTGGCCTGGTACTCGGGCCAGGAAGGCGGCAACGCGGTTGCCCGGATCCTGCTTGGCAAAACCGATCCCGGCGGGCGATTGCCGGTGACCTTCCCGGTGCGTTACGAGGACAACCCGACTATCGGGAACTATCCGGGGGACCGGCAAGTGCACTATCAGGAGGGAATCTTTGTCGGTTACCGGTATTACGACAAACGCAAGATTGCTCCACTGTTTCCGTTCGGTCACGGCCTGTCGTACACCACCTTCGAGTACCGTGGG
Organism: bacterium; assembly: GCA_037143135.1. Classification (GTDB taxonomy): domain Bacteria; phylum Verrucomicrobiota; class Kiritimatiellia; order CAIKKV01; family CAITUY01; genus JAABPW01. Next base: position 12,228 of record JBAWZH010000047.1, read on the forward strand.
CTTCGTGTGCCGAAGGCCATGAAGCGGGGGCAGGGCATCCGTGTTTCCGTCGAGGTGCTCAACACCGGAACGCGAACGGGGCAGGAGGTCGTGCAATTGTACGCCAGCGACCCGGTGTCCAGCGTGCCGCGCCCCGTGCGCGAGTTGAAGGGCTTCCGCAAGTTGCGCCTGGCTCCCGGCCAGCGCCAACGGGTGACGTTCGAACTTGATTCACGGTCGTTCGCCTTCTACGATGTGAAACAACAGGATTGGGTGATGGAACCGGGCGACTTCAGAATTGGCGTCGGCCGTTCTTCCCGGGATATCCGCGGGGAAGCCGTGGTTACTGTGCGGTGAACGGGCAGCGATGAAGGCAAGTATCACAAAAAAACGCGGGCGAATGACCCGCAGAATGGAGACAGTCACATGAAAAGTAGAATCATCCTCAACCTGCTGCTGGCGGTCGTCGCCGGCAGTCCCATCCTCGCGGCGGACTTGTCTGCCGAAGTTTCCGCGAAGGCCGATGCGCCGGATCTGAACCGGCATTATTCCGAGGCGGAAGCCATCCGCATCGGGTGGCCGGCGATGACCGGGCCGTACGGCAACTATCAGCCGGTGCGGACAAAGATCCCCATCGTGGACGATCTGGTCGAGTCGCGGTTGGTCTGGAAAAGCCAGGGATTGCGCCTGGGCAACTGCAAGTCCGCGGTCGGCAGGGGTTCCAGGCCCGAGACTCATTACGGACCGCAGGCGACCAGCATTCCGGGATCCTGGGCCAGTCTGATCGTGGCCGACGGCAAGGTCTTCGCCGCATCGTTCCGGCCGGTGGGCGAGTTCTTCGAGATCGAAGAATCCGACGCCAAGGGCCAGACCACCAAATCCAAGATCCGCTTGGATGCCGAGGACGTTGTCGTGGCGGTGGATTTCCATACCGGCAAGACTGTGTGGACTGCGACTGAACCCGGCGGCATCCTGACGGGAGGCGGCAAGCGATCCGGACTTCAGGTGACACCGGTGCATGCGCAAGGACGGGTGTTCGCTTTCGGCTCCACCGGACGGGTCTTCGCCTATGATGCGGCCACCGGGAAAAAGCTCTGGCAGGGCGACATCGGGCCCGTCCACCAGAAGTGCGCCGAGAGTCGCGAACAAATTCTGAAGAAACTGGTTGCAGGCAAATACGGCCGCGCCATGAGCGACGATGAAACGGGTAAAGGCCAGGTAAAGTTGTGTACGGGGGACAGTTCAATGGTAGTAGCCGAAGGTGTGTTGGTGGCGCCGATGTTCTCCGACGATGCCTTCCGAGGTTTCGACGCAGCCACGGGCAAGGTGCTTTGGGAGAAACAGAACCTGAACTTCGATGACGCGACACCGAGCGTGTTCCGCAGTGGCGGGCGCGAGTACATCCTCTCGGCCAACATGAAGGGCGAGATGATGCTGCTCGATCCCAAGGACGGCAAGGAACTGTGGAAGGTGACCGGGTTGGGCGTGAACGGTTTTACCTTATCGCCCTCTGAGACGCATGTGATGGTGAACGTCAATACCAAGACCGGCGGCAACGATGCCAAGACCCGGGCCGGTTGCATCTGGGGCTGTTACAGGATCAGCCCGGAGAAGGCAGAACTGATCTGGCGGATGCCCGACGACCGCAAGTACCAGTTCGCCGCCTGGTACGACTGCATTGCCGGCCACCAGGAAACCATCCGCGACGGCAAGTTCTACTACTGGGCCCTTGATGTGATGAACTACTCCTTCATCGTCGAGGTCGCCACCGGCAAGGTCCTGTTTGAGACTGACAAGACCGTGGGCGGACAGCAGTGGTACTTGCTGGAAGACAAGATCATTGGTCGCATCAACGCCTCGCATTCCAACGCGGGCGGGACCAGCCCGTTCCACATGTGGCGCGTCGCCAATGACAAGATCGAGGAACTGACCGGTCGCTACAATCCGCCCGATGTTGCTGGCGGTTATACGGTGCTCATGCAGGCGCCCATCGTCGCGGGACGAATGTTCGAGCGGACCCAGTCCGGCGAGATTCAGTGCTACGATCTGCGGCCGCGTACCAAGGTCGCCACTTGGAACCTGGAGATGCGGCCGGCCTCCATCGGCCTCAATCAAATCGCCCGCCCACTAACCTTCTTCGAATACGAGGGCGGTGTGGTGGACAAGGGCAGCAGTTTGCCGCCAAAGAGTGAAGCCGTGGGCATGCCGCACGGCAGTAAGAACGGCACCGGGTCCTGGGAAGGGTTCGATTGTCCGCAAGTAAAACGAGAATCGGGGCGCCTGAGTGGTCTGGTTCCTCTCAATGTCGAAAGCATCAACATCCCGGTCACCTACGACTTGAAAGTTGACGACAAAGGCGCGGTTACCGGCACCTGGACGCGTAGTGTGCCAGCCACAGTCGTGACCACCAACAGCGGGAAGTTCATCGCTACCGCGCCGAACGCGAAGAAGTTCTATCCGACCGGGTGGCTCAAGGACCAACCGATCACCTATTACGGCGACAACCCGGCCGGTACTCAGACGTATGTATTCACCTTCGAGAAGTTCACGCCCGGGACCAAGCCGCAGAACGTGAGTTACGCGGTGGACTTTGACGGCAAACAGGTGGTCCGCGCCATCGGCTTCCCCGGACCCATGGGCCAATCCTGGCACGAGGCCGACATGCGCGGCCTGAAGACCTGTACCGCCGAGCGCATCGAGGGCGAATTCGTACTGCTGCTGAACCGCGACAAGTGGTTCGCCAAGGAAGAACCCAACCCCGGCATGGCCGTGAAGGTGCGCATCGAAGCCAAGCGAACGGAGAACGGCTACGAAGGCACCTGGCAGGCAACTTGGGGCGAAGCGTATGAGTTCAACGGCACGGCGAACGGTCGCCGCGTGCTGGAGCAACTGCAACCATGAAAGGCAATACCATAAGATTACCCCACACATCTCCTGACTTCTGACTTCTGAATTCGGCGTGAGTGCAATATTTTGCAATCGCACCCCCTCCTGAGCGAAGACAGGGACTGGGCGTTGACAAAGGCGGGTTATTCACAATATCCTCAGAAATA
>JBAWZH010000048.1:0-15092 GCA_037143135.1 bacterium
CTCCTGGGAACCGGAAAGATCAATTACCTGATCAATGCCGCCAGTGGGTGGACGCCGATCGGGGATGTAGGTGTGGTGGAGGTCTCTCATCGCAATGTGGTCGAGCGCATTAGCGGAATGACAGCCTATGCCTTCATGTGCGCCCAATTGGGGAAATCACCCGGCGTTACGGATGTCGGGATCATTCCCCTGGCCACAACGCAAAAAGATGGGGACAAAAATTACCCCGCGTTGAGGTCAGTCTGGCATTATAACCCGACCACCGGATCCGCCACGTTGGCCGGAAGCATTGAGGAGGGCGAAACGGTCATGGTTTGTGCGGCCACCCATAACGAGGTTTTGAATGGAGTCGATGCGGCCTTAGAACCGATGAAGCGTACTAAGTTTGTTCCCAAGGCCGCCCTCGTCGTCAGTTGTGCGGGGCGAAAATGGGTGTTGGGTAGCGGGGGCAACCAGGAAGTTGAAAAATTATTTTCGGCATTGGGAACCCAACTTCCCATGATCGGATTTCCCTCGTTCGGAGAAATCTCGCCATTTTGCCGGCCCGATGGCCTCACTACGCCGACATTTTTTCATAATGTGACATTCAGTTTGTGTCTTTTTGGAGACTAGGATGGCGGTTCAATATCTATCCATGATTGACCCTCCCCCCGAGGGATTTACATTCAGGAAGGAACTGCGCGCCCGTGATTTCAGGCGTTGTGTTTTTGCGTTGGCAGCCTCCACCGTTGAGTCCGCGGAACATTTTCTTTCTCCCGTGATCGGGAAAATCAATGGATTGATTGTCACGGTCGCGCCATCCTCCCGGTGGGAGCAACGCGCGCCGGGATTGTATCATCTGCAGGTTCCCTGCGAGTTAATGCCGCATCTCACCTGGGCTCTTCCGCCCCTTTTGTCACTGATCGAGGGGGAGTCGAAGGCCGGGGAAGCCAGACGGGTTTGTGCGTTGGATCTGGATCGGATGACGGATGATGTAAAACGGTTGGCGGATCAATTGTCGGACACAAGCCGGCTTCTGTCCTCCGAACTGGCGGTGCGGCGAAGCGCGGAAAAAACGCTTGAGGAAAGCCGGAAATGGTTTCGCGCGATTTTTGATTCAGTCAACGATGCTGTTGTGGTCCATGACGCCGAGACAGGTGTGATTCTGGACGTCAACCGTCGTATGAGTGAACTCTACGGGTATACCCGTGAGGAGGCGCTCAAGGCCGGGTTGCCGAGTTTGCATTCCAATGTGCCGCCCTATGACCAGATTCACGCCCTGGAGCGAATCCGTCAGGCCGCCTTGGGAAATCCCCAGACCTTTGAGTGGCAGGCGCGTCATCAGTCTGGACGCCTATTCTGGGTGGAAGTGAGTATGCGGGTGGCCGATCTTAGCGGAAAGGCCTGCGTGCTTGTGACGGTTCGCGACATCTCGGAGCGCAAGATGGAGGAAGCCCTTCGCAATGAATCCGATGTGCAGAGGCGCGAAAACCAAAAGATGGAGAGCCTCGGGGTTCTGGCGGGCGGTATCGCCCATGATTTCAACAATCTTCTGATGACGATTCTCGGCAACGCCGACATGACTCTGACGGAACTGTCCCCGACGGCGCCAGCCCGTGAGAATGTCAATGAAATCATCAAGGCTTCCCGACGCGCCGCTGAACTGTGCGCCCAAATGCTGGCCTACGCAGGAAAAGGGAAATTTGTCACCGGGACAATCAACTTGAATGATGTGGTCGCCGGGATGAAAAGTATGGCTGAGGCGTCGGTCTCCAAAAAAGTATCTCTTCGTTTCAATTATGTTCAGGCCCCGCCTGTCGTGGTGGCGGACAAGGCCCAGATTCAGCAAATCGTGATGAATCTCCTCATTAATGCCTCTGAGGCAATAGGGGATCGGGAAGGGACGATTTCCGTGTCCACGGGTCTTATGCGGTGCGACCGGGCGTTTTTTCAGTCAACCCTGACGGGCGTGGCGAGGGTAGAGGGCGACTATGCCTTCCTGGAGGTGCGCGATACCGGAGTCGGCATCAAGACGGATGCCGTATCAAAAATATTTGAACCGTTTTACACAACGAAATTTACCGGGCGTGGACTGGGACTGTCGGCTGTCCAGGGGATCGTGAACAGTCACCACGGCGCCATCAAGGTGCATTCGGAAGAAGGCAAGGGCACCGTTTTCACAATCCTGTTGCCCGCGGTCACCGCTGTCGCCATGCCGGCTCCCGTCGTGAACGGCGATGACAAGATCCGGACGGGGGCCATTTTGCTCGTCGATGATGATGAGTCCATCCGGGTGATGACGACCAAAATGCTCAAGGCCATTGGGTATGACGTGATCTCGGTTCCTGATGGCGCACAGGCTCTTAGAGTAATTAAGGCTCGGGAAAAGAACCTTGCCTGCGTCCTGCTTGATCTCAACATGCCCGTCATGAATGGCGAGGAAACCTATCGCGAGATTCGAAAAATTGACCGGACTTTGCCCGTTATCATTTCCAGTGGTTATGGGGAGCAGGAAATCTCTGAGAAGTTTTCTGAACAAAGCGCACTCGGGGTCATTCGCAAACCTTATCAAATGGCAACCTTGCGCCACAAAATTGAAGAAACCTTGCAATTGGCAAACTCGAACGTGACCTCTGGGCAAGTGTGACCGGGGCAACGATGTCATGAAACAAATTTGCCCCCAGGGTCTTTTTGTGACGGGAACCGATACGGGAGTCGGCAAGACGGTTGTTTCTGCCACGTTGCTCTCGACGCTCCGGTTGGGTGGGTGCGATGCGGTACCCATGAAACCTGTCCAGACAGGGTGTGTGAAACGTCAGGGTCGGTGGATCGCTCCGGATCTGGAGTTTTGCCTGAAGGCGGCGGGGTTGAAGCCCTCTCAAGCGGAGAGGGGCGATATGGCGCCCTATTGTTTTCGTCCGGCCTGTTCCCCCCACCTTGCGGCGGCTCGGGCAGGCGTTTCCATACGATCCAGCGTGATCAGGCGGGCCTTCCGGCGATTGAGTCGGGCGCATGAGTTCGTCGTGGTGGAGGGCGCGGGCGGCCTTCATGTGCCTTTGAACAAACAGGAGACCATGCTGGATCTCATGGTTGCCATGGGGCTCCCGATTCTTCTGGTGGCCAGATCCGGACTCGGCACGATCAACCACACCTTGCTTTCCCTGCAGGCCTTGCGCGGCGCCAAACTCGAGGTTCTGGGCGTGATTCTCAATCAGTCAACCCCGGGACCATGGGGGTTCGTTGAAAATGACAACCTCCTGGTGATCGAACGGATGGGGGCGGTCAAGGTGCTGGCCTGCATCCGGCACGGGGATACTCTGCCGACGCTTCAGCCGGTTGTCAGGGCGCAGGCGCTCCGGTCACGATCGTTCCGGGCGGAATCTCAATCGTAACCTGCCCATCCAATTCCGAAAAATGTCCCTTGGGTTTGAAAGTGAAGTCCAACACAGGGGATCCTTCGGCAACCCACGCCGCGCGATGGTGGAGACGGCTCCAGGGCCAGCCGAATCCCTGCGCTTCGCCCCGGATGATGATTCTGGAGTGAAGGTCGGCATTGGGTTTCAGGGAAACGTGGCATTGATCAACGTGAAGGCGCAGGGTCAGGGGCGCCGGGCCGGGACTCTTCATGTCGTACTGGATTTCCGTAAAAGCCGGGGTGGCCAGCAACACGGCGGCAATCGTGGCGATGGCCAGGGGCGGGGCGCCCCAGACGATCAGGGGAGATCGCCACAGGGAAACGTTACCGGCCACCGAAGGATGATCCTCATGGTGGGGAATCCTGAGAATGACGTAGTAGAGCAGCCAGGCCACAGCGGCGGGGAAGAAGGCCGACCAAAGCACATCGGAAGCGAAATGGGCGCCGGCCGCCATTCTCGCCACCCCGATCAGCGTCCCGTAGGCCAGGGCCCCGGCGAGCACCGCGAGGGCCACCCGCCGATGTCGGCGCCGTGCCAGAAAATAGAACACCACGAAATAGTAACCCATGGAACTGTGGCCGCAGGGAAATGACTTGCCGCGCCCGGACACCCCTTTTTCATAGAAACACTGGTAATTCATCGTTCCGCCGAGTTCCGTGACCTGGCGCGGACGAGGACGCCCCCAATGATCCTTGAAGAGCGTGTTGACGAAAAGACCGGGTCCGAGAACGAGGGTTAGGAAGATCAATGCGGCGTGCCGACGCCAGCGCGCCAGGGCGGGACGGTGCAGGGCGGCGACCAGAATTCCAAGGCCCGTCAGCGCGGTGATCAGAGCCGGCCAGGTGCCGAAGGTGTAAAGAGCGCGCCAGCCCCGATCAAACTCATGGGGCCATGGATGTCCCGTCCCGGAATGATGGAAGAAGGACAGAATCCTGACATCCAGGGTGGAGGTCAGAAAAGGAAGCGTGGCCGCCACTGCCAGAAGGAGGATCCCCAGCAAATCCGGAAGCCACAACGACCTGTACGTTGACGATTCTTTAATCACAGCGTTTGATGAGGATCATGCCCAGTCCCATGGCCATTACGGCGGGAATCCAGACGATCAGGTGGGGTTGGGTCCAGGGATATTTTGTCAGTGATTCCGCCACAATGACAAACAGGTAGAACAGGAAGATCAGGCCGAGGCTGATTCCGATGCCGACGGTGGTTTCCTGACGGTGGGTCTTGGTGGCCAGCGGGGCGCCGAGCAGGACAAAGGCCAGACAGGCAACCGCGAGCACCAGGCGTTTGTGGAACTCAACCCGGAGCGACATCTCCTGCTGAGCCAGACCCTGCTCATCCAGTTCCGGGTAGGATCGTTTCATGGTATCCAGGGTGTTCATGATCTCAAGCAAGGTCATGTCGCTTTTTTTCTTGGTGTTTCCGGATGGGTTGTCGCTGTTGAGATGACTCAGGTCGATGACATAGGGAAAATGGGTGGCGGTGCCCGGCCCGGGCCGATCCTCATAGAACGGGTCAATCCGGACATCAAAGAGATCGATAAGCAAGCCGTTTTTATCCGCCGTCGGGGTGACGGTACCGTGCTGAGCCCGGATGGTTCGTCCGGGTTTGTTGGGTTGTGTCTGGTAGATGATGATATCCTCGATGACGGAGTCATGCTTGGAGCCGATGTAGAATGTGACTCCGGGGAAATCCCGGATGGGGCGGCCCTCCTCGATCAGTTGCAGGGGGGATTCAATCCCGAGTTGGCGCAGGGCCTCGCGCCGGGCGTGGTAACTCACGGGAATCAAATCGGCATTCAGATACAGGCACACGGAGCCCATCAACAGGGAGAACATGATGGGTTCGCGCATGATTTGGAGCATGCGGATACCACTGCTCTTCATGGCGGTGATCTCGCCGTTGGCCGACAGTTTCCCAAAGGTCAGGAGGGCCGCGGTAATGATGCTGACGGGGATCGAGAACCCGAAGGCAGAGGGGAGCCCAGCCAGAAAAATCCTGCCGATCAGGGCCAGGGAGCCGCCCATCGCGATGGCGTCGGCAATGCGGAATAGCACCATGATGCACATGACGAAGGTCAGCACCAACAGGGTCATCGTGAAGGTGACCAGATAACTGTTCCTGACATAGGCTGGAATAATGCGCACCCGAGTTCTCCCGAGAAAGTGTGGCTGTTCTTATACTGGGCGGTGGGGGGATTGGCAAGGAGAGAAGCGCTAACCGTTATTGACACGATTAAGATTCAACGTGCTTTCGAAATGACAATCTGACACTATTTCCACCCGTTATGCGTAACGAGAAAAAGCGTCAAATCCTGGGGGATTGGCTGTGGACATGGGTTCTTTCGGCCGTGACGCTGATTGCCGGGAGCGTGTTTATCGGGTGGTCTATTCGGGACACCGACCACCGGATGCGTTCTGAGTATCTCCACCAGACCTCGCTGGTAGCCCGGGCGATCAAGGTGGATGATGTCAAAACGCTGACCGGCACCGGAAAAGACCTTGCCTCGCCCGTTTATCAGGAGCTCAAGGAGCAACTCACCGTCTTGCGGGCCACGGTGCCGAAATGCCGGTCTCTTTATCTCCTCGGCCGTCGTCCCGACGGGGTGATTTTTTCCTTCGTGGACTCCGAATCGGCCGGATCAAAGGAGGAGTCTTCCACCGGGCTCGAGCATGCGAAAGCGCAATGCTTTCTGTCGGCCTTTTATTCTCGGTCGGAGTGGTACTTTAATTCTGAGACAGAGTTGATAATGGGGCCGATTAGCAACCGATGGGGCGTCTGGACGTCATCGTTTGTGACGCTTCGCGACGTTAAGTCGGGCAATCCTGTCGCCGTTCTGGGCATGGATGTGGATGCCCGCACGTGGCGGCATGCCACAATCCGGGGCGGTGTGAAGCCACTGGTGTTCACGTCCCTGCTGCTGTTGGTGATCCTCTGCGGACATGTTCTGTTCGTCCGCAAACCCCGGTGGATGCCTGAATCGCTACGTCGGCGCGGGGTGGTGATTCAAGTCGCCGCCATGGGCCTGGTACTGACACTGGCCGCCACCTGGATTGCCCGGCAATACTCCCGGCGGAGTTATGATGAGGCGTTTACGCAGGCGGCGGATGTGCAATTTGCCAACCTGACGGAAGCATTCCATTCACTGGGTGATGTTGAGCTGGAAGGGTTGGCGAGGTTCTTCATGGGGAGCAGTGCGGTCACGCCGGCGGAATTCCATTTGTTCTCGGAGTATCTTGTGAAAAATCCCGCCGTCCAGGCGTGGGAATGGATACCGGCTGTCCGTCCGTCGGAAATCGAGGGCCTGGAGGCGGCGATGCGGGCGGGAGGCGACACCGGGTTTATGGTCTGGCAGAAAGATGAGAAGGGAAACCGGGTTCGCGCCTCCGGACGTGAGGTGTATTACCCGATCGTCTATGTCGAACCGCGCGCTGGAAACGAATCGGCCATTGGTTATGATCCTGGATCCGTCGTGGCCCTGAGACACACCCTGGAGAGTGCGGCCCGAAGCCGGTTGCCGCGAATCACGCCTCCCATCAAATTGGTTCAGGAGACAGAAAGCCAAAAAGGGCTTGTCGTGTATCGCCCCGTGTTCTCGGTAGGTGAACCCAGGCTGTTGCGCGGCTATGTGGCCGCAGTCTTGAGGTTGGGAACGTTTCTGGAAAACACCATCGGGGTGGGGCAGAGTCGCGATCATCCCAGCCTGTCGGCGGTAATGACCCAATGCGAGAGCGGAAGGGCGCCGCAGGAGATGGCTTCCACCGTTCCGAAAGACCGCCGGGGCGGCTATTCCGTTATGAGGTATCTGACGGCGTTTGGCAGACTCTACGCCTTGCAGATCTTTCCCGAGAAGGCGTTTAATGTGCGGAACGCGAGGCTCTCGGAATGGCTCATGCTTTTTGCCGGGTTGGTGTTGACGGGGGTGCTCACGGTGCTGGTGTGGGTGGTCGAAACCCGGCGCCAGTATCTGGAGGCCAACGTAAAAGAACGTACGTCCCTGTTGCGGGACAGTGAGGAAAATTTCAGGCGCTTGTTCCAGCATAATCCCCTGCCGATGGCCCTGTCGTCGTTGTCGGATGGAAAATTTCTGGATGTGAACGAGGCCTTCCTGGCAACGCTTGGATATACGAGGAATGAGGTGGCGGGAAAGAGCGCGGCTGAACTGGGGTTGTTCCGGGAATCCGAGCGGCAGAATCAGTTGGTCTCTCAACTGAAGCAGCAGGGGAGTCTGGATAATGTGGAATTGAAGTTTGGGAGGAAGGACGGCTCCACCCTGACTGGCCTGATCTCGGGGGAACTGGTTCGACATCAGAACACGGAGTGCATTCTGACGGTTCTGGTTGACATCACGGAACGAAAAAAGGGCGAGGCGGAACGCCTGCGCCTGGCCACGGCGATCAAGCAGGCGGCGGAGGCCATTGTCATCACCGATCCCAAGGGGGTGATTCAATATATCAATCCGGCGTTTGAGGCCATTACCGGGTATGCCGGCGGCGAGGTCGTGGGGAAAACCCCGAGACTCCTGAAGAGCGGCAAGCACGACGAGGCGTTTTATCGTGACTTGTGGGACATTATCACCTCCGGCAGGACGTGGAATGGCCGCATCGTCAACAAGAAAAAGGATGGGGCATTCTATACCGAGGAGGGGTCGATTGCGCCTGTTCGGGATGAATCGGGTGCGATTGTCAATTATGTGGCGGTGAAGCGTGACATCACCAATGAGTTGAAACTGGAGCGGCAATTCGTGCAGGCCCAGAAAATGGATGTCGTGGGTCGGCTGGCGGGCGGAGTGGCGCATGATTTCAACAACATGCTCGGAGTCATTCTGGGATATACCGAAATGGCGCTGGCCCAGGTTGATCCCGCCCTGCAACTGCACGCCGACCTTCGGGAAGTCCGCTCCAGCGCGTTGCGCACCGCCGATCTCACCCGGCAGTTACTGGCGTTTGCCCGGAGACAGACGGTGTTGCCAAGAATTCTGGATTTGAATTCCGCCGTGGACTCCGCCCTCAGAATGCTCAGACGGATGATCGGCGAGAATATTACCCTGGAGTGGCGCCCGAAGCCGGAGGTGTGGCCGGTGCGGATCGATCCCAGCCAGATCGATCAGATTCTCAGCAACCTGTGCGTCAATGCCCGGGATGCGACCACCGGCAATGGCCGGGTCACCATTCAAACCGATAACGTGGTTCTGGATCAGGCGTATTGCGCCAACCATGATGGCGCCTATCCGGGCGACTATGTCATGATGGTCTTCAGCGATACCGGCGCCGGGATGACGGCGGATGTGCTTTCCCATATATTTGAACCCTTCTACTCCACCAAGGGAGTCGGCGAAGGCACGGGCCTGGGGTTGTCCACGGTCTACGGGATCGTGAAGCAGAATCACGGTTACATCAGCGCCGAGAGCAAGCCGGGGTTCGGGGCGACCTTCAAGATCTATCTGCCCAGCCAGAAGGGGCAGGCGTCCGAGGCCGTGCCGTCGGAGGCGGCAAAGGTGCTCAAAGGCCGGATGGAAACCGTCCTGCTCGTGGAGGATGATCCGTCGGTACTGGCCATGACCCAGCAAATGCTCAAGACGCTGGGGTATCAGGTGCTGGCGTCGAGTCGTTCCCATGATGCCATTCAGAAGGTTCGGGAGACGAAAGAGGCGATTCATGTCATGATCGTGGACGTGGTCATGCCCGACATGAACGGCCCTGAATTGGCGCGCCAAATTCATCTGTTCCGCCCGGATCTAAAGTGCCTCTTCATGTCCAGTTATCCCTCCAATGTGGTCGTCAACAGCGGGGTGGAGGACGGTGTCAATTTTATCCAGAAGCCGTTTTCCATCACGGCGCTCGCCTCGATCCTGCGCAAGATTCTTGAACACGGTTGACGGGAACTCCCTGCCGCATCCGGAATGATGCTCTCCTGATCCCTGGCACTCTAAGGATATTTAATTAATTATTAGAAAACATAATTAATTAGTTGCATAAATAATATCCTTCTAATATAAGCGCCACTAGCACGGTGGAAGAAATCATTCTTCGGAAGGGTGGTGCAGGGTGGTGAAGTGGGTCATTAACGTGGTGGTTGTGATGCTTCTGGCGGGGCGTGCCCCGGCCGATGAGGACAGTCTCCGGGTCTCGGGCATTGAGGCGAACGGCGCAGGGATCCGGCTCCGTCTGGTCTGTCCGATCCTGTTCACCAATCGCCTCGACATCCTGTCCTGTTCCAATCTTCTTGAAGGACACTGGACCGTGCTGGCATCGGGGCTTTCCACGGAGGCGACCAACGCGCTTTGGTGGATCGACAGCAGAACTGCCTTGGCCGGCCCGGTCTTTTACCGCCTTGGAAACCATGATCTCGATTCGGATTCGGACGGCGTGTCGGATGGCGATGAACGGCTTCGCGGAACCGATCCGCACAATCCCGCCGACCGCGCCGTTGTTTTTTTTGCCGATTCCGATATCGGAGATGATGCCAATGATGGCCTGTCGGCCCGGTTGGGCAATGGGCACGGGCCCAAATTACATCTGACAGCGGTTCATCACCGGGTGTTTCCGGGGGATACGATTTCCATGAGCGGCAACGATGTGTTCGTGGAACCCGGACTGTGTCTGGGTTCTCGTGATGTGAGGGTACGTCCGGTTGGGCGAATTGTGGTGAGGCCGTGAATGGCCGCAAATCAGAAATGAAGGCAATGGTATCAAGGAGGCAAACATGAGTAAGCGACGATCCAGGGCGAGGCGTGCTCCGTTGGAGGCGGAAGGGTGGCTCCTGTTCGGGGTTTTGTGCCTGTCCGCCGCGTGTCACGGCGGAGAGTTGGTGGTTGATGGGAGTTTGACTGTAAAGACGAATCTCAGTGTTCAGGGACAATTGAGCGGCGCGACTCTTGCCCTGACCAACCTCGTGATCAGCGGGCAGGCAACCATTCAGGAGGCGGTGATTCAACGGCTTCCGCCGCAGGGTGATCTGGCCATGGGGCCCTACACAAATAGAATCGGCCGGTAACGGACACATGAATTCGATCAAACTGACTGGTCTGGTTGCGGGTGCGCTCCTGTGTTTAACCTGGGCGACGGCGCAGTCGGCTCCGCAGGCGGTGCCCTCGGGTGTCACCCTTAAACGGTTTAAGGAGGCGCCTGTCGATATGGCCACGGGAGAACTCATCCAGCGCGAGGCCGTGGATCTGGCGCTGAAGTCCCGGGGACTGGCGCTGGATCTATCCCGCAACTACCGCAGCAGGCGCGAAGCCGACGGTCCTTTCGGCTATGGCTGGTCCTGGAACCATGCCGAACACCTTGAGTTTCCCGGCGACCTGGTGATTCACTATGTCACGCCCGATGGTGTCATACCCATCTATCCGGACGTGTCCTATACCGGCTCCTACGCCAGGGTGTGCCTGAGTGCGCCGGGCTGGGAGCAGGGAGAGAAAGCCACGGGCGCCCCTGACGCCACCGGCGGTTACGGGAACGTCGCTCACTACTATGGGGCTATCGCCTCGTTGCAACCCCTGATCGTGGGCGGCTGGGGATTTCAACCTCCTGACGGGCCTTCCACAATCCTTCAGGTTGACCTGACCTCGATCAGCGCCACGGGGTATGACTGGGATCATCCCCAGAATGGGGTACGCCTTAAACTGTCGGCAGGCGGGAGTCGTTCGAGCACCTGGGGGCATCGTGCCTATGATTATGACTATGTTGACATCACTGCAGACCGTCCCGTCTGGACCTGGGCCGATGTCAATGCCGTCCAGGCCCGACTCCAACTCGATACCTACAAGCAGAACGTCGAAATGGATGCGGTGGTGGATACCTTCCATCTGGGCCTCACCTACACCCGGAATGCGAGCGGCGAATTCAAATATCTCCCCGGAACCAACTTTGAACTCATCAAGACGAATACCGAATACTGGATCCTCAACCGGAACATGACCCGGCTGGCGTTCTCCAACGAGGGTCGGCTTTTGCGGAAGACCGATGCCAGCGGGAACACCCTGACGTTCCACTATGACGCCCTGGGGCGCCTGGCGCACATGGCCGATGCGCTTGGCCAGGCGTTGACCTTGCGTTATGAGAACGGTCTGCCGGAGGCGAGGGTTGTGGGAGTGGCCGATCACCTCGGACGGTCGGTCGGGTATGCCTATTCCGGAGACGTGCTCGTCGCCGTGACGAACGTTCTTGGCGCCGTGACGCGGTATGAGTACGACAGCGCTCAATCACAACCCGAGTTGCGGCACAATCTTGTACGTCGGACGGATCCAGAGGGGTATGCCATGTCCTGTGACTACACCACCACCAACGGGATGCCTGACCGGGTCTGGCGATATCGCGACGGCGAAGTCGTGCAGGGGCTGAGTAATGAGGTTGATTATCTGTATCTCAAGGGAACGACTTACTCCTTCATGCCCGGGGCCAGGAGTATTCAGGGTGTTGTGTACAACGCCTCGAATGACATCAGTCAGATCTATGTCCGGGAAGGCGAATTGACCTATCAGACGAGCGATGGGTTCAATCTGATTGCCGAACATGCGGCTGGCGCACTCACCGTGGGCCGAACCTCCTTGTGGGAGAATTCGGAGTGCGCCCTGGGCCTTACCAATGGCCTCATGGCGCATCATCCGGCTCTGGCCAGTAACGACGTGCTCACCGTGTCGGGTTGGGACTTCAGTGTCCCGGGTTTGAGCAATGACATTGTACGCGTTTCCCTTTCAGTATTGGGGCGCGCAACCAAGACAGTTTGCCTGTCTGCCGCAGGAATGATGTTTACCAACTGGATGGCGACCAATACCACCTGGGTCACGCTCGATGTCACAGGCGACAAAGCGGTGTGGTCATGGGCCGACATCAGTAATCTGACGGCCCGGATCTCGCTCCCGGCGGGCAGGACGAATGCCGCAGACGTGTGGATTGACGGCTTTCTCATGAAGGTCTGCTACCGCCACTTTGACCCCGGCCACGATCCTTCCGATACCTTCATCTTTCACGACCTGGCTCACAATATGGTGTCAATGGAACAGGGCGGGGCGGTTCATCAGTTTGCCTATGATAACCGGGGGAATCTGGCGGCCTGGACTGACCCCGAGGGAAATGTGAGACGATACGAGTATGATCCGGTCTTCAGTAAGCCGGTTCGAACCTGGGACGCCCTGGGGCGCGTGACCCAAATGGAGTATGATCGGAAGGGGCGCCTGATCATGACCCGCGATGCCGCCGGTTGGGTCTCCCGCATGGAGTATGACTGTTTCGGAAACCTTTTTCGCACCACTTATCCCGATGGAACAACCGACGTTGCCGAGTATGACTCCAGAGGCGTAAATGTTGTCAAAACCCGCAACCGGCGCGGAGACACAACGACGTACGATTATGATGACTTCGGAAACTGTATCCGGATCACAAATCCCCTGGGCGGGCACAGGCAGATGGGGTATGACCGGGCCGGACAAAAAGTTCGCGAGTGCGACGAGGCCGGTGTTGAAACCCGTTATGAGTATGACCGTAACGGACGGCTTACCAATACGGTTTTCGCGGCGGGCACACCGGAAGAAACACGCCAACAGAGCCGGTATGATGGCCGGGGACTTGTCGTGGAGACGCGGGACCCCCGTGGGGCGTCCGAGAGCCTGGATTATGACCGGTATGGGCGCTTGATCTACAGGGTCGATAAACTGGGTGGAGTCTCCATCACCGAGTATGACCTCCACGACAATCCCGTCCGCCGCTATGACCCGCTCGGAGCATCCTGGGAGACGGAATATGATGACCGGGGAAATCCTGTTGCCAGAGTTGACCGCCGGGGTGCGGTCACCCGGGTAACCTACAATCGCAATAACGCCCCGGTTTCCACCCTCGACCGGATGGGCAACCGAGTGGAAACGATCAACGATGGAAATGGGAACGTGAAAACCGAAACGGTCTACGCGAAGGGGTTTCCCGGTTGTGATGTTCAGGATATCCCGAAACCCATGACAACGGGTTACCAGGTTGATGCGTTGAACCGGGTTACCAACAAGACTGAGGGAGTCGGCCGCACTGATGCCCGATCCACCGTGACGGACTATGACTTCGATGGCCGTGTGGTTCGGGAAACCGACCCCCTGGGCCATACCAAATCAATGGCCTACGATGGGGGAGGGAACCTCACCAACACCGTCCTGATGGATAGAACCGGAACCCTGATCAGTCGGATTGTGTCGGTGTATGACAGCGCGGGCCGCCCCGTCATGGAGATCCGGGGCGATGACGCGGTGTCGGCCACGAATTGTTTCGAGTACGATGTGCGCGGTCTCAAAATCGCGGAGATCGATGCCCTGAACCGGCGGACGGAATTCACGTATGACCTCCACCGGCGCCTGGTCAGGGTTACCCGACCGGATGGATCCATTCGCCGACTGGCTTACGATCAGGCTGGGAATGTACGTCTCGAACAGGAGGCCGGTGGCGCGGTCATCCGCTATGCCTGGGATGCGGCGGGGCGCCTTACCAACAAGGTCACAGGGGTTGGGTTGGCGGATGCGCGCTCGGTGTCGTATGACTATGATTTGCAGGGGCGTTTGCTGAGCGAGACAGACGCCCTGGGCCTTACGATAGAGCGGACGTACGACGATGAAGGAAACCTGCTGACTGAAACCAACAGAATGGGTTTTGTTAAGTCGTATTCCTATGACGCGCTGGGGCGGGTCACCAACACTGTGGATGAAGCGGGCTATTCCATACGGCAAATCCTGGACGGTCGGGGAAAGTTGTGTTGGCTGATCGACAGATCGGGGAGGGTTACGGTGTCCGACTATGACGTGTATGGACGCCTTGTCCGGCTCACGGATCCCCTCGGTAATACGGCGAAGTGGGCCTATGACCTGAACGACCGGGTTGTTCGCGAGATCAATCCCCAGGGACTTGTCACCAGTTATGTTTTGGATGCCGCCGGACATGCGACCCGCAGGACAATCGGCGAGGGGCTCGCCCGGGCCCGCACCTTCGTTTACCGTTTTGATGCCCTGGGGCGCGAGGTGAGTCATGTAAATCCGGACGGGAGTGGTGTGGGCCAGGCTTTTGATGCGGCAGGCAATCTCGTCTCCAAAACCAATGAGAACGGCGCCGTAACCCGGTATTCCTATGATGTCATGAACCGTCAGACGGTTGTGACGGATGCCTTGGGCGGGATTACACGAACGGTCTATGATGATCGCGGCAACATCACCGGGGTTATCGACGCCTTGGGTCATCGGACGGGTTGCCTCTATGACGCCTACAACCTCAAGCGAACCATGACGGATCCCCTCGGAAATGTGACCCGGTATGAGTATGACGCGCTGGGTCGTCTGACGAATACCACGGATGCCCTGGGCGCGAGCGAATCCCTGGAGTATGACCCGTCTGGCAATGTAACCACCCTGGTGGCCCGGAACGGCGCCGTTTCCTGGTTTGAGTATGATCCTCTTGGCCGGGTTGTCAGTACCGGCGATGCGCTTGGCGGTGAGACCTGGAAATCTTACGATGCCGCCGGTAATGTCGCAGAGGAAATTGATAAACGCGGCTACCCCACAACCTTCCAGTACGACGCCCTGAATCGGCTCATCAGGGTCATGGATCCAGCCTCAAACTCACTGGTCATGGCCTATGATGCAACCGGAAACAAAATCCGCGAAGCCACGCCGTGCGGGCGGGTGACAACCACCGGGTATGATGCCTTTGGACAACTCGTTTTAAAAAC
>JBAWZH010000049.1:0-15002 GCA_037143135.1 bacterium
TGCGGCGGAAACCGGCAAAATCCCGCCAGGCCCGGAAGGGTGCAACGGTATGCCATGTTCCCGTGCGCCGTAGTGTCCCTGGCCTTAGCCGGTCCCGGCTTCCTGGGAACCGGTATCGGCAGGGTGTGAAATCGAGGGGGAGACTCTCTTATGGCCTACGAAGTATTGGCGAGAAAATGGCGGCCGCAGCAATTCGCGGATGTGGTGGGGCAGGATCATGTCACCCAGACACTCCAGAATGCCATCAAGGCCAACCGGATTGCCCATGCCTATCTCTTTGTGGGGCCGCGGGGAACGGGGAAAACCTCGATGGCGCGCCTGTTCGCAAAGGCGTTGAACTGTGCAACCGGTCCCACGGTGACTCCCTGCGGGGCCTGTGATTCCTGCCGCGAGATCACCTCGGGAACCTCGATGGACGTGCTGGAGATCGACGGCGCCTCGAATAACGGTGTCGAACAGGTTCGTGAGTTGCGCGATAATGTCAAATTCGCCCCCACCCACGGCAAATACAAGATCTATATCATTGATGAAGTCCATATGCTTTCCCAAGGCGCATTCAATGCCTTGCTCAAGACCCTGGAGGAACCGCCGGCCCATGTGAAATTCTTCTTTGCCACGACCGAGGTTCACAAGGTGCTGCCGACGATCGTGTCACGGTGCCAGCGCTTTGACCTCCGTCGTATTCCGACCGCCCTCATCATCGAACGTCTTAACCTGATCGCAGCGGAAGAAAAGATTACACTGGATGCCGACGCCGCCCTGGCGATCGCCCGGGGCGCCGAGGGCGGCCTGCGTGACGCTGAGTCGGCGATGGATCAGTTGATTGCCTTCCGGGGCGACACCATCACGGAAGCCGATGTGCTGTCGGTCTTCGGCCTGGTGTCGCGCGAAACCCTGGAAACCCTCGCCACGGCGGTTCTCACGGGCGATGTGGGACGGATTGTGGGCATCATTGCCGATCTTGACGCGGGTGGGAAGGATATGCAGCGGTTGGTGCTGGAACTGTTGGATCATTTCCGCGCCCTTCTGATTTACGAGTGCGCCCCCGAGGCGTCCGCCACCCTGGATGTCATGGCATCTCAACTGGAGAGTCTCAAGAAACAGGCTGAACTGGCCAGGCCGGACCGGTTGATCCGGATTGCCGAGGCGCTGTCTCAGGCCGAGGATCGGATGCGGTATGCCCTGTCGCGTCGAACCCTGGTGGAAACCGCGTTGATCCGTTGTGCCAAGGCGACGACGGTGTCGGTGGATGACCTTCTGAAACGGCTGGACTCGATCCGGCAATCGCTCGGCGTGCCGGCCGCGCCGGTTTCGGCGGAGACCCCCGCCCCGAAGGCGATCCCCGCTCCCGCGCCGGCGGTGATTTCTGCTCCTGCATCGGCGGCGATCCGCCCTCCCGCCCTGATCAGTCCTGCCAATGAACTCGAACGACTGACCGAAAAATGGCGCGATCAGATCGTGGAACGGGTGAAACGCACGGTGGCGTTGGCGGGTGCGGTGTTGATGGATGCCAGACCCCTGGCGGTTGAGGAAACCCGCGTGATCGTGGGATTTGATCCCGAGTTCGGGAAGGTCGGCATCGAGAAGATGAAAATCCCCCAGTATCACAAGGCCGTTCAGGGAGCCTTGGGCCAATTTCTGAAACGGACTGTCAATGTGGAATTCAAATTGATTGAGGCCCGGGGACAGTCCGACGTGCCGGCCGATCACACGGTTGATCAGGAGGGAAGTCCGTCCGGCGCCAAACCCCGCCCCAAGACGCGGCAGGAGTGGCAACAGGTTCCGGTCGTGAACAAGACCCTGGAATTTTTTAATGGAAGCATAATCGACATTCGGGAGTAGGAGTGATTCATGAACGTGATGAAATTAATGAAGCAGGCCCAGACGATGCAGAAGGATATGGAACGCGTCCAGGCCGAATTGGCGACGAAACGGGTTGAGTTTTCCAGCGGAGGCGGCATGGTGACGGCCGTGGCGACGGGCGACGGGAGCATTGTGAGTCTCAAGATCGATCCCAAGGTGATCACTCCCTCGGATAAGGAAATGCTGGAAGACCTGATTCTGGCAGCGGTCGATGGCGCCATCAGGAAGAGCCGAGAAATGGCCTCGGAACAGATGGGCAAGGTCACGGCAGGGATGGGCATGCCCGGCATGTTCGGTCACTGATCACCACGATGAACGGCCTGGAGTATCTGGATCGCATCGCGGTGGCGCTGGGCAAGTTGCCCGGCATCGGACGCCGTTCGGCGGAACGCATGGCCTACCGGTTGGCGTCGGATACCGACGGCGTGATGCGGGAATTGGAGCAGGCGCTTCGCGAGGCGCAGGAGAGTATCCGGCTGTGTTCCCTGTGCGGCGGCATTACCACGGTGGCTGAAATGCCGTGCCGTCTTTGCTCCCATTCCTCGCGGGACGCCTCGATGGTGTGCGTGGTGCAGGATCCGTCCGACATTGTGGCGATTGAACGGACGGGCGCCTATAAGGGCCGTTATCATGCCCTGATGGGAATCCTCTCGCCGATGCATGGCGAAGGCCCCGGCGACCTGCGGCTTCAGGCGCTTCTCAAACGAGTCGAGACCGAGGGCTTTTCGGAAGTCATTATGGCGCTGGGGACGGATGTGGAGAGCGAAGCCACGGGCAACTATATCGCCGAATTACTGAAAAAATATCCTGTGCGCGTCACGCGCCTGGCCTCGGGCATTCCGGTTGGAAGCGGGGTCATGTATTCGGATTCCGTCACTCTTTCGCGCGCCATGAAAGGCCGCCAGACACTGGGTTGAATCGGGCTATTTTAACCCCAGCCGCTTGATCCACATCTTGAAATCCTTCGGAAGCGGCGCCTCAACCCGGATCTTTTCATGGGTGAAGGGAGACTCGAACGTCAGGCTGGCGGCGTGGAGCATCTGTCGCTCGATCAGCCGGAACTCCTCGGGAATCGCTCCACGCGCCGCATAGGTTCGGTCACCCAGGACCGGATGCCCGATATAGGCGAGGTGTTTGCGGATTTGATGGGTGCGGCCGGTTTCAATTTTGACCTTCAGGTGACTGGCCAGTTCATGGCTGGAGACCAGATGGAGATGGGTGACGGCGGGTTCGCCCTCGAGAGCGTATTCAATCGTGCGCTCCCGTTCCTTGATCTCGCCGGCGGCAAGGACGTGGTACACTTTGTTGATGCGCTGCTCCTTGAACAACTCAACGGCGCTGTCGAACGCGGGTTTTGAACGCGCGATAAGAATGCACCCGGAGGTGTCGCGATCCAGGCGGTGGACGGCCTGAAGCCGGGGTTGGTTCATCAGGGTCTGAAGATCGGCCTCCAGACTGTCCGGTCCATTGGACAGGCGGCCGGGGGTCTTGTTGACGACGAGGTAGTCGTTGTCCTGAAAGAGGATAACCGGGGTAATCGGCGATTTCCGGGTCGTGCTGCGGGGAATCATGATGTCGATGAAATCGCCTTTTTTCAACTCATGTTTCGTCATCCAGATGCGGCGGCCATTCACAAAGGCCTGCCGTTCATCCAGGATGGTTTTGGCCTTGTTCCGGGAGAGCCCGAGTTTCAGGGCCAGAAAATCCTGCAAAGGCATTCCCGCCTGTTCCGGTCGTACCTGTAATCGTTGTGATTCCATAACCGGCATTATGAAGTGACGGGGGACGCGTGTCGAGGGGTAATCGACACCAAACCGTAACTTGACACGGGGAATGGGGGTCACTATGGTAGCCTCGATATTTTTCAAGAAGGAGAATTCAGCGTGATTCGAGCTAAAATCATCGGGGCAGGCGGTTACGGAGGCGTGGGCATTGTGGAACTCCTGACCTCCCATCCCGGGGCGAAAATCGCCGCGTTGGTGGATGTGACGGACGTCGGGGCGCCGATCAGCAAATTGTATCCGCATCTGACCGGTTTTTGCGACATTCCGATTGTGGATCCGAAGGATCCCGTGGCCCAGCAGCCGGTGGATGTGGTGTTCACGGCCACGCCGGACGGCGTCGGGATGAAACTGGCACCCGAGATTCTTGCATCGGGCGCCAAGTTGGTCGATTACAGCGGTGATTTCCGGTTCAATTCGCCGGAGAGTTATGCCGAATATGCCAGCCGTATCGGCATTGAACCCAAACATGCCTCGCCGGTCATTCTGCCGGAAGCCGTCTATGGCCTGGCGGAACTCCATCGGAGTGAGATCGATGCCAGGCGGCGTGTGGTCGGAAATCCCGGATGCTTTGCCGTGAGTTGCATCCTGGGCCTCTCTCCCGCCGTAAAACATCATCTCGTTGATCCCTTCAGCGTGATCTGCGATTGCAAAACGGGAGTGTCGGGCGCCGGCAAGAAGCCGAACGCGACGTTCCATTACCCCGCCCGCTACGATCACATGAATGTCTATAAACTCGCCGGACACCAGCATGTCTGCGAGATTGAGCGTGAACTCAGTCTGCAGGCCAATGAGGCCATCCGCGTGACTTTTACCGCCCAGGTTGTTCCCGTCTGCCGCGGCATCATGTCCAGCCTGTACGGCCAATTGAAGGCGGACACCAAGGCCGCGGATGTGGTGGCCCTGTACCGGGAGTTCTACAAGGACAGCGCCTTCGTCCGGATCTATGACCGTTCGGCGACCATCGGCTCCATGCATGTTCGCGGAACTAACTATTGCAACCTGATCGTGGATGTCGATGACCGTACCCGCAAACTGCGGGTGATTTCGCATATCGACAACCTCATGAAGGGGCAGGCGGGATCCGCGTTGCAGAATATGAACCTGCTTTTTGGCATGCCGGAAACGACCGGCTTGATGAGGGCGGGAATGTACCCGTAAATTTGACCGTGATGGGAATGGCCTACGGCAGGCGCCGCTGGGCCGGATTTGAAGTAGACTCAAAATAAGGACAGACCATGGAAGACGCAAAAACACTGATTGCAGAGGATGTGGAAATTACCGGTTCTATCAAGAGCGCCGGGGCCGTGAAAATGGCCGGAAAACTGAGCGGCGACCTGACCTGCGAGGGGAATGTGCTTATTGAAAAAAGCGCGGCCATCAAGGGAAATGTCTCGGCCGCCTCGATTGTTGTTCTGGGGATTCTCAAGGGCAACATCATCGCCAGGGAACGCATTGAACTCAAGGGAACGGCCCGGGTCGCCGGCGACCTCAAGGCCAAGCGGTTGGTCGTCGAGGAGGGCGTCACCCTGGTGGGTAAATCTGAAATCAGCCCGTCTGATTCGGTTTCCGGCGAGGTTTCGGTGGATGAGGAAACGCTTGTCGCGAAGGGTGATGAGGCGGTCAAGGCGGATGATGACGGTGTCAAGCCCACCCCGGGCGTGCGCCCGATGGTTGACAACCGGTCCCGCACAGGGCAACTGTTTGTGCGGAAATAATCAACGGAAGTCTGTCCTGTTGGGGCGGGGAGGAGGAGCGGGATGGCGGTGAAACATGGTTTGGGACGCGGGTTGAGTGCTTTGATCCAGGATACTCCTGTTGAAGCGTCCCCCGTGGCGTCGCCGGGTGCGGAAGGCCAGCAGAAGGTGGCTGTATCGCAGATTCGTCCGAATCCGCTTCAGCCCCGGCGCGTGTTCGTCAAGGAGGCGCTGGATGAACTCGTGGCCTCCATCCGTGAGCATGGCGTCATCGAACCGCTGGTGGTTCGCAAGACCGACGAGGGTTATGAACTCATCGCCGGTGAACGCCGCTGGCGCGCCGCCCAGGAAGCCGGGTTGAAACAGGTGCCGGTGGTGGTCAGGCAGGCGACCGACCGCGAGGCGCTTGAACTCGGACTGATTGAGAACCTGCAACGGGCGGATTTGAATGTGATCGAGGAGGCCGAGGGGTATCAGGCCCTGGCCGACCAGTTCACGTTGACCCAGGATGAAATCGCCAGACGGGTCAGCAAGGGGCGCGCCTCGGTGGCGAATGCCCTGCGCCTCCTCTCGTTGCCCAGGGAAATCAAGAAGTTCATGGCCGAAGGATTGCTATCCGCCGGACACGCCAAGGTGTTGCTGGGGCTGCCGGTTGAGCATGAACAGTGCCGGATGGCGGAACGGGTCATCAAGGACGGCCTGTCCGTAAGAGATCTGGAAAGAATCGTTGAGCACGCCCGGAAAATCCCCCGTAAAAGAACGCCGGGGAAAGAGGATATCCCCTCCAGTCATCTCGTGTTCCTGACGGATAAACTTCATCAGTATTTCGGAACCAGTGTCCAGATCCAGCCCTGCCGGACCACCGCCAACGGGCGCAAGGTCAAGGGTAACGTGCAGATTGACTTCTATACCAATGACGACTTGGATCGGATCCTGGATCTCCTCGGAATGACAGACCGGGGATGAAGGGGATTTTCCTGTCTTGCTTGTTACTGTGCCTGTCATGCCGCCAACGGGAAGCGAACCCCACGGTCACGCCCCCCTATGAGGTGTCCCGGTTTTCCGGAACCAATGCCCTCCAGGAAGTTCGGGGATTTTTGGCCGTCGGGCCGCGCGTGGCGGGGACAAAGGGAGCGCAACACGCCGCCGATGCTCTCCAACAGCGCCTGACGTCACTCGGCGTCGGGGTGGAAAGGCAATCCTTTCAGGATGTCACCCCGACGGGGTCAAATTCGTTCATCAATGTGATCGCCACGATTCCCGGTGGGAAACCGGGACTGATTCTCCTGGGGGCTCACACGGACACTAAATCAGGAATTGAGTCATTTGACGGGGCCAATGACTCGGGTTCGGGGATTGGCGTTCTGCTGGCTCTCGCCCCGATTCTGAAGGCTGGCGCTGGACAGGCGCCGACGATTCAACTGGTCTTCCTGGATGGGGAGGAATGCCGGATCGACTACGGGCCGACGGACGGCTTGCATGGAAGCCGCCATCTCGCCGCCGAACTGTCCCGAACCGGACGTTCCCGCGAGGTGCTGGCCTTCATCCTGCTGGATATGATCGGCGACAGGGATCTTTCCGTGACTGTGCCCCGGAATGGAACCCCGGATCTGATCTCGCGTGTATTTGATGCGGCGACGGAGTCGGGCGTCCGGTCGAAATTCTCACTTTTCCCCGGAACGATTCTGGATGACCACCAGCCCTTTTTGGATCACGGGATGCCCGCCGTTGACCTGATTGATTTCGAGTATGGCTCCGCACCCGGACTGAATGATTACTGGCATACCTCCGCCGATACCGTGGACAAACTCAGCGCCGACAGTCTTGAGATAGTGGGGCGGGTGGTCTTGCGGGCGCTGAATGGACTGGTTTACTCGACGTCGGAATCTTTCAAGGCGGCCAACTGATCCGCGATGCCTGCGCCGATGGGGTCGATTTTCTTCCCCTCCAGGATCTTGGAGATGATGTCCTTGGTGTCGCTCGCGAAATCGCTTTTCAGAATCCACTTGAGGAAACCGGGGTCAACACGGGCCATTTCACTGATCAGTTTCCCTTTATTCTTCCCGAAATTGATGGCGATTTCCCGGTTCTGCCAGCGGAGTTTTCCATCCCGGTCTGCCCAGGAGGGGTCGCGGAGGTCGCAATACTTGTCCAACTCATCCAGTGTCCGGGGGAGGTCGGGGTACTTGGAAAACTGCCCCTCCAGAACGCGGACGGTGGCGAGGGCATCGGCCTCCGCCCGGTGTCCCTCGAGGAAGAGTTCGCCGCAATAGAAATCCAGTGCGGCCTTCAGGTCGCGGGGTTCGCGCTTGTGAAAGATCCGTTGGGCGTCAACGATGCGGCGGCCCGCCATGTTAAAATTGATGCTCGCCCTCACGAATTCCTCAATCAGCATGGGAATGTCGAAGCGGATAATGTTGTAGCCGCCAAAATCACACCCTTCCAGAAGCCGGTAGAGATCGGGAGCCAGCGTTTTGAAAAGAGGTTTGTCAGCCACATCCGAATCCTTGATTCCGTGGATGGCGGAGGATTCCGGAGGAATGGGAATTCCGGGGTTCAGGAGGAAGGTGTGGAGTTGATGCGCGCCTTTAGGAGGCATGAGTTTGACCACAGACAATTCAATAATTCTGTCGGTTCTCGGGTTGATTCCGGTGGATTCGATATCAAACACGGCCAGGGGCCGATCCAGTTGCCATTTATACATGAGGTTCTCCAATCCGGGGCACCATATCCGACCCGCCCTTAAAAAGCAACGCAAGCATTGACATGCCCCGCCGTTTTCGGCATGATGCGCACCCCTGAAACGGAAAAAGGGTTAGATTTGGAGTAAGACGATGTCCCAGCATGCAAGTTTGAAGTCGGCGGATAAAATTACCGCCAAACGAAATGTCCTCAAGCGATTCGAGAGAGTTGACCTCCTGCGGAAACGCGGGAAGTGGAAAGAGGGCAACCGCGGATTCGGGCTCCCTAAAACGAAGCCTGAGTAAGTCGGTTCGTCTTCAGAAATACCTCGCGGCCTGCGGGGTTGCCTCCCGGCGCGCCAGCGAACAGTATATCGCTGACGGCCGGGTTTCTGTGAATGGCCGTCCCGTCACCCAGCAGGGATTCTGCCTTGATCCGGAGTCCGATACCGTCGAGGTTGACGGTCGCCGTGTCTTCCCGGAGCCGAAACTATATTACATGTTCAACAAACCTGTCGGAGTGCTCTGCACCTGTCAGGATACCCATGGACGGAAAACCTTCCTTGATTACTTCCCGAATTGCCGCGAACGGCTTTATCCCGTGGGGCGGCTTGACCAGGACAGCGAAGGGTTGCTGATTGTCACCAACGACGGGGCCTTGGCCCTTCACTTGACCCATCCGCGGCATGAGGTTGCGAAAACCTACTGGGTGCGCCTCACTGCGCCGCTTTCAGAAACAGCGCGCTCCCGGATGCTTGCCGGGATCGAATCGGAAGGGGAAATCCTGCGGGCCGAATCCATCAGCCCCTTGCCGAAAGAACAGGCCGGATACCGGGTGGTTCTGAAGGAAGGTCGGAAGCGGCAGATTCGCCGGATGGCCCAGTCGCTGGGCTTGTCTGTGCTGACTCTGCAACGTGTCGCGGTGGGTTCATTGACCCTTGGAATCTTGCCAACAGGCAAGGCGCGCGCCTTATCCCGGTCCGAGATCGATAGTCTGCTCCAAGAGTCAAACACTATCATCAGCAGCCAACAGGAATCCTAATCGCACCGCCTTTCTGCCTGAGACAGGATTCGCTCCAGTCGAAGGGAGAGTTCATGGAATTCCTCGTGGGGGAGTTCGGTCTCGTGAAACAGGGCCTCCAGTTCCTGTCGCAACTGGCGGCAATCGTGGGCGATGTGGTGACTGGCGCGCGCCTCGTGGGGCCGTGACGCGAAGGAAAGGGGGACTCGCATGTTTTGACTCCTGTAAATATAGAACTATATATAGCCATATAAAGGAGGAAGAGTCAAACCCTTGTGGCATATTCGTTAAATAGTCGGATGAACAGGCGATAGTCATCCAGAGACACGGCTGGTGGCGTTTGATGATCCACGGAAATGATGAACCCGCCCTGGCGGGCGGCAGGCAACAACCGCTCGAACTCGGCGCGTAGAGCCGCCTCGCCATGATGCATCACCATTTTGTCGAAGGCTCCAATATACAATTGTTTCGGATGCTGTTCGCGCAGAACATTCATGTCCACGCCAGCTTGGCGTTCCAGAGGCAGGATCCCTTCAATGCCGGCACGCTCAAACCAGGCTGCCGGTTTGGTGATGTTCCCATCGGAGTCCACGATGACACGCACACCGTGTTCCTTGAGACGGGGAATAATTCGCTGGTAGTACGGCAGTAAAAACTCATCAAACTGTGCCTCTGAGAGCATGGGGCCGTTGTTGTAGCTCATGTCCTCGGCAAAGGTCATGAAGTCGGGTCTGCAGATGGCGCAGATTTCGTCAATCACCCGGAGGTTGAAGGCGGTGAGATCGGCGTTGATTCGATGCATCAGTTCCGGCTGGTCATAGAAGGCGTAGAGGTGGTTTATTATGCCCAAGAGGGTGCGCGGATACCAGAAGAAACCCTCCAGGGTGAACCAGAGGATGTCGCCATCGTCGCGCTGATGCCGAGCCCAGTCGCGCCACTGATCCGCGTTGATCAACGGTTCGTTATCCGGGTAAAGCAGAGGCCGGAGTTTCTCATATTCGTCGGCCGTGCACAGTATCGGGGCGCCATGTCGAGCAGGCTCGGGACAACGATCCTTGCGCGGTCCGATCCATCCCTGGTAATGAACATCCATGTTGAAGTAACGGTAAATTCCCTGGGCGTCGAGGTTGGCGGGAAGTCCCTCGTCCCGCCAGCGGCGGATGGTGAGACCCCACCAAGAGGCCCATTCCAGAATGGGCAGGCGGTCGACGGGTTGGAAATTCATTAGCGCGTGGAAACGTTCTCGGGCAGTCATGGCGGTGTGACAATTCATTGGACAGTATCCTTCTGTAAGGTGTGCAAATATAGGATATGAAATGAGATTATTCGAGGACTTTAATACTACAAGGAATGCATCCTTTCGTCCGGCACCAGGCTCTTTGATCCCCGCCCGATGAGATCCCCCCGACCCGCCATACGCAGGGCTTCCCGTGCCTTGCGATGAAAAGCGGGATCGTGGAATAGCAGGAGCGCGCGCTGCATCGCCTTCTCATTATCCGTCCGCGCCACATAGACCGACTCGCCTGTAAGGGGATCCTTCCCGGTGTGGAACATGGCGGCGGCGAGAGTCAGCGGAGCCGGATAGAAGTCCTGGACCTGCTCCGGTTTGATGTCTTCACGTTTCAGATATTGGGCCAGTTCGATCATGTCTTCCAGAGTGCAGCCTGGGTGCCCGCTGATGAAATACTCCACGATTTGCTGGGGTTTTCCGGCCTTGCAGGAGGCGTCTTTAAACCGTTTCACAAACCGGCGGTAGGACTCAGACGTCGGTTTCCGCATGACTTTCAGGACCTTTTCGCTGATGTGTTCAGGGGCGATTTTCAGGCGCCCGCTGACGTGGTGGGCGGCCAGTTCGCCGATGGCGCCGCGTGAATCCTGGATGAGGGCGAGATCGAACCGGATTCCGCTGGTGACAAAGACGTGTTTCATGCCGGGACTCTTCCGCGCCGCCTTCAAGAGTTCCATCTGGGGGGTGGCGTCGGTTTCCAGATTCGGGCAGAGATCAGGCGCCAGGCAACCCGGGCGGCGGCAGTTGGCGCCGCCCTTCCTGCAATAGGTGCCATACATGTTGGCCGTGGGCCCGCCCAAATCACTGATTGTGCCGCGAAAGTCCGGACTCGACGCCAGGAGTCCGATTTCGGCGAGGACACTGTCCCGGCTTCGTGAGACGATGGTCTTGCCCTGGTGTGTGGCGATGGCGCAGAAGGCGCAGGATCCGTAGCAGCCCCGGTGGGTCGTGATCGAGTCTTTGATCATGTCGTAGGCGGCAATCCGGTTGTTACCATAGACGGGATGCGGTCGCCGGGTGAAGGGCAGGGCATAGAGGGCGTCAAGCGCGGAGGATGACAACGGAGGAGCCGGTGGATGAACCACGAGCAGCCGGTCGCCGTGCGGTTGAACGAAGGTGGCGGAAGCGTCAGAAGCGGCGTTGAGGAGAACCTCCCGCGTCATGAGCGTGAAGGCGTCTTTGTCGGTCGAGACGGATTCGAATGAGGGGAGAAAAGAAGGGTGAGGCAGGATTTCAGGTGACGTCTGCCTTCTGATTTCCGCCGTTCCCGGAATACCAGACAGGCCTTCTCCCCGATTCAATCGTGCGGCCGCCTCCGCAATCGCGGTTTCCCCCATGCCATACACCAGGAGGTCGGCCTTGGAGTCGAAAAGAATCGAGCGTTTAACGCTGTCAGTCCAGAAGTCGTAGTAGGGGAAGCGACGCAATGAGGCCTCAATCCCCCCGATGATAACCGGGGCTGGTTGAAGGAAGTCAGAGCGACCATGGGTATTCTGGATTCTGGATTCTGGATTCTGAATTCTGTTCTTGAACGCCTGGCGAACCTTTGTGACATAGACAATGGTGGCGTTGGGAGGGCGCAGGTCGCCCTGACCTTCCGGCAGATAGGGATCGTCCCGGCGCCGTTTGCGCATCACGGTCAGGCGCGCCAGTTGGCTGTCCAGATTGCCCGCCGTAACACCCCAGAACAGGCGCGGCGGACCGAGAATCCGGAATGCCTCGACATTGGCCGGGTCGGGTGCTGCAATGATGCCCACCCGGTAGCCCTTGGATTCCAGCCAGCGGCCGATGAGCGCCACCCCGAAGGATGGGTGATCGACATAGGCATCGCCGGTGACGAGGATGACATCGCACTGATCCCAGCCGCGCTGCACCATCTCGCTCCGCGAGATGGGTAGCGGGGTGTTGGGAAGAGTATTCATTGGGACTCTATTCTTTTCCCCGCCTTTTCCGCGCCGCAAACTCGGGCGCCTCCCTGATGCAGGTGCCGAGGATGGAGAGGGACTTCTTGAACAATTTCCAACGGCCCCGTTTCAGTTCGAGGGGATCTTCGCCGACATCGGCCCAGCCCTTGGCGGTGAGATCATGGGGCGGAATGGCCACCGAGTCCCAGTTATGGAACAGGCGGCCCCAGGCGCTGTGGAGAATATCGTGAACCAGTTTCTGGTGGGTGGGATACCAGAAGGAGTCATGATAGATCACGCTGGCGATATAGGCCCAGGGGGCGAGTACGGTCTTGAGCGACCACTCGATGGGTTTGCGAAGGGGGCCCCAATAGATCTTGTGCTGCATCTTGCTGGCGAAGGTCATCTTCTTGAACGGCCCCACGAAATTCCAGTTGTCCTTCAGAACATCGGCATCGCCCACGATTTCGATCTCGCGCACATCGCCGCACCCCAGGCCCCGGTCATGGGCCAGGCGGACAAACTTGATGTCCTTGAGCGGGTCGAAGCCCATGAGTTTGGCGGCGACGGCATCGATGGCAACCTGATCGGACGAGGCCAGGATCACATTCTTGACGTAGGGGATCATGCAACGCGGGCCGGGGCCGTCTCCGGCAAAGGTGCCGTCCATCACGGCGAACACACCCGAATGGATTTTTTTCTGAATCATCAGGAGATCCACGAGGGTTTCATGGATGACCGGGTGGGTCCAGTGCCGGCGTTCATTCAGCAATCCTCCGAAGGCGTTTTTCATGGCGCCGGTGGTGGTGGTGAAGACATGGGTTTTTACAGTGGGAAGGTGGATGATGTTCTCCCCGATGAAGCGCCTGGGGATCATGAACCCGTCGGGATAGACCTGGTTGAGGCAGAGAAATTGGTCGGCGACGGCGCCCACGGCGTCACGGACATGGATCCAGGGTTCGTTGCCTTCGTAGAGGTGGACGTTACGGAGTCCGTGGGCCTGGACGACGTTGATTTGTTTGTTCTCCCGTTCGCCGAGGTGGGCATCGATCACGACGGTACGGTTATGGCAGGCGTGGATATTATCGGGGGAGTAGCCGTCGCGTTTCAGAGCCCGGATGACGCCGTCGAGTTGCCACGGCGTCGTGGAACTGCCGGGATAAAAGAAGTGCCAACTGATGTTCACTTTCAGGGCGGTATCGGCCTGTTTGGAGATGACCTCCTGATATCCGGCGAGGTTCATCAGACGGTGATAGTCTTCCAGAACGGTGCCGGGCGAGGTCCGGAGAATGGCAACCTTGGATGTAGTCATGCCGTGAACATACGAAAATGGCCGGAAAACAGCAAGCGCTGGCGAATGCGTCCTGTGACTCTATTTTGATGGTTGAAGGATGGGGGATGACGCGCTAACTTAACCACGTTGAGGGAAATTCCATGAATGCCAAAAAATTCTATATCACGACGCCGATCTATTATGTGAATGACCGGCCCCATATCGGCCATGCG
Organism: bacterium; assembly: GCA_037143135.1. Lineage (GTDB taxonomy): Bacteria > Verrucomicrobiota > Kiritimatiellia > CAIKKV01 > CAITUY01 > JAABPW01. The sequence goes on from JBAWZH010000049.1 coordinate 13,742, forward strand.
TACACCACCATTTTGGCGGATGTCCTGGCCCGGTATCACCGGTTGATGAAGGTGCCGACTTTTTTTCTGACCGGCACCGATGAGCATGGCCAGAAGGTTCAACAGGCGGCCGAGAAAGCCGGCATCACGCCGCAACACCATGCCGACAATACCGTTGTCCGTTTCCAGGAACTCTGGAAGAAACTGGAAATCACCCATGACGACTTCATCCGAACGACGGAACCCCGTCACAAGGTGGTGGTGCAGAAGGTGTTTCAGGATCTGTATGACCGGGACGAGATCTACCGGGCGGAATATGACGGCTGGTATTGCGTGCCTTGCGAGCGGTTCTTCATGGAGAAGGATCTCGATAACGGAACCTGTCCGGACTGCAAACGGCCGGTGGATCGCATCCGCGAGTCGAATTACTTTCTGCGGATGAGCAAATATCAGGAGTGGCTGATCCACTATATCCAGGACAACCCGAAGTTCATCCAACCCGATTTTCGCCGCAATGAGACGCTTGGTTTTTTGCGCAAGAAGTTGAATGACCTCTGTGTTTCGCGGCCCAAGAGCCGGTTGAACTGGGGGATTGAACTGCCCTTCGATAAGGACTTTGTGGCGTACGTCTGGTGCGATGCCCTGACCAACTACATCAGCGCGGTCGGGTATCTCAGCGATGATGAGACATTCAGGAAATGGTGGCCGGCATCCGTTCACTTGATCGGAAAAGATATCCTCACGACGCACACGGTTTACTGGCCGATCATGCTCAAGGCGATGGGTGTGGAACTGCCTGAGTCGGTGTTCGCCCATGGGTGGTGGTTGGTGGGGGACGCCAAAATGAGCAAGACCACCGGCAATGTCATCAATCCCATGGACTTTGTCGATCAATACGGGGTGGATGCCTTCCGCTATTTCCTGATGGCCGAGATGGCATTGGGACAGGATGCCAGTTTTACCGAGGAGGCGTTCATCCGACGCACGAATGCGGATCTGGCCAACGATCTGGGCAATTTGCTGAGCCGCGTCATCAAGATGATCGAAACCTATGCGGGTGGCGTGCTGCCCGCGCCGGGGGAACCGGGTGAGGATGAACAGCAACTCCGCGCGTCGGCCGTGGCCTCGGCAGGCGCCATGGAAACCATGCTGGAGGGAATGAGACTGGATCTCGGCCTGGCTACGGTGGCCAATGTGGTGCGCGAGGCGAACCGGTATCTGGAGCGAAAGCAACCCTGGACGCTGGCCAAACAGGCTGACAAACAACCCCTGAACACGGTTC
>JBAWZH010000050.1:0-14820 GCA_037143135.1 bacterium
TCCTGATATGGGTCGATTTCCCCCCACCCTCCGGCCCCTCGAAGGTGATGAATTTGCCTGTTACCGTCATTTTTTCTTCAATTTCGGCCCTTGCGGGGTGTCTTGAATAATCCAGCCCAAAATGGCCAGTTCGTTTCTCACACGATCCGCCTCAGCCCAGTTCTTTGTCTGACGCGCCTGTTGCCGCAATTCCAGCAGGTTCAGGGCTTCCACAGGAACCGTATCGGCGGGTTTTGCCAGAAAACCCAGAATGGTGTCGAATCGGGTCAACAGCGCCTGCACAGCGCCGGCGTCTCCGGCCGATAAGGCCTTGGAATCGATGGCCCGGTTCCCGGCGTGCACCATGTCGAACAACGCCCCGAGAGATTCGGAAATGTTGAGATCATCGGCAAGACCCGCGTCAAACTTCTCGCGGGCGAGTTCGGCCCAATCAGGCAGGCCGCCACCATGGAGACCCGTAGCCACCTGTCCCAACCGATCCTGAAACTCATCCAGGCGCTGGAGGGCGCTCCGGGCGCCAACCAGCGATTCAAATGAAAAGTTGAGGGACTGGCGGTAATGCCCGGCCATGAGCACGTAACGGATTTCACGCCCCGTATAACCGCGGGACATCACATCGCGGAGGGTGTGGAAATTCCCCAGCGATTTGGACATCTTCCGTCCATCCACAATCAGATGGGCGCAGTGCATCCAATAGCGCACAAAGGGTTTTCCGCTCGCCGCCTCACTCTGGGCAATCTCATCCTCATGGTGGGGGAAAATGTTATCCACCCCGCCCGTATGAAGATCAAAACTCTCACCCAGGTACCTGGTGGCCATCGCCGAACACTCAATGTGCCACCCCGGTCGGCCGCGCCCCCACGGGGCATCCCAGACCACATCGCCGTCCTTCTCATCCCAGGCCTTCCAGAGGGCGAAATCGGCGACGTTTTCCTTCTCGTACTCATCATGCTGGACGCGGGCGCCGGGCCGCATACCGGCCATGTCAAGATGCGCCAATTTGCCATACGCCGGGAAACTGGAAACACTGAAGTAGACGGAGCCATCCTCGGATCGGTAGGCATACCCTTTGGCCATCAGTGTCTGAATGAGGGCAATCATCTCGGGGATATGCTCCGTGGCCGCCGGGTAATGCTCCGCCGGCTCGATATTCAGAGTTTTCAAGTCCTCAAAGAAAGCCGTTTTATAGGCTCTCGTAAAGGCATCCAACGGCACGCCCGCCTGCCTGGCGCCGGCAATGGTCTTGTCATCAACATCCGTCAGGTTCATGACTTGAATCACATCATGCCCGAAATACTTAATACTCCTGCGGAGGACATCCTCGAAGATATAGGCGCGGAAATTACCGATATGGGCGACGTTATAGACCGTGGGGCCGCAGGTGTAGAGACGAATTGTATTCCCCTCAAGCGGAATCAGTTCCTCCAGTTGCTGCGTCAATGTGTTGTGAATTTTCATCCGTTCTCTACCGTTGCCACGGCCATGACGGCAATCCCCTCGCCACGGCCAATGGCGCCCATGCCCTCCATGGTGGTGGCTTTGATGGAAACAGCGTCCACGCCAAGTTCGAGGACAGGGGCAAGACGGATCCGCATGGTCATGGCATGAGGCATGATCTTCGGCTTTTCGGCCTGGATGGCGGCATCCACATTCACCACATGAAACCCCCTGGCCTTGACCCGGAGTACGACCTGCCGGAGCAGTTCCACGCTATCGGCGTTCTTCCACCTGGGATCCGTATTGGGAAAGTGCTGCCCGATATCCCCGTCGGCAATCGCCCCCAGCAGGGCATCCGCCAGGGCATGGCAAAGAACATCCGCATCCGAGTGGCCCTCAAGTCCCTCGGATGACGGGATCTCCACCCCGCCAAGGATGAGTTTGCGCCCCGTGGCGAAGCGGTGGATATCAAAGCCTATGCCAGTGCGAATCATAGAGGGAAGGAATCCAGAATCCAGAATTCAGAATTCAGAATAATGCGGTAAACAGAGGAACTTTGGGGCAAAGTGGTCTCGTTTCTCTTTCTGGATACTGGTTTCTGAATTCTGGATTCCATCTTTTCCCTCCTCATTCTGGATTCTGGATTCTGACTTCTGGATTCTTCTCCTTGGGCAGATCCAATTTCAGATGAAGCTCGCGAAGCTGTTTGTCGCTGACCGTATTCGGCGCATTCATCATCAAATCCTGGGCCTTCTGGTTCATGGGGAAGGCAATGACTTCGCGGATATTGCTTTCGCCCGCAAGCAACATAACCATACGGTCAACACCCGGGGCAATTCCGCCGTGCGGCGGGGCGCCGAGCTTGAAGGCGTTGATCATGCCGCCGAACCGCTTATCCACTTCCTCGGGAGGATAGCCGGCAATGGCAAACGCCTTGTACATGATCTCGGGGCTATGGTTCCGGATCGCGCCGCTGGACAACTCGACGCCGTTGCAGACGATGTCATACTGGTAGGCAAGAATATCGAGCGGATTCTGCTCGCACAACGCCTTCATTCCGCCCTGAGGCATGGAGAAGGGATTATGGGAAAAGGTGACGCTTCGCGTTTCCTCATCCATCTCGAACATCGGGAAATCCACGATCCAGCAGAACCGGAAGACATCCTTCGGAATCAACTCCAGATCGGTTCCCAGCTTGGTGCGGATCGCGCCGGATACCCTGTTCGCCGCCGACGCCATATCACTGACGAAAAACATGACATCGCCCTCAACCATGCCGCCGCAGGAGGCCAGCGCTGTGACTTCCTCCGGTGAAAGAAACTTGACGATCGGCCCCTTGACCGCGCCGCCTTCCCAGACGAGATAGGCCAGACCCTTGGAACCCAGCGACTGGGCATATTCGACCAACTTGTCAAAGAAACTTCGCGGTTTGCAGGCGATCCCCTTGACGGGGATGGCCCTCACAACGCCCCCCTTCTCCACAACTGAGCGGAACGCATTGAATTTGGAGGCGCGGAATACATCGGAAACATCCTGCATCTCGATCGGAATGCGCAGATCCGGCTTGTCTGTGCCATACTTTTTCATCGCCGTTGCGTAAGGAATCCGCTCAAAGGGCGGAGTGGTTATCGCCATCTTGGAGAACTCGGTAAAAATTCCGTAAATGACGTCCTCGACAACGGCAAACACGTCATCCTGGGTAACGAACGACATTTCCATATCGAGCTGGTAGAACTCGCCTGGCGAGCGATCGGCCCGCGCATCCTCATCCCGGAAACAGGGGGCGATCTGGAAATACCGATCAAACCCGGCCACCATCAGAAGTTGTTTGAATTGCTGGGGTGCCTGGGGCAAGGCGTAGAACTTTCCGGGATGAACACGGCTGGGCACGAGGTAATCGCGCGCGCCTTCCGGCGAACTGCTGGTCAGGATCGGCGTCTGGAACTCCGTAAACCCATGCCCGATCATCCGCCGCCTCAGGCTGGAAATGATCTGGGAACGGAGAAGAATGTTCTTGTGCAGGTGCTCGCGACGCAGGTCAAGAAACCGGTATTTCAGGCGGGCGTCTTCGGCGCCGTCATCCTCCACATTCACCTGGAACGGGAGTGGTTCCGCCAGACTCTCGATGGTAACGCTCTCGGCGATAACCTCGATGCGACCCGTGACGAGCGCCTCGTTGATGGTATCGGCGCTACGGGCCACCACATGGCCGGTAACAATGACCACGCTCTCCGAACGGACATGCTGGCATTGATCGAAAAAGGCGCGGTCAGGGGTGATCACCACCTGGGTCTGGCCATAATGGTCGCGAAGGTCGATAAACAAAAGCTGCCCATGATCCCGTTTCCGGAACACCCAGCCCGAAATCCGAACTGTCTGCGCCACATGATCCAGCCTCAATTCACCACAAGTATGGGTTCTATAGGGATGCATTCTCTAGTCTCCTGATCAAATTCAAGGGAATCACTCTACCACGGAGAGATCGAGAATGGAAGAGGTGAAGTCTTACTCTTCAATGACAACCGTCGTACCCACCGGAGTGAGTTCGAAGAGTTCTTCGATGTCTTCATTTTTCAGGCGGATGCACCCACCGCTTTCGGCCCTGCCAATGGAGTTCGTGTCCCAGGTTCCATGGATTCCATACCCCCTGATTTCCGGGGTTGTTCCCGTGGCCTTGATCGCCATCCAGCGGGTGCCCAGGATATTCTCCTTGTCGCCAAAGGGAACTGTCTGACCATCCTCCCGCCACCAGGGCGGCTCGGGGATCCGCTCGCTGATCACAAAGGTTCCGACCGGGGTCTTGTCGTACCGGCCCGTTCCGACACGATACCGCTTGAAATAACGATCATTCGCCGTCAGGAGCAGATCATTGCGGGTTTTATTGATCGTGATCGCCATTCTTCCTGTGAACACCTTCAAGCGCTGGTCAGGGCGGATGACGTCGGGACGCTTGAGGGCATTCCCCTTAACAATCATTTCAACGGTGGTTCCGAATTTCCGAGCAAGGGCCTTGATCGAATCCCCTTCTTGAACAATCACCTCTTTTTTTTCGGCCATCGGCCACGGGGTGCGGATGAGTTCAACGTTAAGCGCACCGAGCGTCTCCTCAATTCGTGTTCGCAGGGCCTCATCGGGTTTGGCCTCCAGTGCGGCCAGATACTGTTCGCGCGCCTTGTCTTTCCTGCCGATGGCGAGGAACGTTGCGCCCTTTTCTGCAGCGGCCTCCGTCTCAGCCACGACCGTCCCCGCAACCGAAACAACAAAAAGCCCCACCATCAGCGCCACAGGCCAACGACGCGGTGACTTATCCATTCTTTCTAATCCGTCCATTCATTACTCCTTAAAAAAGCGACGGGGCCAAGGCGAAAAAGATTCGACCTGACCCCGCCATGTTATTGATTTGTCAGGTCTGCTCAGGGAGCATTTGTGGACACAGTGGAGGCCGTCGTCACAGTCACTGCGGAAGGACAAACGCCACTAATATTTCCGGTCTTGCCGCCATCTTCAATCCACGTTCCCATGATCCGGCGGTTGGACAATGCCATCGACGTCGTATAGACAACCGAAGCGCCCGATTTTGACGAGACCTGACTGACACCTGACGCGGTTCCCTGGAAGGTGCCCGTCATGTTAACATAGATACCCGCCGCACTCTTGCCACCGGCGGAGAAGGAGGCGCTCACCTGATCCCCATTCACGAATGTGGCACCCGTGGAACCCGAACTCAGATTTCCCGTCGTCCTGATATCGCCCAGACTGCCTTCATAGACACTGCCGTTATTATCAATGATCTTGAGTTTATTGCCTGTCTGCTGAACATTGAAGGCGTAAATCGAAACACCCGAACTGCCAGCCGTCCCGCTCCCGCCGGTTGTCGTCGTTGAGGTTGTTCCCGAGTTGACCGTATAGCGAATGGTCACCCGCGAGGACTGCAAGCCCAGGACATCGGGAAAGAAGACACTGACCTGACCGTTCTCATAAACAACGGTTCCATTCGCAGGATGCTCCCCGATGATGACATTCAGATAGGTTCCACTCAGTCCGCCCGAACCATTATCCGTTGCCGATCCCTTTGCTCCATCCGCAAAGGCAATCGTGACCGAGCCCGGTCGAATCGGAACAAATTTCGTTGTAAACGAAATGGAATTACCCGTAAAACTGGCGTTCACTTCTTCCAACGGCGGAATGAAACCACCCGTCGTGGTTGTCGTGGTTCCGCCACCTGCCGAGGCCGAGGACGAATAGTCGCTGACCAAATACCCGCCGTTCGCCTGGTAACTACCATTGAAGTTTGCGATCGTGCTGGAGTCATTCCAGGAATTGTCACTCCCGCCACCACTCCATTCGCAACCGACCAACCCGGCCAACCCGACGCCCAGTACCGCCACCAACGCATTCCGAATCAGGTGCTTCATATGTATCCGATCTCTTTTTGTTGTGTTACCGAGAAGTTACGAAAACGCCGCAAAACGGTCAATGGTTATCGGCGTTCATCCCTTTACTTCACCACCACCCTGTAGAACCGTGTATTAACCCGGGGCGACTGATCCACATAGGTGTGAAGCGCTTCACCATATCGGGTCGGCCCGTTTGGCGCCGTATTCCACGTCTTCAGGTCATCGCTATACTGAACCTCGTAATTCATGCCAACCTGGCCCTGCCACGTCAGCGAGAACTGGCCGCCATCAGGTGTCACGGCAGCGATCCGCGACACACTGGGCAGTCCCGGAATCGTTTCTCCCGCCGCCTTGGCCTTCGCGATCTGCGCCGCGCCATCGGCCGGATTCAGAGGATTATAACCATGGGTAATTTCATACCCATCCGAGAGCCCGTCACCATCCGTATCCCACTTGATGGGATTCAAGTCCGTACCTGTCGGATTGGAAACGGGATCATACGGGTTGTAAACATGATTCGCAACCGTGGTCAAATTAGACCAGTTGACCGCCATGTACCCATGTCCCGGATTGGCTGGCACTCCCGCCTTGGCATCAGTCCAGTCAATTTCGACCTGATCAGGAACACCATCGCCATCATAGTCGGTCTTCGTTGGATCCAAGTCAGCCGGTTCGATTTCGTAATTGCGAAGCAGGGTTAGCGAATTCACCCCGATGTCATAGGCGCCCTTTGCCAGAGTCCCGAAGTACATCCACTCCCACCCATCAGGCAGTTGGTCGTCATCCGTATCGCGATCACGAATCACAATCCTCACGTTGCTCTTCGCCGAACTGCCTTCGCCGGAGAGATCCACTTTCATGGGCACGTATCCTCCCTTGGCGACCGACTCAAACGCATACCCCACCGGCTCCCATGGATCCAAAACCCGGTTGCCATTCAGATCAATGAAGGCGCGGACATAGTAAGGTTTCGAACCCAACCCCATCAGTGAATAGTCACCCTTCTTCGGCGACGGCACATTGGTATTGCACTGGTAGGTAATCTGAACCTGTCCATCCGCCACACCGCTGAAGCCAGGCGACTCAAACGCCTGAACGATCACCGTCAGATGGTTGGTCTGACCTCCTGCGAATCCTCGCGACACCTTGCCGAAATAATACACGTCTCCATTGATAAGCGACTCCCCGCCGCTACTCGGCGCCTGGAGTTTGAAATTAAAGGCGCTCCAGGGCGACCAGGCGGACGTTGTACTCGGGGTAAAGGCCTGGACTTGCGCCCAATAGCGGCCATTCGTCCACACGGACGACGCATAGTTCCCGCCAACAGGAACATAATTGTCCCCGGCATAGATCGGCAGCGTCATCTTACTGACGGCATTCAGATCCATGAAGGGTACAATGCTAGTCGTCGCGATGACCGGCGCCCCATTACTCGACAAGGCGATCTGGAGGCGATAGGCCGTTGCGTTGGTATCCCGCAGGAATTCAATTTCATTGCGGGCATAGACATAGACCGTGTCGTGCGGAGTGTAAATACTGGGCGTCGCCAGGGTCACGGCGGGCAACATGGGCGCAATATTCGTGAAGTACCCCACTGGCCAGTTGTTGCTCGATATCAACATCACAACGGTTCCCGTGGGCGCCCCATAGGTGCCGACGCTCAACCAGTCACCCTCGTGCCAGTAATTGCGTGGGACGTTTATGTTTTTCGAGAACCCGGACGTGGCATTCGTAATCACGTACCGGTCGATATTGGGAATCGCCGGCCACGAGAACCGGGGATATCCCGGCATCGTATCCGTCAGCCCGATCTCCACGTTATTGATATCGCTCCAGCCCAGATTCACCGGTTGGAATTGCGCAATGCCGGCCGGTTCCGTCTCCGGCTGGTAGGCGCCATCCCCGTTCACATCCAGATAGGCGAAGACGTAATTATTCCCCTCATGAATGTGACCCGTTGTGAAGGTTTTGACAAACGTGGCTTCCGAACCCGTGAGCAATGTCGCATCAGGATACCCATCCATCGAGGAAGAATGATAGAAATTCATCCTCACTTGCCTCGTTCCATTGGTGGACGACAACGCCTCCGCCAAGGTTGAACCCAAACGTCCATGGTAACGCACATGCACCGCCACCAAAGGTGTTGGATAATTGGTAGCAACCAATGGATCCGTATTGGACATATACTCGGCAAAATTGCCCCACCCATCCTCATCAGGATCCAGGTTGGCATCGTAGTACGCCGGATCCAAACCACGCTTACCTGTGGTCAAACAAGGCCCCTTGTACTTGACTTCCCAGGCATCCGGAATGCCGTCACCGTCATCGAACAACTCGCCGTAGGTGCGATACCCCGGCCCCTGGCGGCTATCGTAGTCACTAAACCCATCGCCATCGGTGTCCGGGTTATGCGGATCGGTTCCAGCCAGGTATTCTTCAAAATTGGACAGTCCATCGCCGTCAACATCGGCGGCGCCGCCGTTGTCCCCGGTTCCATCATAAGGATTCAACCCGTTCGCCATCTCCCACCAATCAGGCATGCCGTCGCTGTCGGTATCCTTGTCCAGGAACGGAGTCGTGTTGGTATAGAGCACCGCGCCATCCAGGATGGCCGCCGAGGCCCAGTCGGTTCGCCAGTCGTTGGTCACCGAGAAGTCTTCGGCGCTTAATCCTCCATCATCAAACCGGAACAGCGAGACGTTCTCCGGGCCGAACCTCGGATTCCACGGGCCTGGACCAGACGGCGGTTCCGGGGGGCCACCCGCAGGCAGGCCATAGAGCGCCCGGATTCCGGCGATATCATCGGCATCCAACGTGGCGGGACGGCTTCCCGTATAGAACGGATACATCACGGCATTGGTTTCGGCCGAGTGGCCCAGACCCAGGCTGTGGCCCAACTCGTGGAGGGCGACCCAGTCCATGTCAATGCCCGTGCCCGCCCCCACGCGCCACGTCTCATCCTCGTCAAAATGGAGATCCCCGGCGATCGGTTCCGGATTGATGTCGTTCGGGAAGAAGGCATGGGCCAGCACTCCGAAGGGCCCGTCAAAGGGAGACCCGTCGCCATGGTCACCGGAATAGAACCCGATGTCGAGCGAGAAGGGCTGACCTTGCGCCGTAGCTTCCGTAAAGCTGAGAGCCGCGACGGCCGCCCATTTCTGCATGGAGCCGATCACCGAACCCCGGGTCGTCGCCTGGCTCACATCCGGCGTGTAGTTCATGAAGAAATACTTCAGGGCCGCGCTTCCGAGTCCGGGGCCGTCCCACCCGTTGCCTTGGGTTGCGAACGGCGCGAGTTCGACACCCGCCACCTTCTGCTCGGGCAGCAGATACACCGGTTGCCCGGAGGTCAGGGCATCCATTGCCGGCATGATCCACGCCACGACGTTTTCCGACGCCAGGGCCTGAACTTGCGCGTCCGAGGCGGCCACCACCATGTAGGTTCCACCGATGTACCGATTCTGATAGGCAGTTCCGCCCGCAGCGCCGACCACGGCCAGCGCGGAATCCACGGCCACATCCGGGAAGAATTGGACGAGCACATTCCGCGGGGTCGCACTGGATCCAAGCAGGGCCGAAACCTTATCCGAAACATTCAACAACCCGCTCCACAGAACCCGCACACCCAATGAGCGCACTTGCTCGCGCGAGGCTTTCACAACACGGGCCTGAGGTGACACATAATTCAGGGTCTCAATCCCGGCCGCCGCGAGCGCCGCCGCGCTACGGGCATCAGCCTCGGATCGGAATTGAACCAGCATACGGACGGACTGGGTGTCCGGCAGCGCGGCCAGCGCGGCATCGGGCCCGGCCGAGGTTTCAATAGTCCGACTCTTGAGCCTGATCGTGCCATTCGTTCCCGCCACCTTGATGGCTTGGGGCGCGTTGTATCGATCCTGGATTTCGCTCCCGGAAAGCGGCACGTTCCAGATGCGGACTTCGTCAAGCAACCCATTATACCCTCCGGCCACCGGACCGGTTGAGCGGGAGGCGCCAATCGTGATTTCATCGCGCCAATGACTGGCTCTGTGCCCGAAAGCGGTCGGCGGAACCAGCGTCGCATCCACCCGGTAGGCGGCGAGTGCACCGTTCACATAGAGCGACAACGAGTTGGATGCCTGGTTGTAAACGCCCGCCAGATGGGTCCAGGTATTGGTTGATATCGGAACCGAGTGCAATCCATTCGTGTATTCCGTCACGCCCAAACCATTCACGCGCACCTCGCTTTGAGTCGCGTTCAAGGTGGACGCATAACGGATGTAGGGCCTGAAGGTTCCCGCCACGGTGGAGTTTGTTTCCAAACCCATTTCGTAGTTGATTCCGCTCTGACCGGCATACAAGCCACCCACATAACGGCTCAACAGAACGCCGGGCGCGCGGTTCGTCGAGGGCCTGACCCACATTTCAAGGCTCCAGTTCTCGGACATCAACTTGTCGCTCGGAGGCACAATCACCCGGGCGCTCCCGTTCAGGGAAATACATCGCGGCACTGCCGGACTGAGCGAGTCAAGAGGATTGGAGATACCCTTCGGAGGCAAACTTGTCATCGGACGGAACGGGCTATACGACGCGTCGATTTCCCCTGTAACCTCTTCCCAATCCGTAATGCCGTCGTCATCCGTGTCCTTCTTGTTCGGCAAGGTACCCAACCGCTGTTCTTCCAGGTTGGACAGTCCATCGCCATCACTGTCCTCATTTCCGTCCGTAATACCATTATGATTTGAATCCGGGTTATGCGGATCCGTTCCTGCCAGGTATTCATAGAGGTTCGACAATCCATCCTCGTCGGCGTCACCATCGGGACCATTCAGCCCGGTGCCATCATTCGGATTGAGTCCGTGTTCGATCTCCCACGCATCGGGCAGGCCGTCACCGTCACTGTCCATTTTCGTGTACCTGACAGGGTCATCCGTTGGAGCCGTGATCATGGCCGCGGATCCGTGCAACGTACCGGAGTTGGCCCAACGCTGTTTCCAATCCGTCTTCGAGCTGGCCGGGGAGAAGTCCTGAACCTGCCCGGTCTTCCACAACGGGTTTCCGCTCGTCCCGGCGGGATTCGTCCCGTCATCAAACCGGAAGTAGCACACCGGCACCACGCCGTTGGTTGGATTGTTTCTCGTCGCAAAGCCCTTCGTATCGAGGCGGATCCAATCCTCTGACAGGAACTGGTCATACACCATGACCTCCTCCATAAGACCGTCGAAACCCTGTCCGGCGCGCATGAAGAGCGGACCATGACCGAACCGGGCCGGGCTCAAGGCCGTGGTGACCTGCCCATCCAGGGCGCCATTGACATAGACCACCAAAACGTTGTTGGAGGCATCGAACGCACCCGCCACATGAGTCCACGAGCCGACGGCGACGACCGTGATGGACGTCACGGCCACCTGCCGTGTCAGATCGCTGGACGTGAACTGCGCCACCGCATGGCCGGCCGCGTCGAGTCCGAGATTGTAGTTCCAGGCGCCCACCTCAACCTGTCGCCCGATCAGTGTGACCGGGGCACTCAGGGTATCCGGACGGATCCACGCTTCGGCGGTCCACGAGGTGACCGGCAGATCGCGCATCCGGGACGACTCCACCCAGGAGGTCTGGGCTCCATCCAGGTTCAGGACACGATCCACCAAGGGCGCGAGCGCGTTCTTGGCGGCAACCGGCGACGAGACATCGGCGCCATCGGCGATGCCATCATCATCCGTGTCGGACAACATGGGCATCGTTCCGGCAATCTGCTCGTCGATGTTATTCAGTCCATCGTTATCCGTATCTTCCAAACCGTCGGGAATGCCGTTGTGGTTCGTATCCGGATTCATCGGATCGTTCCCGGAGAGATACTCGTACAGGTTGTTCAACCCGTCGCCGTCCGCATCATCGGTTTCGCGATTGGCATCAGGCGGAAGTTGGAAGAAGTCCTTCCACCACTTCGGTAGCGTCGTCAGCGAGTCGTCGTTGGCGGTATTGAACGGTGTGGCCGCCGTAAAGCCCAGGTTGGTGTAAGCAAACGGAACCATCGCGTAATCCGGATCCAGCAGATTACCGAAGTCCTCGGCCGAGGCGCCTCCGTCATCGAACGCATAGTAGGCGTATTTGAACTTGTTCTCGGTGGCCTTGACGAGACCCAGCATGATTTCCGCCAATTGATCCGGGGTCGGAGCGTTGAAGAACTTGCCTCCCGTCGACGTGGCAATACGCCGGAGTTCGGTGTCATATCCGTAGGTGTTGATCCCGACGGCATGGACGGTGATCCCGGCCTTTTTCAGGGCCGCGAGCGCGGAAGCGGGCGGCGTGGTGCCGGGGGAACCGTCCGAGACGAATATGGCGATGCGTCCGCGCTGCGCGGGTCGCGGCGTGTAGATCGTTTTGAGCAACTGCAGGGCCGGCGTGTACTCGGTGCCGTCATTCGCCGCCAGAGCGTCGATGACCGAGTCGAGTTGCGCCTTGTCGCCTGTGAAGGCCTGCCGCAGGGTCGCCTGACTGTCGAACGAGATGATGGCCATTTCCGACTCGTCGGGGAGCAATTCCACCACCTGGTGGCAGGCATCCTGCAACTGGATCAGGGAATCGCCGTCCATACTGCCGGAATTATCCAGAACCAGGGCGTAATCATTGACCCCCTGATTGGCGACATCGGGCAGTTTGTCGGCAATGTAGAGGTCATCCATCAGGCCATGGATTCCCTCGCCGATAACGGTCAAACCGGGCCCCGTGGCGCACTCGCCGACCACGCCTGTCGCCGAGTTCTCGGCGTAATCCACGTAGAGATTCAACGCCTGGTTGGACGACACCCAGGTGGCCATCAGGACAGACCACTCATTCGAGGGCAGAGCCGAACGTCCCGTGACCTCATAGTTCACCCCCGACGGTGTGTTGAACCGGATCTTCGGAATGTTGTTATCCAGGCGCAACTCGAAGTGGGTCTGGCCCGCGATGGTTGTCCGCTTGACCAGGGAACCCGTTTCCGTCGCGGTTGCGGGATTCACCACACAACCGATCACCCAGTTGGTGAGACCCTGGAACCGTTGCGCATGGTATCCCACGTCAAAATCAATCTTGAGGGGCTCCGGAACTTCCACGGCGGCGCCGTTCAGGATCAAACTGCGCGGAATCATCGGACTGCGCGGGTAGAGCGGTGATGTGGCAGGCAGGCCGTTCTTCAACACGGATCCGTTGACTTCATCGCCGTCGCTGAATCCGTCGTCATCGGTGTCGGCGTTGTTCGGTTTGGTTCCGAACGCCCGTTCATCCCGGTTCAGAAGACCATCGCCGTCGCTATCCTCGTCGCCGTCCTTGACCATATTGGCGTCCGTGTCGGAATGCATCGGGTGGAGCCCCAGGATATATTCATCCAGGTTAACCAGACCGTCCTGATCCGGATCCGCATAGGGATCGGCATTTTCCGTATCCAGGAAGTACGTCATCCACCATTTCGGCATCCGGGTCTGGATGTCGGTAAACATCCAGTTGAAGGTGCACACTTCGCGGTTGTATTCCGTGGCATCAAACACCACGTTCTCCATGGCATACGACCAGTTCATCGGGTGGACAAAATCCTCGGCGGTCTTCCCACCATCATCAAATGGATAGAACCCCGCGAGACTGGTGGTTTCAAACGCCACGAGACCGCTCATGATGGTCTTCAGATCATCTCCGGTGAGCGCCGAATAGAACTTGCCGCCCGTCCCCGCAGCGATCGCGACCAGGTCAGGCGGGTTGTTTCCAAGCGCGTCGCCAAACCCGATCGTATTCACGACGATGTGGGCGTTGGAGACCGACTGGATCAACGCGGCATCCGGCGATTGGTCCGGGAAGCCGTCTGACAGGAACATGGCGGTTCGTGCCCGTTCCGGCGGCCGGTTGCTGAAGGATCCAACAAGCATCTGCAGGGCGGGGATGTAACCTGTTGTGTTGTCGGCCTGCAGGGTGTCGACGGCCGCCTTCAGTTTCGTTTTGTCGGATGTAAAGGTCTGCAGGAGCGTCGCGGTCGTCTGCAGCATGATAATCTCGGCCTCGGCGCCCTGGGGCATGGCGTCGATTGCCAGTTTGGCGGCGGCCTTGACGTCATCCAGGGGCTGTCCCGACATACTGCCGGAGGCATCCAGCACGAACGCGAAGTCAGGCGCACCGGCGCCCGGCGACCAAATCCTGTCGCCGATGTACAGGTCATCCAACCAACCCGTCAGGCCTGCGCCCACCGTCGTAACGCCCGCTCCGGTCATACACCGCTCGGTCACGATGCGTGACGCCATGAGGACATCATCGATGTACAATGACAAGGTTCCCTGTTCGGTGTCGAGCACGGCCAGCAGGCAGACCCACTGGTTGGTCGGCAACGCAAACGGGCCGTTCAGACTGTACCCCACATTGTCAGTCCCGGTGAATTCCACATGGGGCACGTTGGCGTTCAGACTCAGGATCAGGTTTGTATATCCCGTGTTCAGCGCCCGAACGACCAGCGAGCCAGACTGGACGCTCGGAAGTTTGACCCAGCAGCCGACCGCCCATTTGTTCAGATCGATGAACCGCTGCATGGACTTGCCTGAATCCTTGTTGAAACTCCACGGTTCAGGGATCGTGACGGCAGTTCCGGTCATCCTCATGCTGCGCGGCACCAGTGGATCGCGTGAATACAGGGGCGAAGTGACGCGCCGACCCTGCTTCAGGATCGAACCATTCAATTCGTCGCCATCTGAGATCCCGTCGTCATCCGTATCCCAGACTCCGGGATCGGTTTTCGCGGTCATGATTTCATCGATGTTCGAGATGCCATCATTATCCGTGTCCTCATTGGCATCGGAAATACCGTCATGATCCGTATCCGCGTTCATCGGATCCGTGCCGCATTCATATTCATAGAGGTTGATCAAACCATCGCCATCGGGGTCGCCCTTGGCGCCATTATCTCCCGTGGGGTCGTTGGGGTCGAGCCGGTGTCCGATTTCCCACCAGTCCGGCATTCCATCGCCATCGGTGTCCTTGTCGAGGAACG
>JBAWZH010000051.1:0-14734 GCA_037143135.1 bacterium
TGGAGAAGCAGGGGTATTCCTATGAGGCGGCTGATGCCTCGTTCAAACTTCTGGTGCAGAAGGTATTGCGCAAGCACAAATCGTTTTTTGAACTTGAGGGATTCCGGGTTATCATTGAAAAGGATGGCAAGGACAAACCGTGTCTCTCCGAGGCGAGTGTCAAGGTGCGCGTGGGTGACAAGATTGAGCATATGGTGGCCGAGGGCGATGGCCCCGTAAATGCCCTGGATTGCGCCTTGCGCAGGGCGCTCATGCGTTTCTATCCGGAAATCGAGACGATTGTGCTGACCGATTACCGGGTGCGCATTCTGGATCCGGAGGAAGCCACCGCCGCAAAAACACGGGTCATCATCGAATCGAGCGACGGAACACAACAGTGGGGCACCGTCGGGGTCTCGGGTAATATCATCGAGGCGTCATGGGAAGCCCTGGTGGACAGCATGGAATACAAACTGTTTCAGGAAGAGAGCCATGAAAGAACTTGAGAAACAGTATGATGCGAAGTCCGTCGAAACCCGCTGGTATCAGTGGTGGCAGCAACAGGGCTGTTTTCATAGCGACGCCTCCCGAGGGGGGACTCCCTACTGCGTGGTGATCCCGCCTCCCAATGTAACAGGTATTCTGCACATCGGGCATGCCCTGAATAACACCATTCAGGACATCCTTGTGCGCTGGCAACGGATGGATGGCAAGAACACGGTGTGGATGCCCGGAACCGATCATGCCGGCATCGCCACCCAGAATGTTGTCGAACGGGCCCTGCGCAAGGAGGGCAAGACGCGCCATGATCTGGGGCGTGAGGCGTTCATCAAGAAGGTGTGGGATTGGAAGGACGAGTACGGCGGAACGATCGTGCGCCAACTCAAGCGGTTGGGTGCGTCCTGTGATTGGGAACGGGAACGCTTTACCATGGACGCCGGACTCAGTGAAGCGGTAGAGGAAGTGTTCTGCAGACTCTATGACAAGGGTCTTATTTATCGCGCCAACTATATCGTCAACTGGTGCCCGCGTTGTCACACCGCCCTGTCTGATGAGGAAAGCGAGCATCAGGATACGGCCGGGAAATTGTATTACATCCGTTACCCTGTCAAACGGGACGGCAAACTGACGGCGACGGAGTTCGTGGTGGTGGCCACCACACGCCCGGAAACCCTGTTGGGCGACGTGGCCGTCGCGGTGAACCCGAAGGATGAGCGTTACAAGGCGTTGATTGGAAAATCACTGAGTCTGCCCGTTTTGCACCGCGAGTTGCCGGTCATTGCCGATGAGTTTGTAGATCCGGCCTTCGGAACCGGCGCCGTCAAGGTTACTCCTGCTCACGATCCCAACGATTTCGACATGGGGCGCCGACATGAGTTGACCCCAATCAACGTGATGCATCCCGATGGCGTCATGAATGAGGGCGCGGGGCCGTACGCCGGATTGGATCGGTTTGAATGCCGCAAGCGCATTGTTACAGACCTGACGGCGGCGGGGTTGATTGAAAAAATCGAGCCCCACCAACATGCGGTCGGTCATTGCTACCGGTGCGATACGGTGGTTGAGCCGCGCCTCTCGTTACAGTGGTTTGTGCGTATGAAACCGCTGGCAGAACCCGCGCTTCAGGCGGTTCTGGATGGACGCATCCGGTTCGTTCCGGATCGCTGGAATAAGGTATATGGGGACTGGATGGAGAATATCCGCGACTGGTGCATCTCCCGTCAGATCTGGTGGGGACACCGCATTCCGGTTTTCTATTGTGATTCGTGCAATCATCAATGGGCCGCCCGGGGCAAGCCCGGGCAGTGTCCCACGTGCCAGTCAGAGAAGATCCGGCAGGATGAGGATGTGCTGGATACCTGGTTTTCGTCCTGGCTCTGGCCTTTCAGTACGTTTGGCTGGCCCAAGAGCAACGAGGATCTGAAATTCTACTATCCGGGCAACACGCTGGTCACGGCGTCCGAGATAATTTTCTTCTGGGTGGCACGCATGGTCATGGCTGGTATTGAGTTCATGGGCGACATCCCGTTCCGGGAAGTCTACATCCATGGCACGGTGCGCGATGACAAGGGTCGGAAAATGAGTAAGAGTCTGGGGAATTCCATCGATCCCCTGACGATTATTGACCAGTATAGCGCCGATGCGCTCCGATACAGTCTGATGATGATCACGGCGACAGGGCAGGATGTTTATCTTTCCAATGAGAAATTTGAGATCGGACGCAATTTCGGAACGAAGATCTGGAACGCGGCCCGCTACATGCAGATGCAGGAATCCGCGACGCCGGTGCCTGTTCAGGACGGCAAGCGCGCCGAAGATAGCGACTTCGATCCTGCTTTACTGAGCGCCGATGACCGGCATATCCTCGTCAAGTTGAGCCGATCCATCGAATCCTGCACGGAGAACCTGAAGCGGTTCAGGTTCAATGATGCCGCGCATGACCTTTATGAGTTCATCTGGCATGAGTATTGCGACTGGTACGTGGAATATTCCAAAGATGTCCTGTATGGGCAGGATCCAGCCCGTCGCGCGGAAGTTCTGAAAGTCATGCACTATGTCTTTTCAAACTCCCTGCGTCTGTTGCATCCTTTTATGCCACACCTGACCGAGGAGTTGTGGCATGGGATGGGATACGGCGCCGATTCGGAATCGATCATGAATGCGCCGTGGCCCAAGCCCCTGACGGACGGGTTGGCGCGATGGGGCGCCACGTCGGAAGGTGCGGCCTATGTGGATGCCCGGCATGAATTGATCAGCATCGGCCGCATGTTGCGCGTGGACTGCGGTATCGCTCCAGGCCAGAAGATTGACTACATCGTCAAGTCAAACACTCCGGAATTGACGGCTCAACTGAGGGCGGATACGGCGACCCTGGTTGCCATGCTCAAGGCCGGGATCGTGACGATTGACGATGGCTTCACTCCCGGGAAAGCCATGCCGAGTGCCCTGACGCCAATCGGTACGATCTATATGCCTGTGGAGGGCTTGATTGATATCGCGGCCGAGTCGGCGAAGCTATCCAAACAGCTCGAGGAGTTGGCTGGTCATTTAGCAAAGGCCAATCAAAAACTCGAAAATCAGGCCTTCATCAGCAAGGCGAAGCCCGAAGTCGTCGCCCAGTTTGAGAAATCCCGGCAGGAACTTCAGGGAAAATATCAGAAAGTCAAGCACCTGCTGGAGATGCTGGGTTAGCGCGAAGAAATGGTCGGCCGCAGTGCCAAGTGAAAGTAGCGTGGCGGCCCTATTCAGGTATAGTCGGCGTATTTTTACCGTATCAAATGCCAGGTTGCGTACCCGAAACAAGTACGCATCATACTCACCGAATAGTTCGGTGATCGTTTCAGGACGGGTTACGGAATGTTGTTCTGCGCTAACTAATGATCTGGTCATATACCGCTCCTTCTTGGTTTTTT
Organism: bacterium; assembly: GCA_037143135.1. Classification (GTDB taxonomy): domain Bacteria; phylum Verrucomicrobiota; class Kiritimatiellia; order CAIKKV01; family CAITUY01; genus JAABPW01. Next base: position 3,393 of record JBAWZH010000051.1, read on the forward strand.
AAACACCAAGAAGGATGCGGTATGACTGGAAATTATGTGAAGTGAATTTCAGGAATAGCGAGCATAAACAGGAGAAATCGCGGCGACTCAACATAACGGCCGACTTACCATAAAGCCTGTCACCTTGTTCTTGATTAGCCTGTCACCTTGTTCTTGTCACCTTGTTCTTGCTCAAGCTAGACGGAAGAGTTAACGGCGTGATGACTGCTTGCCTGAATTCCCGCGCTGTGTTAGACATAGCCATCGTTACTCAACAAGGAACCCTTATCATGCGTCATTTCCTATTGCTCACTGTTCTCTTCTGCACGTTCGTAACCTCCGTCCGGGCCGGCTCGATTACCAATCAACCGCCACGCTTTACAAAGGACGAACTGCAGTCTCTCTACCCAAAGAAACTGGAAGGGTTTGAAAACGAAGGTGGCATCTATCAATCGCGTGATAACGTCTTGGATTCGGGGTGGGGGTACAATCGCTGTGAGCGTTCCTACAGCGACGGGAAAAAACGCTTTCTCAACGTCGAAGTACGCGACAGTGGCGGTTTCACGAAGGAGTTCATCGCTGACCACGAGTATCTGCGTCTTCCCGTCGGCGAGAAAGACATCAATAGTCAGACGGTCATCCTCATCAACGGCAACCGGGGTCAGACCTACAAGGAAGCCGGGCGCTGGCAGAACATCGTGTTGATGGCGACCTTGGATCGTTTCGAGATCGAGGTCAAAGACGATGCCGGCTTACCACTCGAAAGGCTCAAAGCCATCGCGCTGGAGTTCGAAGCGGCCATCAAAGCCAAACTGGCCTCTCCCACCAAAGCCAAGTAAGTCCGCGATTCCTCGAACTGGACACAGAATCTTCTCTCATAGAACAACCGTCCCTCCCTCCTCTCGGCATCCTCTGCGCCATCTTCGCGTAGATCATGAGGCCGTAATGATCGAACAGGACGGTCGCGTCATAGCCATGTTGGTTCCCCCCGAGGAATATTTACCGGTGAAGGAGGCAGATATCCCGCCCGAATTCTGGCAGGGGTTAGTGGCCGTTCAGGATGATGGGCTGGAGGATAGGGATGGGGTCGAGGTGCTGGCGGCTCCGCTACGTGAGTCCTTGCGGAGTGCAATTGATTGCACTTTCCGGGAACTCCCTGCCCGTCGACTAAGACCCGACAACCTCTTGCTCAACCTGTTTAGCATTGGCTTTTTTGATGAACCGGCGTTTGCCTCCGACCGCGGGCGACCTGGTTGGCCGACGTGTCACCGGGCGGCGGCGGGGTTTTGTTTTCGCCACCAGCGGCGCGGTCAGTTGCTCGTACAGCCCGAATAAGTACTCCACCCGGTGGCGGTCGCTGGGGAACGGCTCCGCCCGGTAACACCGGTCCACCACTTTGTCCAACTCGGTGTGGGCTTTGACCAGTTTGGGCGGCATCGCCACGGGATCGTATAGATCGGCTAACGTCGCCTCCGGGAATTCCTTGCGGGCATCCAATACCTTCTGCGCCGCTCCCTCCACCGCCGCTTTCTGCTTCTCCGTCACCGCCTGCGGCCAGGGGAAGTTGTTGTAGACGAGTTTCGCGGAGTAGCGGTACCGGGATTCCAGTCGTCCGCACACCTGCCGCACCCAGGCCATGTGAATGCCAGAGAAGAGGATTCCAAAATGGAAAAGAGTGGCGGCGGGGAAGATTTTTACAAGATTGCTGGATAATACATCTGGAGACATAAAGCCGATTGGAATATATCGGCGCCGTTCCGAACTCACTTCGGGTAAGACCAAATAGGGTCCCTGAGGCATGTTCTCTACATGGAAACGAGTTGGCGTTACCGCAAGTTTTCTGGTGGGCGCACTCTTACTGGCAAGTCTTAAATTCCGGACCGCCTCAACTCGTCTCATGGCCTCTGGCATTTGTCGCAATTTGTCAGGAGGGCAATCGCCTAGCCACAAACACCAGCGTTCAATACCGTTGATGAACTCCTCGGAGCCTATCCAACGACGGAAGAAATCTTTGGCCTTGGGCTCAACTTGCAGGAATTGACCCTTTTCCTCCGGCGTGAAGAGATAGTTGCCGCCATCGATGGGTTTATTCCCGATGCCAATTTCAGGAACATTGCAGAGTGGTGTCGAACGGTTCGTGATGGCCCGGTCCGGCCCCTCAACCAGATAGGGGCTGATATTTCTTGCCGTTATGACGGTCGCCTGATCTTTGCCGCCCTCATAGTCGAAGATCGTTTTGGTCATCATGTCGAAATTGGCAAAGCCCATGATGACAACATGAACATGGGCTTTGCCACGGGCCTCGCTTTGCCAGGGAAAAGTGCGGTGTCCAAACAGAATCTTGATGCCGTGACGTTGGAACAGGGCGTTCCAGAGCACACCGACCTGCTCTCCTTGAGTAATGGAGTTGGTGGAGACGAAACCGACCACAATGCCGGTGCCGTGAATATAACTGGCTGCTTTGAAATACCAGCCAGTCACATAATCGAGGAGCCCGTAGTTCTCAACCTCGCCTGCCACGGCGGCCATATCATTCCGCTGTTCTGCCCCCTGAAATTTCGCCCCCACAAACGGCGGATTTCCCAGGATGTAACTGCATTTCTCCGGCGGGATGACTTCCTTCCAGTCCAGTCGCAGGGCATTGCCGCAGACGATATGGGGGGCGGCGCGGAGGGGGAGGCGGACGTAGTACTGTCCGAAGGCCTCGCTTAGACTCTGGTTCATCTGGTGATCCAACAGCCACAGCGCGACCTCGGCGATGCGGACCGGCCATTCGCTGATTTCGATCCCGTACATCTGGTCGACGTCGAGGCGGGAGAGGTGTTGGATGTCGGTGACCTGCTGGCCGCCGTGGATGGCCTTCAGCATCTCGATTTCGAGCAGGCGCAGTTCTCGATAGGTGATGACCAGGAAGTTGCCGCATCCGCAGGCCGGATCGAAAAAGCGGAGACCGGCCAGTTTCTTATGCAGTTCCTCCAGCCGTGTCTTGCGGCGGTTGGACCTGTCGGCCTCAATCTGGGTGAATTCGGTCTTGAGATCATCGAGGAATAGAGACCGGATCACCTTCATGATATCCCGTTCGCTGGTGTAGTGGCCGCCGGATTGACGACGTTCTTTGGGATCCATGACCGATTGGAAGAGCGAGCCGAAGACGGCGGGCGAGATCTTGCTCCAGTTGAACGCGCTACAGGCGAGCAGGGCATTACGCATGTCCCGGTTGAACTGGGCAAAGGGCAGGCGTTCCTGGAAGAGACCGCCGTTCACATAGGGGAAGAGGGCCAGATCCTCATCGAGATTCTTCTGGCGCTTCTGGGGCGGGGTATCGAGAACCTCGAATATCTGGGCCAGTTGGATGCCGAGGTCGATGCCGTCTTCACGGGTGTTCGCCTTGATGTAATTCTGGAAGAGGTGGGGTTGGTCGAAGATACCGGTGTCGTCGGCAAAGAGGCAGAAGAGAACCCGCACCAGAAACCGCTCCAGATCGTGGCCGGAATAGCCGCCCGCTTTCAGGGTGTCATGCAGGTTGGCCATCATCTCCGCCGCCTTGAAGTTGGCGGGGTCCTCCGGATCGAGCCGGACCGGCTTTTCGCCCTTGATAAAGGCGAATTCCCGGACATGCTTGTGAAGTTCGGCGAGGGGGATGTCGATGGTGCGGACGCGCCACCGGTCAAAGAGCGGCAGGTCCTGCTGGTCATCCGGTTCCAGATCGTGGAGCACGATGCGGGCGAAGTCCGAGAGGATCACATAGCGGGGGATTTCGTCGGTGCGGCCATCGCGGGCGAGGTCCTGGATATAGCGGAAGGCCTGGGAACCGGCCTTGCCGAGATCCTGTCCCATCGATTTATGCTCCACGAGGAGTTTACCGCTCCAGAAGAGGTCGATAAAGCCGTACTGACCCTTCAGATTGCGGACGGGTTCCTCGAAAGAGGCGACGGTGCGGCGCTGGAGTCCGAAGACATCAAAGAACTCATCCCAAAAGGTTTTGGCCTCGGCGCGCTCGCTGGTTTCGCCGATCCACTGGCGGGTGAACTTGATGGCGCGATCCCGGACCTCGTTCCATGAAAGTGACATGCGTGGAACTGTAGCGGAACCGGGGCCTTCGCTCAATGAACTTCCTCGTTGTGTTGATACAGAGTACGATTACGATGAAAAATCAATCTTAAGTAAGCGCTATTCCGCCCTGAGTTGTTAGCGGGCATCAGGGACGTTCGTAGAGTTCCACCGAACCATCCTTGAAAAGCAATTTTCCCTTGGGCGGGATGGTTCCCTTGCCATCAACAGTGAAGACGTAAACTTTGGTTCCGCCGCCATACCAGTCGGCGCTGGCGCCCCGCAACTCGAGCATGACTCGCAGGTAGTCGATCCAGGATCGGGCGTCCCGCTGTGGATGACCACTCCACCCCGGTGGCGGCCGGAGTCCCATCGTTGCCGTGTCGCCTGCCTCCACCGTGAAGCGGGGACATCCCGAAACATAAGCCTGCATCTGGGTTCGAGCCCGGCCTGGCGCCTCTATCCGGAAGGGTCCTTTCGGGTCATACCTTTCCAGGAAAAGGGCGGCCCGGTAGAGCGACTGGCTCGGAGAATCCATGGCCTGGTTGATGAGTATGGCCAGGGAGGCAAGTAGAGTCATTGCAAACAGGCTGGAAGCCGGTTTTATGCGCGGGAGTGGATTTTCCGACTCCCACACCGTAAACCCGCAGACTGCGGCATAAGCGACGAAGGGCAGGGCAAGCAGCGCGCCATACATGTCCGGAGTGCAGGAAAGAATAACGGTGGCAAGTCCGCCAGCCAGCATCGCGCGGGCGCCGGGGGATTGAAATCGATCCGGCGCTCCGCAGACTCCCAGCGCGGCCAGTGGCGCCAACCAGGCAAACCGGGTGACCAGCCGGGTGATCAAGGTGACGGGAGAATTATCGGCAATCATAAACCCGGCGCCCGTCGCGAGAAGTAACAGGACGCACAGGGCAAAGCGGCTCCTCGCCAGGGCGAGGAGGGGCGAGAACAGGACAACAACGGGGATGAGCAGGGCGCCTATCAACCCGGCTTTGTGGGAGAGGGCAAGCAGGAGCGACAGGCCCAGGAAGGCGGGCAACCAGGACAGAAGGTTCATCGCATGGCCTGTTTTGTTTCTGAACGGAACAGGACAACGAAGCAGAATCAACAGATAAATCGGCAATAGCGCCAACACCATGCCGCGTCCGGTGGCCCAGTAATTGTATCGCATGAAGACAGGGGAGAAGACATAGAGGAACGCGAACCAGAGCGCCGTCCGTTCCGATATGAAGAGGTGGCGTCCCAACCGCCAGGCGCCAAACAGTCCGGTGAGGCCCAGTGTCACGGAGAGGATGTAGAAACCCCAATCCACACCGGTATGCCCCAGCATTTGGATTGTGGCCAGCAATAGCGGTTGGGCGCTGGGATAGGATCGCGGGGTGAACCCGAGCAGCGAGATCGGGTGAATGAGCCAGGCGATTCGACCTTCGACGGCAACACTGCCGGCAAGATCCTGCCATTTATAGGTATCAACACCGGCGATATGGCTCACGGGAATAACCAGCACGGCGAACAGGATGGCGCAACCCGCGAGGCGACGGGGCGCCGGTGTGTCTGGAAAATGGGCAGCGACGCCGGACAGGCGTGAGGCGCCGATGACCGCAGTGGAAATAATCAGATGAGCCAGAGCAAGGGAATCGGGCGAAAGGGGAAGCCCCGCGAGATGGATGGCGATCATAACGACCGAATTCAACCCAATCATGATCGGCCCCCACAGGGCCAGTGTGGTCGCCGTATCCGCCTGCCTGTCCAGCATACGCGCCAGTAACCACGGGGTTATCCCAATGGCTACTATCAGGGCCGCGCTATGCAGAAAAATCATGGTGAGTGACGCCGACTCATAATCCGGAGGTGCTGACTTCCGGCGGCGGTCTCGGTGGCGGGCCGGGTGGTCCTGGAGGGCCGGGCGGCCTGGAGGGCGGAGTTCCCGGAGGAGCCTTTCCATAAATGCTGCCCGGAGTAAGCGAACCGGGGCCGACTTTCCACGCTCCCACGCGATCTCCGGTCATCGTTTTTGCCCACTCAAGATTTTTCTGCCACACGAGCACCAGGGGAAACTCGGCCACCGGGGCGTCGAAGGGAAGGGAGGAAAAGGCAAACATGTCAACCGACAGTTTGGATGGGGGGAGAACCGTTCTGAAGGCAAACCGATCCGGCGTCGTTCCGGCCTTGTTTGCGTCTGCGGATCCATGCGCCTCGGTAAACTCGGCCTTGGGTAATTTGCCCGAGGGAGTTGTTCCCGCCGTTTTCGGAACCTGTTTGGGTTGATCCGGCGATCCCTGTTGAGTTGCCAACCGGGTTGTTCCGGGTATGTCGAGTTCGCTCTCCGTGGTGAAAATGTCCAGATTGAGGATTTTTTGAATCGCTCTCAAGTCCAGTTTCGGACGGGTGGGCACGAAATAGGCGTAATAGGCCGTGATCATCCCGCAAACGAGGAGTCCAATTATCCCGATCCAGAACCCAAAACGATGATCTTTATAGTTCACTCCATGATCCCCCGGGAAACAGGCGCCCCATCTCCATTGACATATTATCCAAGAAACCATTGCATCGGGCAAGATGGATTTCGTAAGGTTAGGGGACAGGAGAGCAGACTATGGGTAATACATTTGGATCGGCCTTTCGGGTTACAACCTTCGGTGAGTCGCACGGCCCCATGGTGGGAGCGGTGATTGACGGCCTACCCTCATCCTTTAAACTAACGGAATCAGACGTTCAACCCCAACTGGATCGGCGGCGTCCCGGCCAGAGTGACCTGACTACCCCGCGTCAGGAAAAGGATACAGTGCAGATTATTTCGGGAACGGAGAAGGGGGTGACGCTGGGGTCGCCGGTGACGCTGGTGATCGGGAACCGCGACACACGCCCGGAGGATTATGGGGAGATGCGATCAGCGCCACGTCCTTCCCATGCCGATTTTACCTACCAGTCCAAATACGGGGTTCTGGCCTCCAGTGGCGGCGGCCGGGCCAGCGCACGGGAAACGGCGGCGCGTGTCGCGGCGGGTGCGGTTGCCGAAAAATTTCTGCGCGAACGGTTTGGCGTCGAGATTGTGGCCTGGGTTCAGTCTGTCGGTGACCTCGTCGCTGCGGATCAGAACGTTGCCACGATTTCCCGGAAACGTGTGGATGCCACTCTCGTTCGTTGTCCGGACAAAGCGATGGCCGCAGACATGGCGAATCTGATTCGAAACGTGAAGGAGGCGGGGGATTCCGTCGGGGGGGTTGTTGCCTGTGTCTGTCGGAATGTTCCGGTCGGGTGGGGCGAGCCGGTGTTCGGAAAATTATCAGGACTTCTGGCGGGCGCCATGCTGTCGATTCCCGCTGCACGCGGTTTTGAGTTCGGTCTCGGGTTCGCGGCCACCCGGTTGCGCGGTTCCGAACATAACGATCCCTATGTGAAAAAGGGGCGCCGATTGGGCACTCTTACCAATCATAGCGGGGGAATCCAGGGTGGCATTTCCAATGGCGAACCCATTGTGTTCCGGGTGGCGTTCAAACCTCCGGCCACAATCGGGCGCGCCCAGTCGACGGTTGACTGGGATGGCCGTGATTGTGAACTGAAGGCGCGGGGGCGGCATGATCCCTGCGTCGTGCCCCGGGCTGTTCCCGTGGTCGAGGCCATGGCGGCGCTGGTGCTGGCCGATGCCGCGTTGATGGCTACGGCGGCAGCCCGGCCATGAAGGCGCCAGGCACGTTCGAACTCTTGAACTCGGACACCCGGACCCAGGCCCGGCGGGGACGCCTCTGGACCCTGCATGGTCCGGTGGATACCCCGGTGTTTATGCCCGTCGGAACCCAGGCGACCGTCAAGGCCATGACGCCCATCGAATTGGAGGAGACCGGCGCCGAGATCATCCTGGGGAATACCTACCACCTCAGCATCCGTCCCGGCGTCGAGATCATTGAAAAATGCGGCGGACTGCACCGGTTCATGGGCTGGTCGAAACCGATTCTTACCGACAGCGGGGGTTTCCAGGTGTTCAGCCTTTCGGGGTTGCGTAAAATCAAACCCGACGGGGTGGAGTTCGCCTCCCATGTTGACGGCACCAAATTGTTTCTGGGCCCCCGTGAAGCCATGGACATTCAACGTCGTTTGGGCTCGGATATCATGATGGCTTTTGACGAGTGTCCGCCCTATCCGAGCACCTACGAATACGCTTGTCAGGCCGTAACCCGAACTCTATCATGGGCGGCTTTGTGTGCCGAACTGCATCCGCGGAACGGCCAATTGCTCTTTGGAATTGTGCAGGGCGGTGAGTTTGCCGACCTCCGGAAAACGTGTGCCCGTGAACTGACCGCGATGGGGTTTGACGGCTATGCGGTGGGCGGGGTGAGTGTCGGCGAGCCCGAGTCGGTGATGATGGAGGCCGTGACGAACGGGGTGGCCGAATTGCCTGTGGATCGTCCGCGTTACCTGATGGGCGTGGGCGTGATGCGGCAACTGGTCGAGGCGGTGTCGCGGGGTGTGGACATGTTCGATTGTGTCATGCCCACGCGCTATGCCCGGCACGGGACGGCGATTACCCGCGCCAAACGGTATCCGGTGAAGGCGGGCGAGTACAAGGAAGACACGCGTCCGGTGGAGGAAGGCTGCGACTGCTATTGCTGCCGAAATTTCACCCGCGCGTATGTCCGGCACCTGTTCAATGTGAACGAGATTTTGGGCGTGCGCCTGGTGTCCATTCACAACCTGCACCGGATGACGCTGTTGATGCGCGAGATGCGCTCGGCGCTGGAAGCGGGCGTGTTTGAGGATTTTAAAAACGAGTTTTTCGAAAGCAACAAGGAGGATCGATGAGTTTGTTGAATACGGTGGTATTGGGTATGGGGACACCTCCGGCCGGTCAGGGCCAGGGGCAGGGAAGCGGAATGCTCATGATGGGGTATATGGCCATCATCTTTGCCCTGTTTTATTTCATGATGATCCGCCCCCAGATGAAGCGGGAGAAGGAGCGCAAGAAACTGATCGAAAATATCAAGGCGGGGGATCGCATTCTCTTCTGTGGCGGGTTGCTGGGCGTCGTGGCCAGCGTCAAGGACAATGCCTTTGTCGTCAAAATTGCGGAGAACGTTAAGATTGAAATTGCCCGGGGCGCCGTGCTCCGTGTTTTGGACAAGGATGAGGCCCCCGGGGAAATAGAGAACAAATAACAACGCATCGAGAACAATGCGGAGCGTGAATCAGGAAGAGCGAGGAGTGGAACGGTATGGATAAGAAGACGATCTTCAAGTGGATGATATTGGTGATCCTGGTGGGCGCGTCCATCGCGACGGTCTTTCCGGTCAGTGAAAAGGTGCGGTTCGGCCTGGATATCAAGGGGGGAACCAGTTTCACCGTCCAGATCGATGAAGAAGCCATGGCGGCTCAGATCCGCGAGGATATCAAGACCAAGATTGGCGAGGACGACTACAGGAAGTTGACCGAGGCCGAGATCGCGGGGCGCGTAAGCGACCGGATGTCCACCATGGTCAAGGAATCCCAGGCCCGTGCGCTGGAAGTCATCCGTAACCGTGTGGACGGTATGGGCATCGCGGAACCCATCATCTATCCGGAGAAGAACAACCGGATCGTGGTTCAATTGCCCGGCGTTGATGAGAAGAAACGAGATGAGGCCGCCCGTTCGATTCAGAGCGCCGCGTTTCTGGAGTTCCGTATGGTTCACGAGAAGAATCGGGAACTGGTCGAGAAAATGCTCGAAAAGGGCGTCGCTCCAGATGGCTACAAGATCATGTCTCTCTCCGAAGGGGGGGCATCCCAGGATTATCTCGTTCGCGATAAGAAGGCCGTTCCGGAGGACAAGATGGATGCGGCGTTTCGCAGAACGGTCGCCCAGTTCAATGCCCCGCGTGGCTGTGAACTCCTTTTGGAGCGGAAGAAAATCGGGGGCCGGGAGGTCTATTCCCCCCATTTTGTGGAGAAGCGGACACAGTTGACGGGCGACACCCTGAAGCGCGCCTCGGTGGATTACCGCACCCTCGGACAGGCGGTTGTGAATCTTGAGTTCAATGCCCAGGGCGCCCATAAATTTGCGGTGGTGACCGGTGACTATGCCCCCGGCGGCGTCAAGAACCCCGGTCAGGTCGGACGCCAGATGGCGATCGTGCTGGACGGAACACTCTACTCCGCCCCGGTTATCCGTGAGGCCATTCATGGTGGCCGTGCGGAAATCAGTGGTAATTTCACTCCGAGCGAGGCCATGTTCCTGGTTAACATTTTGAAGGCCGGATCCTTGCCCGCGCCGGTCAATATTGTTGAACGCCGCGTGGTGGATCCCACTCTTGGCGCGGATTCAGTCAAGAGCGGCATCAACGCCGGCGTGTACGGCTGTTTGGTGATCATCCTCCTCATGGGGGCCTATTATCTGGTGAACGGCCTCCTGGCCGATTTGGCCCTGATCCTGAACATCGTGCTGCTGCCGCTGGGTATGATCGTGGTGGCTGCGATTCTCGGGATTTTCGCCAGCGACGCGCGCGCGGGCGGCGCCATTGCCCTGCCGGTGTTGACCCTGCCGGGTATCGCCGGTATCGCGTTGAGTATCGGTATGGCCGTGGATACCAACGTCCTGATCTTCGAGCGTATCCGCGAGGAACTGCGCGCGGGGAAAAGCCTCAAGGCATCCATCGACGCCGGGTTCAACCGGGCGTTCGCCGCCGTGTTCGATTCCCATGTGGCGACCATCCTGACCGCCGTCATCATGTTCATCTTCGGCTCCGGTCCCGTTCGCGGTTACGCCGTCACCCTCATCGCCGGTCTGCTGGTCAACCTCTACACCGCCGTCACGGTCACCCATATGTGCCATACCGTCATTGCCGCGTGGACGAACAAGACGGCGATTCTCAAGATGCTGTCCTTTATCCCTGACACCAAGATCGACTTTATCGGCAAGTGGAAGTGGTGGCTGGGCGGCACATTCCTCGTGGTGGTGGCCTCCTGGGTTATCATGGTCGGGCACGGGATGGCCAACAAGGCCTCGGTCTTCGGCATTGATTTCACCGGGGGCACGCAAATGACCATGAGTTTCGATGCTAAACCGGGTGTGGATGAGGTTCGCGCCGTTTTGAACCAGGGCGGCATCAAAGACCCGATGATCCAGTTCCAGAAAGGGATGGAATCCGGAACCCGTGAAACGCTGACGATCAAGGTGGCCTCCATGGAGGAAGGCCTGCTGGTGCAGAACCTGTTGACCAACCAGATCGTCAAGGCCAACTTCAAACTCATGCAGCAGGATGATGTGGGGCCCCAGATTGGCAGCGAGTTGATGACCCGCGCCATGTGGGCGATGGTTCTTGGCATGGTTGCCATGATCA
>JBAWZH010000052.1:0-14650 GCA_037143135.1 bacterium
GGTCGGGCCAGAGATCCAAGGCCGAACTCGCCGCCGAGATCACCTGCCTGCTGGCTCTGTCGGCCATCAAGAACCAGGATAAAATCGGACTGATCCTGTTCAGCGACCGGATTGAAAAATCCATTCCTCCGCGCAAGGGCCGGACCGCCGCCATGCGGCTCGTTCGCGAGGTGCTGGCCACCGAGGAAACCCGGCGCGGCACCGATCTCGCCGGGGCGCTCCGGTTCCTGAATCAGATTCAAAAACGACGCGCCGTCGTGTTCATCATCTCCGATTTCATGGACACCGGTTTCGAGCGCGAACTACGGGTGACGGGACGCCGGCATGATGTCATCTGCTGCCACCTGTCGGATCCGCGCGAATGGGAGTTTCCGAACGTCGGCGTCGTTGAAATCCAGGATCCGGAAACCGGCAATATCGAGTATCTCGACACCTCGTCGCCTTCCCTCCGGAACACCTTCCGCGAAAATGCCCTGCGGGAATCGGACGCCCTGAACAAACTGTTCAGAAAACACAGGATCGACGCCCTGCGTCTTTCCACCGAACGCCCGTTTATTGAAGATGTCCACAAACTGTTCCATCAACGCCAGGTTCGCTCCGCGCGGGGATAAGATGAAATTGACTGTTCCAATCTCGAGGCTCGCGTTATCAGCCGCTCTCTGGCTGGCCTCCGGCCTCACACACCAAACTACCGCTGCCGAATCCGCGACCCAACCCAGGGTCGAGGAGACCTCCCAAGGATCGGTCACTGTGGCCTTCTCCTTTGATCCTCCCGTGGTTCGACTTGACCGTGATATCCTCCTGACCATCCGGATCACCTCGCCTACCAATGTAACCGTCAACCTTCCACCGCTTGAGAATCGCGTAAAGGGCTTTGTGGTGGCCGGCAGTTTTGACGGGCACCCTGTCGTGCGCGAGGGCAAGTCCATCCGTGAACGCAATGTCCGGTTAACCCCGCAGATTTCAAGCGAGTACCGGATAGCCCCGATGGCCGCCACCTGGAAACAACCCGGCACAGGTCTTGAGCAATGGTTCCCCACCAAACCCATTGTGCTGGCATCCGAATCCCTCATCCAGGGCGATCCGGGCAAATCCATCGCCGATGCCCGCAGCCCTATCTGGATATATCCGGGATTGAAGGGCTTCATCGGCTACACCCTGGCTATCCTTGGCCTCGCGGCCCTCGGCTACGGAGCCTGGCGTTTGTTCCGGAAAGTTCGGCGCGCCGTTCAACTCCGCCGGATGTCGCCCCGCGAACGCGCCCTGTTTGAACTCGCGGAGCTGATGGCCAGGGATCTCGTCGGCCATGATCGCGTGAAGGAGTTCTATTTTGAACTGACGATGATTGTCCGGACGTACATCGAGCGTGCCCATGCCATCCGGGCTCCCGAACAGACAACGGAGGAGTTTCTGGTCATCGTGAGCCAGGATCCCCGCTTCTCGCGGGACGTGGCGAAACGGCTCAGGGAGTTCATGCAAGCCGCCGACCTGGTGAAATACGCCGGCGTTCAGCCCAGCCCGGTCTCCGTGGACAACTCCATGACCACCGCCAAAACCTATATTGAAACCGACGAATCCCAGTCTTCAACTTCCCCATCTCCAATCTCAAATCTCAAATCTCAAATCTGACCCTAACCATGTCCCTCGGAAATCCACTCTACCTTCTCCTCTTCCTCCCCCTCGCAGCGGCGGTGTGGTTTGTCTATCGCCGACGGGTCAAGCAGGCTCTTCTCTTTTCGCCTTTTCACCGACTCCCCGCCAACCGGGCGACCTGGCGCACCCGAATCCGGCCCGTCGCGCCCATCCTCTATCTTCTCGGGGCGGCGCTGCTCATCATCGCCCTGGCCCGTCCCCAGTCGATCTTCTCCCGCACGATCCGCAAATCCGACGCCATCGCCATTCAGATGGTGGTGGATTGTTCCGGATCCATGCAGGCGCTTGATTTCTCCACCCGCGACAAACAGCGAACCCGCCTTGATGTGGTGAAGGACACCTTCGCGGAATTCATCAAACAGCGTCCCGGCGATCTGATCGGCCTGATCACCTTCGGAGGGTATGCATCCAGCCGCGCTCCCCTTACCCTGGATCACGACGCCCTGCTCCACAGTCTGAAGGGCGTTGAAACCGCCCGGGAACAATTCAGCAAGGACGGCCAGTTGATGAATCAAGAGGAAATGCTCACAGCCATTGGCGACGCGCTCGCCACAGGATGTGCCCGCCTCGATAACGCTGATGTCAAATCCCGGATCATCGTGCTCCTGTCAGATGGCGACTCCAATACGGGGATAATCAAGCCCGACGAGGCCGCCAAGGCCGCCAAGACCATGGGCGTCAAGGTCTATACCATCGGGGTTGGCACCACCGGACGGGCACCCTTCCTGGCACGCGATATGTTCGGCCGCCAGACCATCGGTTATGCAGAAGTCACAATGGACGAGAATCAGTTGCGTAATCTCGCCATGATCACCGGCGGCCAGTATTTCAATGTGACGGACCCCAAAGGTCTGTCGCACACCATGGAGACCATCAGCAAACTCGAAAAGACCACCATCAACACTGAACTTTTCAATAAATATGACGAGCACTTTCTGTATTATCTAATCCCCGGCCTTCTTCTTCTGGTCTTCGGTTCCATCATCAACACATGGCTTGGAAAACAGATTATTTGAAATCTCAAATCTAATATCTAAAATCCATGAACCTCCAATTCCAATATCCCTGGGTTTTATTCCTTCTCTGGGTGGTTCCCGTCATCGGCGCGGTCTGGCACGTTCTGTCCGTCCGGCAAACCAACAGTCGGTCATTCGTGTCGCCCCAGATGGCCGCGCGACTTGCCCCGGCGCCAACACCCGTCCGACGCCTCTGGCAGTTGGGATTACTCCTGACGGGACTGTTGCTGGCGTTGATTGCCGCGGCGCGGCCCCAGTGGGGCATGAAGGATGAAACAGTTTATCAACGCGGCCGCGATCTGATGGTTGTTTTGGATGTCTCCCGGTCCATGCTGGCGACGGACGTCCATCCCAGCCGACTGGGCCGCGCCAAGGTCGATCTGCAGGATCTCGTCAAGCAACTCCGGGGCGACCGCGTCGGGTTGCTCGCCTTTCGGGGCAAACCGATTCTGCTGTGCCCCCTGACGACGGACTATGGATTCCTCGCCCAGGCCTTGAAGGGCGCGGATGTGGACTCCGCCCCCGCCGGGGAAACCGACATTGGAGACGCCATCCTCGAAACCCTTCGGAATTTCCAGGGCGATGAGGGATCCCACAAAGCCATCGTCCTGGTGTCAGACGGCGATGATCTCGCCGGGAAGGTGGCCGAGGCGACCACCAAGGCAAAGGAACAGGGCGTTGCCATCTTCACAGTAGGGTTCGGAAGCGTCCAGGGCGCAGCGGTTCCCTCCGCCGTCAACAGGAAGGAAGTCATGAGTTTCCAAGGGCATGATGTAATCTCCAAACTCAACCATGAGGTTCTCCGTGATATCGCCGAACAGACGGGCGGCGCCTATGTTCCTGTCGGTCTCGCAAACGTGAAACTCGGCGACCTTTACCGGAATCACCTGAGCCGCATTTCCGCGCGTGAGTTGGAGGAGTCAGTTCAGCGCCGTTACGTCGAACGGTACCAGTGGTTTCTCTTTCCCGCCTTCCTCTGCTTTCTCGCAATCACCGTCTTCAGCCGAGGACAACTCGTCATCAGAAGACAGAAGTCAGAATCCGGCGTCCCCCATCCCCCACCCCGCCCCCCCGCGCTCGTGATGTTGGCGCTGGCCTGGGGTCTGGGATCCGGGGTCTGGGGTCTTCCCTCCTACGCCGACAGCACCACTGTGCCACCCGGCCGCGAAGGGGCACGCCTGGCGCAGAAACTCTACCTGCTTGGCAAGTATGAGGAGGCGGCCAACGCCTATCAAACCGCCGCAAAGACCGCCGCCAGCGCCACGCGGGATGACTATATGTTCAACGCGGGATGCGCCTTCCTCAAGGCGGGAAAATCGGAGGAGGCCGCCGACACATTTCGCGGCCTGACTGGCGTGGAAGGCGATCTCGGCGCCTCGTCCGCCTATAATCTCGGCGTGGCTCTCTTCAACACCGGAGCCGCGCCCCTTCCCCAGGATGCCGCCACCCCGCCCGACCCGGCAAAAGCCGAGCGCCGCGCCCAGTCACTCAAACAGGCGGGCTCCGCCTTTCAGAAGTCACTGCGACAAAACCCGGACGACGCGGACAGCCGAAAAAATCTCACTGTGGTCGCGGGACTGAGCGGCGAGGCCGATGAACAGGCTAGAATTGTCCGATTGATGGCGGAACACGGTCAGTCGCAACCCGGCGCCCTTGCCGACATCATGCTCCTGCAGCAACGAAAACTCATTCGCGAGATTCCGTCCGCCTTCACCAACACAACGCCCACTTTGATAGAATCACTCGAATCGCTTGCCACTGACCAGGATCAGGCCGCCGACCTGATGATCCCGCTCAAAGGCAAACTCTTACAGGCCCTGTCTCAAACTCAATCCTCCGGAAACAACACGAACGCCCAGCAACAGATCGCCATGGTCAATGCCTTCGCCGAGGCGATCCGTGACGAAATGTTCGGCTCGGCCACAGCGCTGCGAAATCTGGATCGATCCGCCTATTCGTCGGCCTCGAAGGCGGAGGGTTCCGTTTACACCCTTTGGAAGGGCATCGCCGGCTATCCTCAACTGCTCCGCGAGGATATCGAGCGTCAGACGAATGTCATTTCCCTGACCCAGCCAAACCTGAAGAATGCCCCCGACGAACTGCGCAAGACGGTGGGAACCCAACAATCCGAGGCGCTCAGTCTTACCAGCCTCTTCAAGGAACGCTTTGAACAAACCGTCCCGAAAGAGGGAATCAGCCGCCCCGTCGAACAGACTTCCACCAATCAGGCGTCAGGCACGAACGCCACGGAGCAGGTTCTGTCCCCCGAAGACCGGGCCAAGATCGTAACCCTGGCCGGAGAGGCCATAACGTCGCAAACCGCCGCCGGACAGGCCGTCGCCACGAATCTCACCTCTGCCCTGATGCATCAACGCCACGCCTACGACGTGCTCAGGGAAATCGAGAAGCTGCTGCCAAAAGACAAACAACCCCAGCAAAATCAACAGCAACAACAGGAACAGAATAAAGACCAAAACAAGGATCAGAATAAGGATCAGCAGAACCAGCCGCCCAAGGAGCAACCGAAACCCCAACAGCAGGCCGCGAAACAGGAACCGAAAAAGGGCGAGATGTCGCAGGAGGACTTGAAAAAGCTGCTTGAAAAGGCGAAACAGCGCGAACAGGAGCACGAGCAGGAAAAGCGGGAACGAAACGACACCATCCCCATGTCACCGGCAGAAAGAGACTGGTAAAGGCAATGCAATGCCGTCCATTTTTATTCGTTGCCCTCCTTGTTTTCACGCCGCTGGCCGCCCTCTCCGACACCCCCTCGCTTGAGGTGAATGTCAGTCGGAATCAGATCTACCTGGGCGAATCATTACTCCTGCAAGTTAAAGTCGGCGGCGCCGACAATCCTGAAGCGCCGGACGTGTCGGCCATCAGGAACGGGATCCCTCAGTTACTGGGAAGCCAGTCCTCCAGCCATTACAGTCTCATCATTGTCAACGGCACGATGCGAAAGGAGGGCTTCACCGGCCGGACTTTCACCTACAAGGTTACCCCGGTGGCGGCAGGAGAGATGGCCATGGGGCCCATCACCGCAACCGTGGCGGGACAAACCCTCACGGCAACAGGCCCGACTGTCACCGTAACGGGCGTGACGCGGCAGGAGACCGTTTCCGTGTCGGTCACGGCGTCGCGTGACACCGTGCTGGTGGATGAACCGTTCGATATCCGCGTGGCGGTTAAGATCCGACGTCTTCCCGGCTCGTTCGCCAATGCGGATCCGATATTTCCAAACGAGCCGCCCCATCTCGAGTCGGAATTCCTCAACGCAAAGGAGATCGACGGACTCAAGGGGCCGGATTATCAGCGCCTGCTGAATGACCGTCTGACCCAGAGGAACCAACCGGGCTTCACGATCAACAACTACACCGTTCAGGCCGACCTCTTCGACTTCAGCGCCATGATGAATCCTCAGGGAGTTCCCGCCCGCTTCAAACTGGAACGTCAAGGGGCAAGGGAAAATGGCAAAGAATACTGGGAATACGCACTCACACTTCCCTTCTCGCCCCTCTCGGAAGGCTCCTATACATTCGGGCCCGTTCTATTCAAGGGCAAGGTGCCCGTCTCCATCAACAGCGCGGGAGAGGCCACCGGGGACTCCGTCTTCGCCGTGGGTTCCGCCGCCATTGTCCGCGTCATTCCCCCACCGGAAACAAACCGACCCGACTCCTACATCGGCGCCATCGGCAGCAATCTGGTTGTCGAGGCCGCTCTGGATACCCAGACCTGTAACGTGGGAGACCCCTTGAAGTTGATGTTGACCCTGTCGGGTTCCATCCAGATGCGCAATATCACACCGCCCAAACTCAATTTGCAGAACACCCTGATGGATCACTTCGAGGTCTATGATGAGACCATCCAGACCGCCAAACAGGACACACAGTGTCGCTATACATACACCCTGCGCCCCCGGCAAGCCGGCTCCTTCGAACTCCCCCCGATTGAGGTATCCTTCTATGATGTGAAAGCCCGCGAATACCGAACCGTTAAAACAGCTCCCATTCCGATGAAAGTCAGGCATGTTGAGGAAATCACCGCGGCGCAAGTGATTGGAGGGTCAACCAATGAGGCGATCAACCTCCACCGGGAGGATGAATCAATCATGCGCCCTGCCGGAATACGGTGGACTTCAGTCGGCGCCGAGCCGACTCCTCTGTTGGGCTCGTCTGCCCGGTTAATCGGGATGGCGGCGGTCGGTCCCTGTATATTTTGTCTCGCCTTATCCTGGCGCCTTTTCCGTCGCCACAGCCAGGCATTCAGGGAGGCGCAACGTCGAAGACAGGCCTTTCCCCGCGCTAAAACCGCCTTGAAATCGGGATCCTCTTCGGATCGTTGCGGCGTTCTCCGTCGATATCTTTCGGATCGTTTTTCGGTTCGAACCGACTCCATGACCCCTTCCGAGGCGCTAACTTTATTGTCTGCCCGGGGTATCCCCGCCCGTCTCGCGCAACGTTTTTCCGACCAGATGCAACACCTCTTTAATGCGACCTTCGAGACCTCCTCTTCCTCCACCCCCGTTGAGTCCTCTGATCTGGAATCGACCCTTTCGGAGATCGAACGCCATCTGAAATCCGCGCCGAAGAATACAGGAGCCCGGGGCGCGTTGGTTGTCCTGTTCCTGTTTCTGACCCTGCCGCACGGTTACGCCTCCACGCCTGCGGAACGCGCCTTTATCTGGAATGAGGCCGCCACAGAAATGAGTTCAGCAAATAAACCGGCTGAGTTTCTCGCGGCGGCAGGCGCCTTCCAGAAGCTGATCGACCTCGGCGTGCGAAATTCCGACCTGTTCTATAATCAGGGAACGGCATTACTCCTGTCCGACAAACCGAACGATGCCATCGAGGTTCTGCTTCGCGCAGAACGCTACGGGGGTAGCGCTCCGGACATCCGGCGAAACCTCGCCATCGCGCAGGCCCGCAAGGACGGACAAAAGGCGCCGACGACATCCTGGTTGCGACTGGTGCTCTTCTGGCACTATGGACTCAACTGCGCCACCCGCGCCGGTCTTGCGGCGTCGGCATTCAGCGGGCTCTGGCTGGCCTGGACGTTGCTCGGTTTCGGCGCCTCGCTGACGGGAAAGACCCTCCGGCTCATCAGCGTCGTTCTTCTGGTCGCCTTCGGCTCGAGCACGCTGGCCACGTTGCAACAGGAAAGCCGGATTCACAGGCCTGCCGCGTTCATCCCCCCCGACCATTCCATAACCCGTTGATCATTTGTTTATCTTCGATATTTTAAACTTGTCCCTCACCAACCCCTCGCCTAGCATCGGCGTCTTTCACAGTCCCCCATTCAAACGGGCATGGAAACCAGCATGACTGAAACCGTAATAACAGTGGAGAGTTCGACTTCGCAGCGGCTTAACGGCGCTGGCGATAGTACCATGCCGGTGGTTACCTTTTACAACCTCTCCGACCTGCTCGGTCAACCTGTACGCTACGATGATGAGGCCCGCCCCTTTGGGCGACTGTACGACATCGGCGGCTCTACGCAGACCGCCTACCCGCTCGCGATCAGCCTGGATATCACCCATCGCGGCGAGCACACCCTCGTGTCCTGGAGCGCTGTCAAAACCATGACGCTGAAGGAAACCGTTCTCAGCCGACCCTCCGAGCCAACCCCAACCGCCGACTTCTGGGCACGCCGCGATGTGCTCGACGATCAGGTCGTGGATGTGTCAGGCGCCCAGGTGCTACGGGTCAACGATGTCCATCTCATCTACTCCGAAAATAAGTTGATCTTCGGTCATGTTGAGGTTGGTCTGCGAGGCATTCTCCGCCGACTCCGGTTCGAGCGGCCAATCGCCTTTCTCGCCAATTGGCTTTTTGACTATTCCCTGAAAGACAGTTTCGTCACCTGGCGCCATATCCAGGTTCTATCCCCCGGCGGGGTTCCGGGCGGAGTCAGAGTCTCCAAAGCGTCCGAACGACTGGCGGACATTCATCCGGCTGAACTGGCCGACATCCTGGAACAATTGGGTGTCAAGGATCGCCAGGTTCTCTTCAATTCCCTTTCTGTTGAAACGGCGGCCGACACTCTTGAAGAGATCAATCCCGAGTTTCAACGCACACTCGTCTCCCACGGCGACCCGGGGCGGGCCGCCGACATTCTGGAGGAAATGGCGCCCAATGAGGCCGCCGAAGTGCTTCGCGATCTGGGGCCGGATGCCCAGGGCCTCATCAACCAGATGGAGCATGAGGCCGCCGCCGAAATGAAAACGCTGCTGGCCCACAAGGAGGAAAGCGTCGGCAGTGTGATGGATCCCAACTGCATCGAGGCTAAACTCGGGGACACCGCCTCCTCCATCCTGGAGAAACTCCGGGACTTGTCGGACGATGTCAAGGTGTACAATCTTGCCTACATCGTTGACGACAAACGGGTGTTGAAGGGAGTGATCAGTCTGCGCGAAATCGTCAGGGCGGCGCCTGAGACGACGTTACAAAGCATCATGAACGACGTTCTGGTTCATGTGACGCCGGAGACCCGGATCAAGGACGTGGCCCGGGACTTTGCCAAGTTCGGATTTCAGGCCATTCCGATTGTGGATGCCGGCGGCGTCTTTCAAGGCATTGTCCGCTACGACAGCGTGCTCTCACAACTGGCCGATTATGTGAAGGATTGATGTGAACGTGACAACACGGTGGAAAAACTGGAAAGCGCATCTCGCCCTGTTCGCCATGGTCGTGGGACCGGGTATCATCACCGCCAATGTGGACAACGATGCCGGCGGAATTGCGACCTACTCCGTGGCGGGCGCCACCTTCGGTTACTCCCTGCTCTGGGTTCTCTTCCCCACCTGTCTGCTGCTGGTCTTGGTTCAGGAAATGTGCAGCCGGATGGGTGTGGTGACCGGAAAAGGACTCTCGGCCCTGATCCGGGAACGATTCGGATTGGGCGTGTCGTTCTACCTCATGCTGGCGCTTTTTTTCACCAATCTCGGAAACGTGATCGCCGACTTCGCCGGACTTGCGGCCAGCGCGGAAATCTTTGGCTTACACCGCATGTGGGCGGTGCCGATCGGGGCTTTCCTCCTCTGGCATATGGTCGTCAAGGGTTCCTACCGGACCATTGAACGGGTTTTCTTTGTCGCCTGTGTCTTCTATGTGGCCTACCTGATTTCGGGTTTCCTGGCGCATCCGGATTGGAAGGTTGCGGCCTATCAGAGCGTTGTGCCAACCAACGACTGGACCGGTGGGTCGTTCTACATGATCGTCGGCATCGTGGGCACCACCATCGCGCCTTGGATGCAATTTTACCAGCAGGCGAGCGTCGTGGAAAAAGGCATCCCCCTGAAGCATTACCGGTATTCACGGTGGGACACCATCGCAGGCGCCATCGTTGTTACGATCGTTTGTTATTTCATCGTGCTGGCCTGTGCGGCCACGCTGCACCGGGCGGGCATCACGATCGAGACCGCCGGCGATGCGGCGAAAGCCCTGCAACCTGCGGCCGGGAATTACTGCGCGGGTCTGTTCGCTTTCGGCCTGATGAGCGCCTCCCTCTTCGGGGCCGCCATTCTCCCCATCTCAACGGCCACCAGTATCTGCGAAGCGATGGGCTGGGAGCGCGGGGTTGATCGGAAATTCACCGAGGCGCCCCATTACTATTCCCTCTACACCGTGGTCCTCTTTGCGGGAGCGGTCGTGGCGCTGGTCGCGAGTAACAGGATGCTGGTGCCCATCATGCTCTTCTCCCAGGTCATCAATGGAATCCTGTTGCCGGTGGTCATCTTCTTCATGCTGCGAATCACCAGTGACAAAAGCATCATGGGCGCCTATACCAACGGGAGATGGTTCAACATCATCGCCTGGTCCGGCGCAATCATCACGGCATCCATAAGTATCGCCATGGTGGTTATGACCCTCATGGCATAGGATTTCACAGTCTGGAGTCCCGCGGGCCGGATCGCCCTCACCGGGGGCGGGGAAGCGTTTCCCCTTGATCAATTCCCAGGAGCAGAAAGCATTTTTGTAATCTTGCCTGTTCCGCCGCCGTGTGTGACACTCCCCGCATATGGATATAGACCAAGGTGGTGTCTATTACGATGATGAATGATCCTATTCCATCCGATGAGTTGAATCGTGAATCCCGCCGTTGGTGGGAACGCTCCCTGCGAGTCCTGGCCGGCGGCGGCCAGGCGCATCGGCGCACCGGCAAGTACACGCTTCGCGGCGGACCGGCCTTTATCACACGCGCCAAGGGTGCGTACTTCTGGGACGTGGACGGTCATCGGCACCTCGATTACCTGCTCGGGTATGGGCCGATCATTCTCGGCCACTGCGACCCCGACGTGAACGCCGCCGTGCGCCAACAGATGGAGGAAGGGACGATCTTCAGCCTGGAACATCCCGCCGTGGTCGAGTTCGACGAGGAACTCTGCCGGACGATTCCGTGTGCGGAGATGGTCATCAACCTCGTCGGCGGCTCGTCCACCACAACGGCGGCCATCCGCTGCGCGCGGGTCCACACCAAACGCGAGAAGGTGATCCGCTGCGGTTACCACGGGTGGTTTGACTGGTGTTTCCCCGAGGATCCGGGCAGTCCCCGGTACGAACGGGATCTGATCCAGGCCGTGCCGTACAACAACCTGGCGGCGCTGAAGGCCATGCTGGAGAAACACGCCGGCCAGGTGGCGGCCGTGATCATCGAATCATTCCAGGGAGACGGCCCCTCGCCGGAGTATTTCCCCGGAGTGCGGCAACTCTGTGATGAACATGGCGCGGTGTTCATCCTCGACGAGGTGAAGACCGGTTTCCGGTTCGCCCTCGGCGGCGCACAGGAGGTGTTCGGCATCAGGCCGGATCTCGCGACGTTCGGCAAGGCGATGTGCAACGGATATCCCGGTTCGGTGCTGGTCGGCAAACGCGCGATCCTCGAACCTCGCTCCGACACCTTCATCGGAGCGACGTTCCACGGCGACCTGTTGAGCGTCGCCGCCGCGCGGACCGTGTTACGTGTCCTGCGCGAACGCGACGGAATCGGGCACATTGCCCGGCTCGGAACCCGGCTCATGGACGGCCTGAACGACGTCTTCGTGACGCGCGGCTATCCGTTGCGTGTGCGCGGATGGCCGGCGATGCCGGAGTTGGCGCAGACAACGGCGGACGACCCGCGGCGGCCGTTGCCGAAGGAGTACGCCGGAAAGGTCATGACCGAATGGTGCGCCGCCATGCAGCGGCGCGGGTTCTACATGACCGGTCACTGCTGGTTCATCTCCCTGGCGCACACGGTCGGGGACATTGACCGGACGATCACGGCCGGCAACGAGGCGGCGACGGAGGCGTTTGAGATCCTGCGCGGCGTGGCGGCAGGCAGGCAACCGGAGTTGCCCTACACATGAACGCGCTCCGGTTGGGACTGATCGGCAGTGGAAACATTGCCGGGGCGCATTTGAAGGCGGCGCCGCACGTTCCGCAGTGGGCACAGTTCGTGGCCATCGCCTCGCCACACGAGGCCAACCGGCAGCGGCAGTCCGCGCGCTTCAACATTGCCCGCTCGTACGCCGACCCGGCAGAGTTGCTGGCCGCGCCCGATATCGAGGGCGTGGTGATCTGCACGCCGCATGACACGCACGCGGAACTGGCGCGGCGCTGTTGTGCGGCCGGCAAGCATGTGCTGGTCGAGAAGCCGATGGCCTGTTCGCTGGCGGAATGCGACGCGATGATTGCGGCGGCGCAGGCGGCCGGCACCACGTTGATGGTCGCCCAGTGCCAGCGCTTCGACCCGGCCTATCGCGGTCTGAAACGTATTCTGGATGCCGGCGAACTCGGCCCCGTCCGGGCCGTGCGCATCGATGCAATGCAAAACGCGGCGGCGTTCGTGCCGCCCGATCACTGGTACCTCGACGCGCGGCGCGCCGGCGGCGGTATCGTTATTTCAGTGGCGATCCATAAACTGGATCTGGTCCGGTACCTGATCGGCGACGTCGTGCGCGTGACAGCGGCCTGCCGGACGATCAGTCCGCTGTTCCGTCATGGCGCGGAGGATTACGCGGTGGCGACTCTGGAGTTTGCCAACGGGGCTGTCGGGCAGTTGTTTGCCACATGGAGTGCGTTCCGGCTGCCGTACAGCGAGAACCTGATGATCTTCGGCGATGACGGCGCCGTCCATGCCCTGCCGCCGGGCGAGACGCAAATGGGCCCCGCGCTCGTCGCGTCGCGCCAACGCACCCCGCCCGCGGTTCCGGGTTTCGCCGGCCAGTTTGGCGGATTCACGCCGGTCGAGTCCGATGGCACGGGGTTGCCGGCGGCGGATCCATTTGCGAACCAGTTGGCGCATTTTGTCGAGTGTTGCAGGACCGGCGCAGAGCCGTTATCCGGCGGGAACGACAATCGCAAGACCATGGCGGTCGTGTTTGCGATCTACGAATCGGCGCACACCGGTCTCCCGGCGCCAGTGAAAATCCTCCCATGAACAAACCCTTTAATGATGTGACGGAGTTGATGACGCGCGTGGCGGACGACCATCGCGTGCCGGGCGTCGCGGCGGCGGCGGTCGTGCAGGGCGAGGTGGCGCACGCGGCCGCGGTTGGCTGGCGCGACCAGGAACGGCGATTGCCGATGACGGTGGACACGCCGTCGCGCTGGTACTCGATCTCCAAACCGCTGACCGCGCTCGCGCTCGCCCGGTTGGTTGCGGCCGGCAAACTGGGGTGGGATCAGACGGTAGCGTCTCTCGCGCCAGGCGTGCGGTTCGCCGATCCTGCCGCCACGGAGCGGGCCGCCCTCGCCGACTGCCTGCTGCACCGGACGGGGTTGATCAGCGGGGACTGGACGTGGTTCGGCGCGCCCTCGGACCCGGCGGAGTTATTGCGGCGATTGCCGCACGTGCCTTGCCGACCGGGATTCCGTGCCGGACACCACTACCAGAACCTGGGTTTCACGATTCTGGGCGAAGTGTTCAAGGCCGCCGGAACGGACTGGCATCAGGCGATGCGCGACTTGCTCTGCCCGCTCGGGGTGAACCCGTTGACGCGTCTGACTGAGTTTGCTGCGGCGGATCGGGCCATCGGCTACGGCCCGAACGGTTTCGCGCCACCGGTGCCGGCCGGGGATTTTGATTTTGAGGGCATCGCGCCGGCGAGCGCGGTGTGCGGTTCGATCACGGAACTGGCGCAGGTCGCTCGGCTGATGGCGCGGGGCGGCGAAGGCGTATTACCGGCGAAGGCGTGGAGTGAGGTGACGCAGCCGCGGTTGGCGGTTGGCGAATCGAGCACCAAGGAGTGGTGCGCCCCGTGCGTGGCACTGGCGGGGCGGACGGTGGTTTATCGGGGCGAACTGGCATTGCAGTGGGCGGGCGGGTTCCGCGGCTACACGTCGCACGTGTTGGCGCTGCCGCAACGCAAAGCCGCGGCCTGCGCACTCTCCACGCGCACGGCCAGTCCCGCGGCCGAAGCGCTCGCGTGGTCGATGCTGGATCGGGCGGCCGGCTGGGAACCGGCCCCGTGGGCCGACCGGTTCCTCGAATCCAAGCGGGCGATGCGGCGCGCCGGCGAAAAGCGGCTCGCCGCCCGACTCGCGGAACCGGCCGCCCCGTGGCCCGCCACCGATGTGGCCGGGCGCTATGTCCATCCGGCCTACGGCGAGATCGTGGTGACCGGTGATCTGCGACTTCAGTTCCGCGAGGTGACGTTACCCCTGACACCCCGGCCGGACGGCCTGGTCAGCGCCGACGGCGGCACCGCGGATTTTTCGGAGTTGAGTTGGAACCTGCGGCCGGTCATCGAGAACCGGCGCCTGGTTGCCTGGCTGTTCAACCCCGATGACCCGGCCGCACCGTGTCGTTTCGAACGGGTCACCTGATCGCCGGCGTTGTCGTCAGGGCAATTCCAGATAGAGCAAATGTCCATCGGTCGCGCCGCCGAACGG
The DNA here is from genome assembly GCA_037143135.1 of bacterium. Taxonomy (GTDB): domain Bacteria; phylum Verrucomicrobiota; class Kiritimatiellia; order CAIKKV01; family CAITUY01; genus JAABPW01. Next base: position 14,540 of record JBAWZH010000052.1, read on the forward strand.
TTGCAGAGCGCCTTGGGACGGTGACGGCGTGGGCCGTTCGCGATTGTCCGACCCGATGGACCGGGAAACGCAGAGCAACCCCTTCTTTGCCGGGAACACCCGCACATTCTC
>JBAWZH010000053.1:0-14432 GCA_037143135.1 bacterium
AGGAACGAATCAAATATCCCCTCCCATTGCTTGGCATCCGTATCGCCGCTGTCCTCGATGGTTGCCTTCTCCCGGAGTCTTGCCACAAACTCGGAGAGTGCCTTGCCTTTCCGCTCGTGAGTCAACAGGTCACGGATGCTCTCCTTCACTTCCTCGAAGGGAAGCGGATCGCCAATTTCCTTTTCCTGCAACTCGATCATGTGAAATCCCAACGAGGTTCGGACGGGGTCACTGATCTCGCCGATCTCCAGATCGTCAAAAACGGCCTGGTCAAATTCCGGAACCGTGGTGCCGCGCGCCACCCAACCGAGACCGCCACCCGCTTCCTTCCCGCTCGGGCATTCGGAGTGCGCGGCCGCCAAGTCTGAAAATTCCTCACCCTCCAGAACCTTCTGCTTGAAGCCCAGGAGCGTGGCACGGACGGTCGCCTGGTCGGATTCGGCTTCCGAGGCCGAGGTCATCAGAATGTGCCGGACTTGTGCGCGATCCGCCGCCAGATACCGCTCGGGATGATCCTCGAAATAGTTCTGGAGATCCTCCTCGGTACACTCCGGAGCCGTGGAAGTGATGCGGGCTACCAGGTTATCCAGTTGTTTACCAACTCGGATGCTGGAGAGGAACTGCTCATGGGTCAGTCCCTGCTTCACCAGCATTTCAGTCAGTTTATCCTCGCCCCCCACGCGCTTGATCATGTCACCCAGGGCTCCTGCCACGTCGGTATCGCTCACCTCAATGTGGCGCCGTTTGACCTCCTCCACCAGCAACTGCGTCCCGATGGCATGCTCCCGAGCCCGCTCCACCAGCTCGGTCACATGCCGCCCCAGTTCCTCACGCGGCATGTGCTGCCCGTAAAACTCCATCAGCCGCTTCAACTCCGCCAGAATGGCCTTGTCGGGAATCTTCTGCCCGTTAACCTTCAATGTCATGATCGTCTCCTCTTTCTAGAATCGCGGCGCAATCGACACCGCAGGATGAACATAAATCGGCACCCGTGGCTCCCCCCTGCGTCCGAGTCCCACCAGATCCTCCACCAGCCCCGCCACCATCGCTGCATCAGGCACCCTGGCCTCCTGAATCAGTTGCACGCTCTGAGGGCAGTGGGCTGCCAAAACCACCCCTATACGCTTCCAATCCGCACTAACCCACACGCTTCCCGGCAGGGCCAATGAAGGGGGCAGATCAGTCACAGGCGTTACCACCCACTCCTTGTGCAACATCTCCACCATACCGTCCACCACCCCGAATGCACCAGCCCATACTTCCTGGCGGCGGGCATCGCCCAATACGACCACCTGAGAGGCCCCGGTTTCCTTCAAGATCGACCTCGCCAACGCCCGCGCACTGGAAACTGCCGTCACCGGCTTATCGTCCGGCAAAGCCAGGGCATTGACGAGGGAAACGGCCAACCGCAAACCCGAGAAGGCACCCGGACCGACCCCCACCGCCAGCCGGTGAACTCGCGAAAGTTCAATTGTCCCCGATTCCACCAGGGCCAGAAGATCGGCGAAGACGGGGCGGCGCTGACGGGTTTCTGCGGGCCATTCTTTCTGGAATAATAGACGGCCCTCCTCAACCGAGGCGAGCGAGCCGACATCACTCGACAATTCTATGGATAAAGTTCGCATCTGTTTTTACTTGATTCACGCCCCCCGGCTGTGGATGATTCGCGCCTGCATTGCTATGGCGAATGTAGCTCAGTTGGTTAGAGCGTCAGATTGTGATTCTGAATGTCGCGGGTTCGAGTCCCGTCATTCGCCCCATTCCTCCGGCTTTCCCCTCAGGATGTTCTCCCAACTCTTCCGTTCATCCGCCACCGTTTTGCGGGTCTGCTCATACAACGCATCCCCTTCAACCCATTTCAGTTCCTGCTCAGCCTTGTTGTTATCCCCATTACGGGCGTACAATTCGGAAAGCGTGGCATGATTATAGGGATCCCAAAACTGCCACTCCGTATGAGACGCCCAATAGGCGATTGCCTGCGCAGGAGAGTCCTCCCACAGAAACCGTGTTTTCAGGCGCCTCAACTGGCTTTTGTAAGGGTTCTGGATCAATCCCCGGTCACACCATAGCCGGGCGAGTCGTAATCGCTCGGTGCGAGCCTCGCCATAGACCGCATCGGACTGATAGTAGGCGGCCTCAGCGGAAAAAATACTGAAATAATAATTCCAGGGATAGAGCGAATATGCCCTTTGGCACGATGACAGAATCCGATCTAGCGGAAGTGAAGGATAACTTGACTGGGCAAGGCAGGACATTCGGGCGGCCAGGGCGGCCCTTGTGCCATGAACCATGCCGATTCCAGAAAGGACAAGGAGTACAGACCCCATGGACGCCAGAAACCACTGATCAAGACTCACGCGGTCGTACACTTTCATGGGACTCAATAAAAAAGCCCCCTCCATACGGAAGGGGCCAAGTTCACGTCAGCAACAACCCATATTAAAGGCGGAGACCCACTGGTGTCGGGGATAACTTGGGCAACGTGGTGCTTACCGTGGTTGCAGGAACCGTCACACCGATAATCTCAACACGCGGATGCGGCTTCATGACTTCCCCAATACTGGCCAGAACGCCTGTCGTGCTGCGAGCAAGTCCATTAAGGGTCTTTAAAGCCTCGCGAGCCTCCGCTGGATTTTTCGCCGCAGCAACGGCCAACGCGGCCTCCTTGGCTTTGTCCAGAATGCTTCTCAATCGAGCCACCAGCCCATTCACCTTGTCGAATTCACGAGTCTTTTCTCTCACGAGCGCCTGAGCCTTCACCAGCGCCGCGTGAGCCGCCTTAATCTTATCCTTGTCACCGGAGGCCTGGGCAAGTTTCAGATCCGTCTGCGCCTTATCCAAATTCGCCGCCGCCTGATCCGACGCCTGTTGTGCCGTTGTCTTTAACGCCAAACCCTTCTGGTAGGCGGCCTCCGCTTCGGCCACGGATTTCGTGACTTGCTCCGAGACGGACGGAGGCGGGGCATCCGCAGCCCGACTCAATACTGGAATCACGACCAACCCCGCCAGAATCATTCCCGAAATAAACTTTTTCATTTTCACGCCTCCTATTTTGAAACCTTCATCACCCATTCAAAACCTGACAAAACGTTTGGCCTATTGTCTATCAACTGAACTTTTCCGTCAAGCCTTTCGACAGTCTTTCGACACCTCTTCTCACCAGGGGGAACGAGGCACCTCGATCACGTCACCCGGGATAATTACAATATCGCGACGTTTACCCTGACGAATGTCCTCCAACTTGATCTCAACCCGGTCGTTATTTCGGGTCAGATAGACTTTGGTCTTATCGGCAAACTCCGTATAGCGCCCGGAGCGGGCCAGGGCCTGCAACAATGTCAGGTCACGAGTCAAGGGATAGGGGCCGGGACGGATGACCTCGCCTGTCACGGCATATTCGCTTTCGGGCGGCACAATGATCACGGTTATCGTCTTATAGATTTTCTGATCAATGTAGGCCTTTTCCACAAACCGCTGTGCCTCGCCGCAGGACTTTCCGGCGACAACAATGGGGCCAATCAGGGGAAAATTGATCCGTCCATCCTCATCCACCACATTGGGACTACTAAAAGGCTCCGGAGGGGCATAGATGGTTACCTGAACGCGATCCCCCTTCCGCAGGACGCGACCCGTTTTATCAAACGTCAACTCCGCCACAACATTGGTCGCTGATGCCACCGTAACGACGGGGACGGACTCTTGTCGGGGTACCGCCGTCGCGTCTCGCAACACACTGCGAACCGGCCCGGCAACCGCAGGATGCTGGGGACGGTAGGGCCTGACCTCAGCGGCAGGCGTGGGCCCTGAAACACAACCCGCCAGAAACAGTGCGGCGACAGGAAAGCATATCGCCGATAATCCTCGTTTTGTCGTCATCACGCGCCGGCCACCTGATTTCCCTTCGATTTTGCCGCCGCCTCATCCATCGCCTTTTCCTTCTTCTCCTGGCGCCGATCCCGAGATGTGCCATAAGAATAATTATAGTAGGAATTATAGTAGTAGTAGTAATCCCGGGTTACGTTGAGGTTGTTGAGCACGACCCCGATCAGGTTCCCGCCGGCATTATCGACCATCATTTTGGCACGCCCGGACACGGCGCGCGGATAGGTGCGGTGCTGGATCACAAGGAGAACGCCATCCACCTCGCTACACAGGATGGCGGCATCGCTCACACCCATGATCGGCGGCGAGTCAAAGAAAACATAGTCGTATTTTCCTTTAACGTGATCAATGATAGCCCGCAGTTTCTGGGCATTGAGCGCCCCGTGCGACGAGGACGGCAACTTGCCGCTTGGAACGAAGTCAATGGTAGACAAGACCGACGGCATGATTACCTGATCGATCATGGCCTTCTCCAGAAGCACATCGGCGAGTCCAAGGCGATTCGATACCTTGAACATCTTATGCTGGGTTGGACGTCTCATATCGGAGTCAATGACCAGAACCTTCTTTCCCGCCTGGGCGCAGATGTTGGCCAGATTGAACAAGGTCAAAGATTTCCCCTCGCCCGCGCCGCCACTGGTCAAACACAGAGTATTCCCACCGCCCAATTTTTTGGAAAGTTCCATATTCATTCGCAACACGCGATAGGCCTCGGCATGCGGACTTTCTGCTCCTTCCTCAGGGAGCGGGCGAACCTTCTGGGGGATGATTCCGATGATGGTTGAACCGATGAATTTCTCGATATCCTCAACCGTTTTAACCGACGTATCGACATACTCGATGAAAAAGACAAGCCCGATCCCGCAGGCCAATCCCATGACAATGCTCAGAATCACATTCAGAAGAATCTTCGGACTGACCGGTTCCGACTCATCCGGAACTTCGGCTGGATCCACCACTTCCACCGGCGTACGCGGCAGATCGATGCCGATATTTTCCTGGAGAAGTTTGGTCTCCAGCGTGTCCCGCATCTGCCGCTGTCGCGCCACTTCGCTCTCGGCTTTGGCAAACGGCAGATATCGCGCGCCATGCGCGTTGATGTCGCTCTTCTTGGCCTCTTCAAGATCCTTATCGGCCGCCTCAAAATCACGTTTGGCAATCTCCAGGCTGGTGCGGAGCCCGAGAATCTGTCCCTTCAAGGTATCCTCAATTTTCCTCTTGAGGTCGGTCACCACGGAGTCGGCCCCGATGACATCCGGATGACGTTCACCAAACATCTCCTGCTTACGCTTGAGCGTTGTCTCTGCCTCTGTCAACTGCTGACGCAGCGTCGTCAAGGTCGGATCCTGTATGACATAGGAGGAGGAATAGAGGAGATCGGAACCGCGCAGATTCTCCATCTGCTTCACACGGGTATCCCGATCCAACATCTCCTTGCGCGCCATGATGCGATTCAACTCCAGGCGTTCGAGTTTGGAATTGTCCAGGGAGGCCACCGAACCGCCCGACTGGGTGCTGGCGAACACGTTGACATTCAAGTCTTTCCGGATTTCCTCAAGTTTCTGTTCCGCTTCCTCCACTTTTCGTTGCTGCGTCTTGTAGGCATCCTTCAGCGCGGTGACCCCCTGCTCTGACACCTCGCGGGTCTGTTTCATGCGATAATCCCGGTAGACCGAGGCAATTTCATTGGCGATACGGGCCGAATCCCGGCAGGCGGTTTCCTTGTTGCTCCGACGGGTTCCCCTGAAGATCCTGACTTCAATCAGGTTCGTATCCCGGTATTGCTGCACCTTCATGCTGTCCGTGAGGATCCGATAGGTCTCCGGTAGCGAGAGCGGGGCGCCGTCGTTGGAATACATCCGTCCGAACTGTTCCTGTAACCTCAGGTTGCGAATGACTTCATAAAGAATGGGACGGGACTGGATGACTTCGAATTCCGTGCGCAGAAAATACATATCATAGACAGACATAATCTGTTGCTGCTGGGAGGCGGTATAAAAGGGCGTCACACTCGGGTTATTCTGATGCACCTTGATGCGTGTCGACGCCACGTATTCCTTGGGCAGGGTCAACGTGATCACAATACCGGCGGTGACCACAAATAGGAATACGGCAATCACCACTTCGATGCGTGATTTCACCATCCGCCAATAATCCATGAAATGGGCTTCTTCTCGAGGACTCTCGGCCATTGTGCTATCTCTCCAAAAAACGGGTGAGGCTCAGGGGAGCCTCACCGGCAGACATTCACTTCAAGTCTCCCCACAGTCAAGGGGGCACACACGCCCAGGGAGAGCGGTGGTTGTTACATCTCGGCTTTAACGCTGAAATTGACCAGGTTTCTGTCAAATGACTCGCGCACATCCGAATCCCAATTCTCATACGAATATCCGGCGTTAAGCGACCAGGTTCTATCGACACGATAGGCCGCATTCAAACCCACGGAGAACATATCGTCATTTCCGCCCGGATAAGACGCGCCCTCGCTCTCGTACCGTCCACGACTGCACTGGCCGTTCAGGGATACGGTGAGACGGTTCGGCAGGACATCATGATCAATGGCGCCGCTAACCGCCGTCTGCGTCTGAATGGAATAAGGACGAACATAGGGCGCATACAAACCGTAACTGCCTCCAATTCGGAAACGGGTCTCTGAGGCGGCGCGCAAGGTCAATTCCGCGCTGCCATTCGGGGTGTCGATATTACTCAGGGAGGAATCTGCGTACTCAGCGTGCTGATAACCCGCGGTGATCTTTCCCGTCACGTCAGGATTGAAAATCTTCTCGATCCCAGCCCCGCCATCGATAACCTTCGACCCGCGGTTATGAATCTCGGACTTGTTTTTGAAATCATACCCGCCAACATATCCGAAAAGATTGTAGCCGGAGCCCAATTTTGACTTCACGTATACCTTGCAATTGAGAATGTCCTCATCTTCTTCCTTCGCCACGATGGAGTCGGAATAGCGCTTCACCGAATAGCCACCCTCAACGCCCGACGAGACGGTCTCGGTCAGCCCCACAGTCACTCCTCCCTGGGCATTGTTCCAGACATGATTATCACTTCGGCGCACACTGCCTCCGCCGTTGCTGATTTCGGGATCATCATTGTAGGTCAGCGCGTCTGAAAAATTCAACTGCACTCGAGGAGTCAACTGATGCATCAACTCCATGGCGGCTGTTCCGAACAACTCGGTATCATTCTGCGGAGAACCCGTCGAGTTTTCACGGGGATTGCTGTGCCACTTCAACATGGGAAGAACTGCCAAATCCAGCACGGTTCGCTCACCATCACGTAAACGATAATCCGCACGCGGCTCAACAAACAGGTCGAGGTTGCTGGTCTTCTTCGCCTTCACCCCGTCACGATTGTCCGAAAACTCGCCGCCTAAACGGGCGGACAGCAACCAGGGGCCTTCATGAGGAGTGCCCGCATAGTCACCCACGGGACCTTGCCCGTTGGACTTCGAGGCCGCCAATAAAGGAATCGACAAACAAATCCCGACTAATTTAATCCACGAATTCATATCATGAACCTCCCGCGTTATGGTAAACGAACAGTAAATCTCTAAACTTAACCCGTAGTCTCGCCGATTGATCCTCATCAAGTCAAACCCAAAACGAGGGGCAACGTGCATTTTTTTCCGCGCTTTCTTTTCCAGATAACGCCCTCTACAATGCGCAAAACATTGTTTATCAGGACACAATCCAGGCATGCATTGGGCATTTGAACACAATCCGGCAACCCTGAAACGATGGCGACGATTCCGCCAGATGCGACGGGCATGGTGGTCATTATGGATCCTGATCGCCCTTTACACCCTCAGTCTGGGCTCAGAACTGATTTGCAGTAACACCCCGTTGTTTGTGCGATTTGAAGGACGCTTCTATTTTCCCGTCTTAACATACCATCCCGAGGACACCTTCCTTCATAATGGCAGGGATACCCGCGCCGATTACAAGCTCATTGCCCAATCCCCCTCTTTCCAGGCTGATCGCCGGAACCTCATGGTCTTTCCGCTTGTTCCGTACGGTCCTCTTGAGACCACTGATCCTGATTCCATTCGACTCCGGGAGGCGGTGACACTTGAATTTACCCCGAATCCCCACATTGCCACTCTGACCCTCGGGCGGGATCTCTCCGTAAAGCGGGCCACAGGCGCTGACTTCTTCTTTCCCGGAATCTCGTCCGATTTTACCGGACTCGCCTTCACGAACTTCTGGATCATCTCAGAGCCCGTTCACCACGCCTTGGAGTTACGTTGGCGCAATGAGCCCGCCCCCCCCATTCAGAGGCGCATCACATCCCGATCCTCCGCCACGCTCGAGGCGGAACTCTCTCTGTCGGAATTCACCCCCAGGACTGAACCGCCCACCTCGCTCAGATTATTATTGCGCGAATGCCCTGAAGCCTCAACGGTGAAACGGGGTTCCGTGAATCTGGACAAAACGCTCAGGGTCGTGGCCTCAACATTCCCCCCGTGGGACACCCTGTCCGGGGAATCGCGTTCCACCCTCACGGCACTGGCGTCGGCCCGGCTGAAGGGAGCATGCGAAGATCAATCCCTGATCATCAATGGCACCCCTTATACGATCCGAGCCACGCCCGTGGAAGTTCGATGGCCATTCAGACCCACGGCCGGGCACTGGCTTGGAATTGACAGTGCCGGGCGCGATGTGCTCGCCCGCCTCCTTTACGGGTTGCGAACCTCCATGACATTCGGATTTCTCCTGGTGGCGGTGACCATGATGCTCGGAATCCTGCTGGGCGCGGTTCAGGGCTACTTCGGCAAGGCCGTGGACATCGTCGGCCAGCGTTTTACCGAAATCTGGAGCGCCATCCCCTTCCTCTACGTCATGATCCTGCTGGGCGCGGTTTACGGACGTGGATTTGTGATGCTCCTTTTCTGTTATTCCATCTTCAACTGGATCGGCATCTCCTATTACGTCCGGTCTGAATTCCTCAGGCTGCGCCATCTTCCCTTTGTGGAATCGGCGCGCGTCCTCGGCCTGCCACACCGAACCATCATCTTCCGGCACATCCTGCCCAATGCCTTGGTTCCGCTCATCACGTTCTTCCCCTTTTATCTGGTGGGCGCCATCGGCTCGCTCGCCGCGCTGGATTACCTCGGGTTCGGTCTGCCGCCCCCCACCGCAAGTTGGGGAGAGCTTCTTGCCCAGGCCCAGCAGTTCCGGTGGGCCTGGTGGCTGATCCTCTATCCGTCGCTCGCCCTTTTCTGCGTCATGCTATTGGGAGTGTTCGTGGGCGAGGGCATCCGGAATGCCTACGATCCCCGACCGGCGACGAAATTTGAGTGAGAAAGAAAATGAAGTCAGGAGACAGGATTCAGAAGGCAGAATGTTATTCTGGATTCTGACTTCTGAATTCTGGATTCCCGAATACCATGCAGACATTATTAGATATTCATAATCTGAGCATCGTCTTTCACACCGAGGAGGGCCCCCTCACGGCCGTGGATGATGTATCGTTTTCCATTGATACGGGAGAAGTCGTCGGACTGGTAGGCGAATCGGGGTGCGGAAAATCCGTGACCGCCCTCGGACTGTTGCGACTGATTCCCATGCCGCCGGGCCATATCCTCTCCGGCAAAGTCATCTTCGAAGGCCGGGATCTGCTCCGGATACCCGTTTCTGAATTGCAAAAAATCCGGGGTCGCCGAATCAGCGTCATCTTCCAGGAACCCATGTCAGCCCTCTCGCCACTCCACAGGATCGGCGCTCAACTGACGGAAACCCTGAAACTCCACTCTGACCTGGATGAAAAGAGAGCCGGCGAGACCGGGATCGAGTGGCTGAAACGTGTGGGGATCCCCGACCCGGTTGACTGTATGAGAGCCTATCCCTTCCAACTTTCGGGGGGTATGCTGCAACGGGTCATGATTGCCATGGCGCTCATGCTGGATCCTGCTTTGATCATTGCCGATGAACCCACCACGGCGCTGGACGTAACCATCCAGGCCCAGGTTTTGGAACGATTGCGGGAGATGAAAAGCAAGAACACCTCCCTGCTCCTGATCACCCACGATCTGGGCGTCGTATGGGAGATGTGCGACCGTGTTCTCGTGATGTACGCCGCCCGCATTGTGGAGGAAGGCCCGCGCGAGGACCTCTTCAATCAGCCGGCGCATCCCTACACACGCGCCTTGCTGGACTCGGTTCTCAGTTTGACAACGTGCGCCGACCGGCTTACCTCGATTGAAGGCCAGGTGCCCTCTCCGCTCGCCTATCCGTCCGGGTGCCGTTTCGCAGACCGCTGCCCTCATGTCTTCGACCGGTGCCGCCGGGAACTCCCTTCCCTTTTCGACATTTCCCCCGGCCACCGTTCCGCCTGCTTCCTTTCAGAAATCTCAGATCTAAAAACTAAAGACTAATCATAACCATGCCTCCTCTCCTCCAACTGAACAATATCAAGACCTGGTTCCCGATCAGAAGGGGAGTATTTTCCAAAACCATCGGTCATGTACGCGCCGTGGATGGAGTCTCTCTCACTGTCGCCTGTGGCGAAACGGTCGGCCTGGTCGGCGAATCCGGTTGCGGAAAAACCACGCTTGGCCGGACCGTCGTGGGCCTTGAAACAAGACAAGCCGGTGACATTCTTCTTGAAGGAATCCCCTTGTGGCCGATCCGGCACCGCGAGTGCCTCCCCCTGCGCCGACGCATCCAGATGATCTTCCAGGATCCCTATTCGTCGCTGAATCCCCGTATGACCGTGGAGGAAATTGTTACCGAAGGCCTTCTTCAGCAGGGTTTGATCACATCCCGCGATGGCGCCAGCCATGCCCGCCGCCTGCTGAAGGAAGTCGGAATGGAATCCAGTGCGCTGCACCGCTATCCCCATGAATTTTCAGGCGGACAGCGGCAGCGGATCAGCATCGCCCGCGCGATAGCGGTCAAACCTGAACTGGTGATTTGCGACGAAGCCGTGAGTGCGCTGGATGTGTCGGTTCGCGCGCAAGTACTGAATTTGCTGATAGACCTGCGCGCCTCTCACAACCTGGCTTACCTGTTCATTTCGCATGATCTTGGCGTCATCCGTCACATCGCCTCACGCGTGGTCGTCATGTATCTGGGCGTGATCGTCGAGACGGGGCCCGCCAACGAGGTACTGGACGCCCCGGCCCACCCCTACACGCGCGCTTTGGTATCCGCGATCCCTGTTCCATTCGGAGAACGTCGCACGCGAATCATGTTGCAGGGCGAGGTTCCCTCCTCCGCCAATCCCCCTTCCGGCTGCCGATTCCGTACCCGTTGCCCCTACGCCATCGGCGACTGCGCCATCCGGGTTCCGGAACTGGAACCCCTTACCCCGGGGTCATCGCGGAAGATGGCGTGCATCCGGAAAAATGCCGGGGCGTCCATTTTCACTCCTCCCACACCTCGCTCACCCGGTCTGGCGGGGCGATCACGACCTTGATGTGAGAATAACCCGCTTTGGAAAGGGCCTCCGAGACAGTCTTTTGGGCAAGGTCAGGACGATTACAGTCTCCGCTCAAATGGGCCAGAATAACGGACTTCAGGTGTGGCCCCGCGATTTCCGCAACCAGTTCGGCGGCATGCTGGTTGGACAAATGACCCTGCCGCCCGATGATACGCTGCTTGAGATACCAGGGCCTGTCTGCCGTCTTGAGCATTTGCTCGTCATGATTCGACTCAATCACCAAGGCATTACAGACACGCAATCTCTCGCGAATAAGGCCCGTCACCATGCCCATGTCGGTCACGACGCCGACATGGATCCCCCCTTGAGCGATCACAAATCCGACCGGATCATACGCATCATGAGGAACGGTAAAGGGATTGAGCGTCAGATCGCCTATCTGAAATGCGGATCCCGTGGAAAAGACATTCCACTGGAGTTTCTTGTCCACCAACTTGGCATCGAGGCCGGAGAGCGTTCCGCTGTTCGCGTAGAGTTTCACCCGCCCGCCCCGGTGCAATACAGACAGGCCTGCCGTGTGATCCGAATGTTCATGCGTGACACAGATGGCCTGAATTGAATCCATCGACACGCCCACTTCCGCCAAACGCAAACCGGTGGCCCGCCCGCTCAGACCCGCATCGATCAGGATGCCGGTCTGACGGGATGCCACGTAGGTGCAATTGCCACCACTTCCACTGCCCAGGACACACACTCGCACAACGCACCCCACCCTTTCAAACTGACGGAGTCATCCCGCCCCTACTCCATCCGCCGCAACTGAACCCCGGACGCCCCGCTCTCCTCCATGCCCCCGCGAAACGCCTTCGCCCTGACCGTCGCGCCGAAGGCCACCGATAGGGCCCCTGTATAAACCGGAGAGGTCTGATCGGGAACCCGTCCGTCCAACGTGTATCTGATTTCTGCGCTGTCCGTTTCAGTCTCCAAAATTATCTTTACAACGGGGGTCACAACCGCGTTGGCGCTTTCATTGACATGACACCCCGGAACAAAGGGTTCCCTGCCAAATTCATAAGCCCCGATATCCGGATGTTTACCGGTGAACTCATCCGTAAATTCCGGTTCCTCCCGCCCCGCGTCGATGCAGGGCGAACCGGCCGCTAAATTGAAATTCCGGTTGGTTTCATCCACAAACCCCGGCGTCCTTCCCGTGTAATTATTCTTCCACTGAAGTGTTCCGGGCGGAACCCCGCCACATGACGGCCAAACGGGGCCGGCGAGGATATTATTCATAACGCGTGTTTCCCCGAAGACACCCGCCTCCCCGCACGGCGCCGAATCCATTCCGGCCCCGTTCGCGGCGCAGGTATTATTCATAATATAATTGTAGCGGGATGGCGCGGCCAGGAAGATCGCGGCCGCAGACTGTCCCCAAATGACATTCTGGCGAACGACATAATTCTCCACCGGCCCCTCCATTCGGATCCCGGTTCCGCCGATGGAGCCGTTGTCATGAATCCAATTATACGCCAGCACCGTTCCCTTCCCGTCGCCGGTCAGATTCACCAAACTGGTGTTCGTGCGCCCCATACCCGAATGATGCAGATCGTTATACTCAATTCTCGCATTCAGAACATTGCTGCACGCGATGGCGCCTCCCGCAAAGCTGATCACCGACACCTTGCGAATGATCGGGGCGGTGCCTTGCGCCAGAATCCCCGGCCATTCGCCGGCGGGATTATCGATACCCCTGAAGAGACAGTTGACCACACTATTGTTAAGCCCCCCGGGCAGCATGGCCAACCCGGATCCGGAACTACCGATGATGGAACTGTTGACGATTTCATTGTCCTTCCCTCCCAACAGAATCGCGGCGCGGAGGGGAACCGCATTGCTGACCCCTGAAATGAGGTTGGTCAGACCGGCCCTTTCGCCCGCCCACCAGAGATGGCAGTCGTTCAACCGGCACATGCGGGAACCGGCCAGATTCACGGCACAGGCCTTAAGATTGAATCCCCTCATTTCAATATGACCCAGTCCTCCCGCATCCAGTCCCCAGTCCCGAATTTGCATCTCAATATGATGACCTTCCGGATTCCCGCCCCGAGGTAATCGGACATAGGCAAAACCGCCCGCCTCATCGGCATACCATGCCGCCACGGACTCTGATGAGTCGTCGGGAATCTTCAGGCGCCTGACGGCCGGGACTTCATCGACCAGAACGAGATTGACTCCTCCTGCCTTGACTCGATAGACATCCCCGGAAACATGTTGCCACCCCGTAACCTCATCACACCCCCCGATGGATACGGAGTCGCCCGGCGCCGCCTGAAAGACAATCGGAATGCCGGGTTTCCCGGATCTGGCCGGTCTGACCGTTTCACGATACAACCCCTTGCTGACCGTGCATACATCGCCCGGCAACATCAGTGACGCCGCTTTCTGAATCGTCCTGAATGGCTGCATCCGCGTGCCTGGATTGCCGTCAGACCCTCCCTTTTCAACAAAAAACTCAGAGGCGCGCCCCTGCCAAGCCAGTCCGAGCAAGAGGGCCAAGAGATAGTATGGTTTCATAACCCGTCAACTCCTTCGATTAGGGGGAGATAATAGCGAGTACGAGACCCTACTCAAGTCTTTAGACAGCAAACTTGACATCCTTCCCCATATTAAGACAATCATCGGCCTTCACAACACCCCGGAGACCCAGTCATGAAAATCAAGGCGTTTAAAGCATGGTGTGCGCGGCCCGACATCGCTTCTCAAGTAGCCTCCGTTCCCTATGATGTGGTGGATACGTCTGAGGCCAAAATCCTGGCCGCCGACAACCCTTACAGTTTTCTCCATATTTCGCGGGCGGAGATCGACATGGCGCCGGGGGTGGATCCCTACTCCTCCGATGTTTACATCAAGGGCCGAAATACGCTCCAGCGCTTCCAGAATGACGGCGTGCTAAAACAGGAGTCCACGCCGCAACTCTTCCTCTACCGACAAACCATGGGACGCCATGTTCAGCGCGGTATTGTGGCCTGCTGCTCGACCCTGGAGTATGAGGCGAAAATCATCAAGATCCATGAGAAAACGCGGCCGGACAAGGAAGACGACCGAACCCGCCATATCACCACGCTGAATGCCCAGAGCGGCCCCGTATTTCT
>JBAWZH010000054.1:0-14384 GCA_037143135.1 bacterium
TCAAGGTCAGGGCCTCGCCGTAATGATTCGTGTAGGCGCCGCCCGCGTTGGCGACAGGCGGCAGATTGTCGATCATCAGAAAACTGTAGTTCTCGTTTGTTCCGCCACGCCCGTCGGTCACCTTGATCCATATGGCATGCCAGTCCCCGTCCGCAACCAGACCCAGACCACTCAACGCGGACCAGCCGACCACGGCATTGGTTCCAAGCGCATCGCCATAGACGCCATCGTCGTTCAGATCCCACGTGGCCGTCAGAGCATCCCCATCGGGGTCACGGGACAGGCTGCCATCCAGCACCAGGGAATCGCCTTCGTTGATTTCGTACACACCGCCAGCATCCGCTATTGGCGCACGATTGGGCAGGCCATAACCCAGCGTGGTTCCGATGGCGCCCATGAGAAACGTCATCGCAAGAATTCCGATATTCGCGTTTTGCAACCAACCGCACCGTTGAACTAATCTTTTCATGCTATCCTCCGATTCCGTATTGCCACTGCTGTTTTTCTGACAAATAGTATTCTGCCAACGCGCGAAATATCGCTTTCGTGAATATGGCATTGAATAGGTGCAAATTAATTATCGATTAGTTTTGGCGGGCCGTCCAAATCGCCATCTGACACTTCACTAATCGCTTCCTGACGGGAGTCCGGCACGTTGGTGGGATGAATAACGCTCTACTTCCAGCGCAAGACACGGGATGTCGTCAGGCGCTAATGTTTTCCGGCGACCTTGAAGTTCACGTAGAGGTTCATCAGGTAGTTCCACAGGCCAACCATGCTGGCAATGGAAACCCGGGCATACAAATAGTGGAGATGATATACACCGACCAGGACGGCCATTCCGGCCATGGCAATCACGGCGCCGATGCAGGCAATGGCCATGAAGATAAAATACCCCGCCTGCACGGATCTCAACGTGCCGGTAAATACCCACCGTCGATCCAGAACATAGTTGATCGACACCGCGATCGCAAAAGCGAGGCCCGTTGCCAGAATGTAATTCCACAAAAGCCAATCGATAAAGGCGTAAAGCAACAGCAGATCCAGGGCGAACGTCAAACCCCCTACCGCAACATATTTCATGATGCGCTCCAAACTGTGTGGAGTATTCCAGTTGTGTCCCATAGAAGAAAGGCTGACAGTCATAGGAACCAGACTCCCACAATTCCCGAGATGAGTCCAAGCGAATTGCGCCGCGCACCGACTTCTAACCCCCGTCTAACATCATCGTAATCCGAAACAAACACCCGTGATTCAGGGTAAGACCTCGTGAATGTCGCATCCAGAGTGCACTTTGATTTGCATGGGGTCAGAGTGGCCGCGATCTATCTGGTATGCCTGCAACATGTCGCCCATATGCTGCCCCGGGTCGTTGACGGCCTGTCTCCGGGGTTTCCAGACCGCTTACGCACCAGTCTGACCATTACCGGGCTGGGCGCGTTCCTCGTCCTCTCGGGAATGGCGCTTTCCATCACCTACCGACCTGTCCGATCCGCTCAGGAACTATTTCAGTTTTACCGGAAGCGCTGCGTTCCCCACGCTGTCACCTTTCTCACACTCAATCTTCTGGCGTTCCTGGCGGCGTGGATCGTCCCGGATCTCTGCTGGAATCCCGACAGCAAGAACCGCCTGTCCATGATCATCCTGGATCCCCGGGCGACACCCGCAACCGTGCTCTGGTATCTGCTGTTCATTGCCGAAATGGCGTTGGCGTGGCCGCTCATTGACAAACTGCTTCCTTCACAAAATCACAAACTGGCGCTGCTGGCCGCTTCCTATCTGGTCAAGTATCTCTGCCTGAAAGGACTTATCGCCGTGCCCACCTGGTTGGGATTGTATATCGGGGTCATGGTGGCGCCCTACTTCCTCTGGGGAGCGGCGCTGGGCCTTGCCCGCCGGGAACGCGTGCCACCACTATTCGCCATCGCTTTCATCACATGGTGCCTTTGCGCCTTCTTTCTTCATCGCTTGGCACCCAATTTTTTGACCGCCGAACTCATGGCTCTTTCAGGCACCTATGCCCTGATCTACGGTGTGGGACTGGCGGGAGGCATATCCCAGAAGATCCGGCGGATTTTCGGCCCCCTTGCGGCGGGCGCCTGGGACGTTTACCTCCTGCACACCCCCTATGTCGTCATTCCCGTCATCCTGCTGATCGGCCGACTCCATCTCACGGTCACGCAAAGTCTGATCATTCTGCCCATCGCTGCGGCCCTGGTCGTCGCCTTGTCGTTCGGGCTGGGCCGAATCATCCGCGCCATCCCGTATGGTTCGCATTACATTCTGGGCGTGAGTCAAAGAAGATCAGAACCATCTTCATATCAACAGGCATGATCGAAACAATAATCTGGAAGGAAAATTGTATTTATGAAAACACAGGAACTGCTGAACCGGCTGGCCGTTGCACTTGGAATTCCCGAAGGGCAATTGACCCTCGCCGATTCCACCGATTCGATTGCCGAATGGGACTCCATCGGCCATCTCAATGTCCTCTCGGAGTTGGAGAGCCATTTCGGATCCGTCGTGGAAGACAACGAAATCCGCCGGTTCACCACCATTCGACAACTCGTGGATGGCTTGCGTACCCGTAATCTTCTGGAGGACTGAACATGCCGGCACACATTATCGGCCTCCAAACCCATTTGCCTGCAGGCGTTGTGACCAATGATGATCTGGGCCGCGAAAACCCCGATTGGGACATGACCAGACTGTCGGCCAAGACAGGCATCCGGCAACGTCATGTTGCCGCCGCCGGCGAAACCGCCCTGGATCTGGCGGGCGAGGCCTGCCAAAAACTCCTGGCCCGCGGGCTCGTTGACCCTGCCTGCATCGACTACCTCATCGTGTGCAGCCAATCGCCCGATTACTTCCTTCCGTCCGGCGCCTGCCTGTTGCAGAACCGGCTGAAGTTGAAGAAGAGCATCGGCGCTTTTGATTTCAACCTGGGCTGCAGCGGCTACATCTACGGATTACAGTTGGCCACCGCCCTGATTGAATCAGGACATGCCGGTTGCGTCCTGCTGGTCACGGCTGACACTTATACGCGTTTCATCCATCCCCGGGATCGCATGCTCAGGATCCTTTTCGGAGATGGCGCCTCCGCCACGCTGGTGGGCGCCTCGGCGGGCCCCGGCGCGATCACCGCCTTCGTGGTGGGAACCGATGGCGCGGGAGCAAACAATCTCATGGTTCCAGCAGGCGGGCTGCGCCTTCCCCATTCGGAAGAAACGGCCCGGGAGACAACCGATGTCTATGGCGGCACCCGCAGTAAGAATCATCTGTTCATGGATGGCGGCGCCATCTTCACCTTCGCCATCAGAACGGTGCCGCCCCTCCTTTCACAGATCCTTGAAAAAGCCGGGGTTTCGAAGGAACAGATTGACTGGTTCGTGCTGCACCAGGCCAATGAGTATATGCTGGATGAACTGGTCAAACGCGCCAGCCTGCCTGCGGACAAAGTCCTGCGGCGTTATGCGGATGTCGGGAACACCGTGTCCTCCTCGATCCCGATGGCGCTGGAGCCTGCCCTGGAAGAAGGGCGCATTCTGCCTGGACATAAACTGCTTCTGGCCGGTTTTGGTGTGGGGTATTCATGGGGAGGATGTCTATTAACATGGGAATAAACGAACCGCTGATGGAATTCAAAGGCAAGACCGCGCTCATCACGGGCGCCTCAACCGGTATTGGCGCCGCCACCGCGCAGGCGCTTTGCGCCCAGGGCGCCAGGGTAATCCTGGTGGCACGCCGGGGAAAACTTCTCGACCAGGTTGCCGGACAGTGCGTGTCGCTCCCGGGGTCTGCCTTGACAATGCCGTGTGATCTCACGGACGTACCTGGCATTGATGCTTTGTTCAGCCAGCTCAAGAAATCGGGAATCCAGATTGATCTCCTTGTCAACGGCGCCGGCAGGGAACTGCTTGCCCCGCTTCAGACATCATCTTCAAAAGACATCCAAGAGTTGACCGATCTGAACATTCTCGCTCCCATCCACATGATCCAACAATCCCTGCTTCAGATGAAGCGGGGCTCGGCTGTGGTCAACGTGGCCTCGGCGGCCGGGCTTGCGGGTTCCCCCGGTATGGCGGTGTATGCCGCCACCAAGGCCGCCCTGATCTCCCTGACACGCTCGCTTGCCCGGGAAACGGCCTCGCGAGGCATACGGGTCAATGCAGTCGCGCCGGGAATTGTCCGCACCGAACTCACAGACCGGATGTTTAAGGATTTGACTCCGGATCAGGTCCGCGCGATTGAAAAACGCCATCCGCTCGGGTTCGGCACACCGGAAGACGTCGCACAGGCCATTGTATTCCTCTGCAGTGTGAAGGCCCTTTGGATCACCGGACAGGTTCTGGTCGTTGACGGGGGTTATTCCGCGTAAACTCACCGCCCGGCAGAGAAAGGGCTTGAAATCCGCATCTCCTCACCCACCCGCGGTGGCGTGAAGAGCGCATAATGGCCTGTCCGGCTATCCCAAAAAACCCAGTGATACCGGGCCGAATCCAGGGATTCTTTGAACGTGAATGTCGCCTCCACCGGCAACCCGCGCTCGTTCACCCGAATCACATCGACGGTCATGGACGGAAACGTGACCCGATCTCCCGGCATGAAACGAACTTCCAAGGAACGGAACGCTGAGCCGATGACACTGTTTTTATATATTGAATTATAATAAGGGGCTCCCGAAGGAACATCGGCCCCTTCCAGCCGAGCGGGAATCAACGCCCCCTGCGCCGAGATCAGCATTAACGCATGGGTTCCCATGCGGCGCGCCACCATGTCACCCGGACTGGACGACAGCGTGCGAACACCCAGGGGCCATACGACTCCATCATGAGTCAGGTTAAACGGCATGTAGGAGAGCGACATCACATCCGGAGTATTGACGATGACCAGTTCCTGTGACGCCGACGTCCGAAAAGCGGGATCCACCAACTGACCGACCGGCGGGGGCGAACGAAACAGACGCGACATCCGCTTGGCTTGTCCCGGTATTGGCACGATAAAATGAAATGCGACAAGCAGAACACCACACATCTGCAACAGGCGACGGGGTGTCCCTTTCATGACCCAGGACTCGTCCTCCGCAACCCCCGCAAGGAAGGCCGCCGCCAGGGGCGCAAAGCCAATCGCCGCATAGAGCGTCACCCGGTCATCCGGCAGCGTTGTCGCACAAGCCGGAACAAGGGTCAGAAGCAATCCCACGGCCCAGAAGCGAGCGGCGCGCGACGTCCGTAGCAAAGGAATGAAGGCGCCCGAAATGACCAGTAACCCAATGAGTCCCGCTCCCCAAGCCCAGGGCCGGAGGGAGGGCGCCAGACAGGCGTATTTGCCCAGAAACGGCCAGGTCAATACGTCCACAATTACAAGCGGCCCCCATTCCAGAAAATTCAGGAAAAAACGCACCGGCTCACGGCCTGGATCAACATACAGACCGGAACACGCCGTTCCGAACCCCAACGTCTGATACGTCACACGCCACGCAATAAGAATCACCACAAAAGGCGCCACACTGAGGAGTCGGGTTTTCCAGGGGCGTTCGTCCAGAAACAGGGTGTAACTGAATAGATAAGCGACGATGGCCACGGCCCCTTCCCCTGCCAACAAACCCAGGGCAAAAGCCAGCCAGCCCGACACGGCCCACCGACCTGATGCGCTCCGGACAAAGCGATGGTAAAACCAGAGCGTCGAGACCACAAAGAAGGCCGCCACCAGGGAATTGCGCGCAGCCACCCACACCAGGGCTTGCCAGTTTGCCGGATTGAGGACCAGAATCAGCGCGGCCAAACTGGCCACCCAGGCGCGCGACTCCAGGCGCCGGTAGAGCGCCAAGGCCACCATCAGAAACAGGCAGAACCAGAGGGCATTATGGAGGTGAATCGGAACGGTGCGGGAAGGCCAGAGTTGATAATCCAACCAATGTGTCGCCGCCGTAAGGGGGCGCCATAAAGACAACTGCGCCTTCTCAGCCATCCACCAGGGCCAGATGCCTTGCTCCATCAACTGGCGCGTATAACCCGGCCGGAACCAATCGAAAAGGGTCATCGTGGCTGACTGAAGTCCGTGAACATCAATCAGACACCCCATTCCCTTGGATGGGCGCTCCTTGAGTAATTTGCTGGCCTGTACAAGATCATCGCTGAAGAGCGGCACACGCCAGGCCGGGGCGCTGATCAAAAGGGCCAAAAGAAACAGGAATAGCGGGAAGCCCGCGTGGCCCAGGTATTGTTTGACAATCTTGATATTCATGCAGGGTTTCTTGTAACCCCGGGATGTTAGGACAAGGTGTGCCCTGCGTTAGAACGCGAATAATACCCAGGCGGCTCGACGCCTCATAACCCAAAACTAATGCGACGCAAATAATCCCGGCACGCTGATCGGGCATTAATATGCGTTTTATCTGAGAGGGGTCGGATTCTTTTCCAACACATCACCATGCGAGTCGCTCACATATGCACCAAGTTCAACCGCATCAGCGAAACATTCATTTATGATCTTGTCCTGGGTCTGGAGAAGGCGGGCATTGAAAACCACGTCCTGGCTGCGGATCGGGTGAATGAAAAAGAACGTCCCTTTCCCCGTGTCCGGATTCTCCCTCCTGCACTGTGGCAAAAGGCCGCCTTCGCGATCAATAAAGAATGCCTGGGCGTTTACAAATTCCCCTTTCCACGCCAGGCAACCCGCCATGCCCTCCGTGAAATCCGGCCCGACATCCTCCTCGCCCATTTCGGAGGCGCCGGCGCCGCCATCGTGCCCCTGGCGCGGGAACTGGGAATCCCGCTCGTTGTGGTGTTTCATGCCTTTGATCTCTTCATGCGGCAGTTCCGCCCGGAAACCTACAGACCGTTGTGGCAATCAGGCGCCCAGGCCGTGGTGGTTTCGGAACACGGAAAGAAACGACTGCTTGAACTCGGATGTCCGCCGGAACGGGTGCGTATCATTCATTGCGGTCTGGACGCCGACCGTTTCCCCCTGACGATCCGCACGCAGTCCGGGTCAAATGAATTCCGCCTCGTCGGAATAGGAAGACTGGTGAAAAAAAAGGGATTCGACGATCTGCTCCGCGCCCTCGTCCTGATGAGGGGCCGCCTCAAACAGTCGATCCGCGTGGACATCTGGGGCGAAGGGCCCGAGAAGCGAGGCCTGGTGAATCTGGCGCGGTCACTGGGCGTGGGTGACGTGGTGACGTTCAAAGGAACGGCTGACCACCGTGACATTCCAAGGCTGTTGCGGGGATACGATGCCTTTGTGCTGCCGAGCCGAACCGCGCGTAACGGCGACACGGAAGGGATTCCCATTACCATTCTCGAAGCCCAGGCGGCATGTCTTCCCGTTGTCGCAACGCATCATGCCGGCATTCCGGAGGCCATCCCTCCCTCGAACCGGGACTGGCTTGCCCGCGAAGGCGACCCTGGGGATCTCGCGGACAAATTACTGTCTCTGGCATCCCGATCCGACCAGTGGGACAACATCGGTCGACGCGGCAGACAATGGATCAGGCGACACTTCTCCCTTGAGTTTGAAGTGAACGCCATCCTGCGCCTGTTGAGAGACTGTGCGGCCATTCCGGCGACCCCATCAAAGAGAGAGGGATGAGGCCGTGTCGCTCGGAACAACAGGACTGGGACTGGCTTTTCTCCGCGCCCTGAATTCGGGGCTCGGATTGTTGCTCAGCATCGCGCTGGCTGCGGTGTTCGGCGTCACGCGGGAGGTGGACGCGCTGTTCGTGGCGATGTCCGTGGCGGTGTTCCTGGCGCGCGACCTGTCCCGCGTCATCCGTGTCGCGGCAGTCCCCTGCCTGGTGGAATCGGATGAAGGCCGCGGTTCACAGGACTTCGCGGCCAATTTTCACATGATGGTGACGATGCTCGCCGTGGCGGTTACCGCGGCCGTCTGGTGTGGCGCCCCGCTCATTGTGAAACTGACCTCGCCGGGTTTTGATCCCGTCGCCAGTCAGCACGCTTCTCGGCTGTTGCGCCTGCTGGCGCCCTCCCTGCTGATGTTCATGTTGTTCGGCTCCGCCCAGAGCGTGTTTCACGCCCGGCACCGTTTTCTGCTTCCTGAACTGAGCGAAACGCTCTGGCGTGTCCTGGCCATCGGGGCCCTGTTCACGCTGGGGAAGCAGGGCGGCATCGAAGCCTATGCGTCAGGACTGACTGTGGCCGCCTTCGCGCAATGGGGTTTTCTTTTCCTGGCCGCCACCCGGTACGGATTCCGCGTTCTCCCGATCCGCTGGGCGCCGATTCAAATGAGTCTCTTAAAACCGTTCTGGTTGGGCGCTATCGTGGTTCTCTGCTCCGTCATCCAGATGCAGATCGAGGGCGTGCTGGATCGCGCGATGATTTCGTTCATGGCGCCGGGCTCCATCGCCTTGTTCTCCTATGCCGAGCGGCTCGCCCACATGATGCCGATTCTTCTCTCGACCAGTCTGTTGACTCCCTGGCTGCCGGCCATTGCGAGGATCCAGGCGCAAGTGGGGGATCCGCGACGATTGGCCAAGCAGGGCTCGCTGTTTCTGGCGGCGCTGGGAACCCTGCTGGCCATTGTGATCGCCTGGGCGGCCCGCGACATGGTGGCGTTCCTCCTCCTGCGCGGAAAGTTTGACGCGTCCTCGGCTCACGTTGTCATAATCTCCGTACAGGTCTTCACCCTGGGGATTCCCGCGATCTTCTGTGTGCAATGCCTCGCGGGGCTGTACGTGGTTTCGCGCGACCTCAAGGCCATGGCCCAGGTGGGCCTGGTGGCCGTGCTCACGCATGCCGCCTTCAATCTCCTGCTGTTGCCATGGGGGGTGCCCGGCATTGCCCTTTCCAGCGTGGCATCGATCTGGATTGTGGCATTCTACCTGTGGTGGCGTGTCAAGGCGCGGGAACAGGTCTGGTTCCCCTGGAGCCGTTTCACGGGCGCCATCGCCGCCGTATTGATCGTCCTCTTCGGGGCGTCGCGGCTCCCTTGGGCGCCGATCCGCCTGACGGTTGGAGCGGCGGCCGCCTGGGCGGCTTACACGGCCGTCATGTGGCCCGCCATCCTCCGGATGCAGGCCTATGAGCGGGAAGCCACCCGGCCAACAAACTCTGCCGCAGACGGCATGTCAGACCGAAAAATACTCAAACCCTAACGTCCCGCTAATCGCTTTCGGAGATGATGTCCGCATTCGTTTTTTTCATTCAACCAATTTTTAAACGTGGGGAACGATGAACGGCAAAATAACTTTCGCAGGGACGGCAATCGCGGCATGGGATTTCGAACAGGAAAACGTCGGGTCAACAAAGACTCTCACCCTCCCGGTGGCGAATGCGATCATTGATCGGGATTGGGTTCATGACTTCGCCAAACGGGGCACGGATGTGGTCATTGCCCTTCTGGGAATTACACTGACTCTGCCGCTGTGGGCGCTCATTGCGCTCGCGGTAAAACTGGGTAGCAAAGGTCCGGTCTTCTTCTCTCAGGAACGCGCGGGGTTGAACGGCCAGCCTTTTCGCATGTTCAAATTCCGATCCATGGTGGTGGATGCCGAGGATCAATTGAAGCAACTGGTCTCGATCCATGACCTCGCGGAGCCGGTCTACAAAATCAAAAATGATCCCCGGGTCACGCGCATCGGGCGGATCCTGCGCCGGTTCGGGCTGGATGAACTTCCTCAACTGGTGAATGTCCTGCGGGGCGAAATGAGCCTCGTCGGTCCGCGCCCCGAAGTGGTAAAGTTGGTCGAACGCTACAACGAAACGGAACGGCGTCGGCTGCTCGTCAAACCCGGCATCACCGGGTATCAGCAGATCCACAACCGCGGCATGCCCGACATGGCCGCGCGGCTGGCTTACGATTTCTACTATCTCCGCAACCGGAGCAACGTGCTGGACATCTGGATTCTGGTGATGACCGTGTCCGTCATTGCCAGCGGCAAGGAGATCACATACTAAATGACCTTTCTGTTCTGGTTGAGCCTGGGCGTCATGACCTACGCGTATATCGGTTATCCCTTGGTGATGTGGCTCCTGGCCCAATTCAAAACGGAAACGTTGCCCCCCACCCAGACGAACTGGCCCTCAGTCAGTTTGATCATTTCCGCCTTCAACGAGGAACGGTTTCTGGAGGAGAAACTCCTCAATTCACTGTCCCTGGGTTACCCGCGCGGAAAATTGGAAATCATCGTGGCCTCGGACGGCTCGACAGACCGGACGGATGAGATTGTCACCCGTTTCCAGTCGCGGGGCGTGCGCCTGGTCCGGCTCGCGGAACGACAGGGAAAAACGGCCGCCCAGAATGCCGCCGTTGCCCAGGCCACCGGCGAGATCCTGGTCTTCTCCGACGCCAACGCGCTCTACGAACCGGATGCCCTGCAATGGCTGGTCTGGCATTTTTCACGCCACGATGTCGGCTGCGTGGAAGGCCGACGGGTGGACTATTCCCCGACGGAATCCGCCACGGCGCAACACGAACTGGCCTACCGGGATCTGGAATCGCGTATCAAGACCTGGGAGAGCCGCGTCTCGTCCTGCACCGGCGCAACAGGCCCGATCTATGCCATCCGGCGCGCCTTGTACATCCCGCTCCACCCCGCCTTGATCAGCGACTTCATGGAGCCGATGCTGATCATGTGCCGGCGCCACCAGCGGCACATTTTTGAACCCTCCGCCATTTCCCGCGAGGCCGTCATTCCCAAACTGAAAAATGAATTCAGCCGCAAGGTGCGGGTGATGACCCGTTGCCTGAACAGTCTCCGGATAATGCCCGAGGTGCTCAACCCCTTTCAAAACGGCGGGTTCGCCATTCAGGTCATCAGCCATCGCCTGTTACGCTGGTTGGTCCCCCTCTTCGCCGTCACCGCGTTCGTGGCGAACCTGTTCCTGCTGCCCGCTCCCTTTTATCGTGCGACACTGATCCTGCAGGTGGCGTTCCTTCTGGTCGCCATGATCGGCGCCATCCTGGATCGGATCGATCTCGGACCCGGCTTCCTCCGTCTGCCCCATTATTTCTACACGGTCAACCTGGCCGCGCTGGATGCCATCGGCAATTGTCTCAGGGGAAAGAACATGGTGACCTGGCAACCCCGGCGATGAACCCGGGCACTGAATTATTATCCGGCACCGGGGGTTTACCCCTGAAGGCGTTCTTCTGCCTGACGCTCAGCATCGGATCGCTGGTTCTGCTCCAGTTTTTCAAGAACCGGCCATGGGAACTCAAAGCGCTGCGCCTGGGTGTCGTGTTGGGGATAACCGGAAAGTTCATGGTCACCCTCCTGCTGTACGCGGTTTGTCACCCTGCGGATCTTCATTCCGATGCGGCGCTTTATTATCTGCCGCAAACTCTCCGATTCCTCGATGGCTCCGTCCCCAACCGCGATTTTGCGTCCAGTTACTCGTTCCTGTTCCTTCCCTTGCTGAGTCCCGGAGTGTCCCTGTGGCACTCGGTGGGCAGTATCGCCCTGACCCTCCTCGTCATGGAAACACTCATGATCGCCCTGTATGTCCGAACCCGGGACACCGACAGACAATTATATCGCTGGCGCGCCGCCTTGCTGTACACCCTCTCCCCCATTTCCTTTTATTGGACTGCGGTGGCGGGCCACAACGGCGTCATCATCGCCTTCTTCACCATGGTGGCGCTCATACTGGCGAACCGGCGACGCACCGTGGCGGCGGGAGTCGCCGCCGCCTTCGCCTTGTTATGTTCAAAATTACTCGCCGTCCTCTCCTGGCCCGCGGTGATCTTCCTGCATGTCCGGGGTTGGCGGAAGGCTGCCCTTGTGCCCCTGGCCGCCGTGGCGCTCACCGCGCTCCTGCCTCTGTTCGGCATCGATGTGTTCCATCCCTTGAAAAAGGAATTCGGATCCAGCACCACCGGCACCGTCTGGTTTCTGGCTTCGGAGATAGTCCCGGGGTTCCGCGGAACATGGGCCTGGCAATATGGGCCTCTACTCCTGTTCGCGGTGCTGTTTCTGATGTTCTTCCTGAGGTATCTGAAGTCCAACACCAGCCGGGACAACTCGCGGCGGTTCGATGCCGCGGCGGCCATGATTGCCGGGACGAATTTGCTGTTCATGGCGCTCAGCCGAAAGTCCTATGTCTTCTACACGACCATGTTCCTGATCTTCCTCATCCATTCCCTCGTCGGCCGCGGCGCCTATAAGTTCCGGGAACTTCTGCCCCTGGCGTTTCTCGGGGCGACAACCGCCCTCGTCGGCCTGCAGTGGCCGGCGATTCTCGCCACGGATTACCATCTGACCGACCCCATAGTCCTGTTCCTGCTCACCCTCGACGGAACCATCCTCGCCTGTTACCTCTACTATGCCGCCCTCTGCTGGCGACTCCTCAAACCAGATACCCGATCCGATCCTTCATCCTGACGTTCATTTCCTGTTTCATCGCGGGCGTCACCTTGTTCCGCTCGGCGTACTCTTCGCCAAAACAGGGAACCCGGACCATCTCATCCCGTTTCCGCCGCAGGAATTCTTCCAGGGTACAGATGATCCGGGCCGGGTTTCCAGCCACAACCTGTGAATCGGGAACGTCCCGTGAAACCACACTGCCTGCCCCGATGACCACATCATGGCCGATCGTCACGCCCGGCAGGATGATGGAACCGGCGCCGACAAAAACCCGGCTCCCGATCTTCACCTTGCCGACCCGCGCATAATTCACATATTTTTTCATGCTGGCATCATGGGCGATGATCATCACACGCGGCGCCAGCGTCACATCGTCCCCGATTTCAATATGCCAGGGATGCGAGTAATCCAGGATCACGCCATCGAACATCGCGAAATTCTTTCCGACCACGAGTCCCCGCCGGAGGCGATCCCGGAGCGGATCAAAAACACGGTAATAGATTTTCCGTAATGCATTATGAAACATATTCATTTTTTCCTCCCTGTTCCGCCTCTATGCAGCGGTCATCAAATATCCGGATGACCAGAAATGCCAGCGCCACCACGAGAAATGGATCCTGCAACATCCGGTATCGGGGCAGGACGCAGAACACCATGTAGACGGCGGTCTGGCAGACCATGAGACATGTCGCCAGAATACAGAAAGGCTCGCGCCGGCGTAGCCCCAGAACCAGTCCCGCCAGACCCGCCAGAAAAAGTGCCAATTCGCACATCTGGTAAACAACCTCGCGGCCGAGCGGATGGAGGGGATCCCGCCACCACAGGAGAACCACTTTCCGAAACGCCAACTTCAAAGCCTGGCCGGGATGCTCCCGGATAAACTCGACGGCAGCGCTACCCAGTATCCGGTCTTTCTCAATCTCCGTATGTGCCTCGCGGATCTTTCGCGCAAGCTCCGGCTCCATCGCCATGGTCATGTAACGGCAATCACCATTTCCGGAACTTGTCGGGGCCAACCTGTCGCTGCCTGTTGCCTGCGGGTTATTGCCGAACCACATGTTGAGCCCGGCTACACTTTTCACAAAGACAAATTTCTGATGAACCACCCAGTTCCGGGCGAGCCAGGGAGTCAGGACGAGGCCGCCGACAAGGACGCTCAGTAGCAGTTGACGGAACCGTTCGCTTGGCGGGAATCGGGCGCCCGCAAAAAGGAAGACCATGGCCACCGCGCAGAATATCCCGTACGACGGCTCGGCCAGAAGACAGAGCCCCATCGCGCCCCCGAGTCGCAGGGACTGCCTCCATGAGCCGTCCGTCCGCGTCCTCATGATCTCATAGACCAGCCAGACAATCAGGGGCACGGTCAGGTTGATCTCATGCATCCGGGTGCCCATAACCACAGCGGGCGGAAAAACGGCATACAGGGCCCCCGCCAGAAGTCCGATGCGCCGGTCAAACGCCCGTGTCCCGAGCCTGATCAACAGCAGACAGGTCACCCCGGCCAACAGGGCGTGCATGAATTGGATGGACACACTGCTGGCGAGCGCCGACCCGAGCGCCGACCCGAACGCCAGGAAGGGCACTAGCAGATAAACATAGACCGGCGCCATGTAGGAGGTTGCCAGCAACTCATCCGACAGATAGGCGTAGTTGAAGACAAACCCTTTGCCATCCAGAACATTCCAGGCAATCCTGGCCGATTCAAAATAGACAGGATGGGGCGCCGTCCCCAGCGCCGCCATCGCCGCCACCCGCAGCAAAACCGCCACTGCCACGATACATAGCGCCACACGCCCGCCTGTCCAATATCCTGGAGATACTGAATTCATGGTTCCATTCACTACATGTCATTCCTTCAGGTAATGGATATCGTTAATCGTGAAACCGGCATTGCGTTCCATCTGCGCCACGATCCGGTTGGCCTCGACTGCTTTTTCCAGGAAGAGGGGGTTCGGCTCGAAATTGTCCTGGTAAAAGCCGTGGTTGTAGGCGGGACACGGGACGCCGTTGTTCCAGACATACCCGTTGTAGGATGAAAACCAATGCGCCCCCACCACAT
>JBAWZH010000055.1:0-14158 GCA_037143135.1 bacterium
AACTGGCGGTTGCGGCGGAATCCGCCAACAAAGCCAAAAGCGAATTCCTGGCCAACATCAGCCACGAACTTCGTACCCCGATGAATGCGGTGATCGGGTTGACCGGTTTGATGGCTCAAACTCAGATGACAGCAGAACAGGCCGACTATATCCGGACCATTGGGACAAGCGGCGAGGCGCTGTTGTCTCTGATCAATGAAATTCTTGATTTTTCAAAGATTGAGGCGGGCAAGTTCAGGATTGTTCAGGAGGACTTCGACCTGATGGAATTGGTGGAAGACTCTCTCGATGTGCTGGCCGAAAATGCGGCTTCGAAACATATCGAGATCGTGTCGCACATCGAAAAGGACGTGCCCCTGATGCTTCGCGGCGATGCGGGACGGTTGCGGCAGGTCATGATTAACCTGCTGTCAAACGCGGTCAAATTCACGGAGAAAGGCGAAGTGGTTGCCCGGGTCAGGCTGGATCGCCGGGAAGAAGACCGGGTCTGGTTGCATTTTGAAGTCCAGGATACGGGAATTGGGATGTCGCCCGAGGTGCAGAAGCGGCTTTTTGAAGTCTTCTGGCAGGAGGATGGATCCGCATCCCGGAAGTATGGGGGAACCGGGTTGGGATTGGCGATTTCGCGCCGTCTGGTTGAACTGATGGAAGGCCGCATGGGGGTGCAGAGTGAGGCGGGCCGGGGATCTCTCTTCTGGTTCCAACTTCCCCTGACTGTGAGTGGCGCGGCAAGTCGGCGATTCCGCCCCGATCCCGCCACGCTGAGCCATCTTCGTTGTGTCGTGGTGGATGACAATGCCACGAGTCGCTTGATCCTTGAAAAGATTCTGCATTCATGGGGAATGGTCTGTGACTGTTATGGGACGGTGGAGGAAGGATTGCGATCCATTCGTGAAAAGGCCGCCTCTGGAAAGCCTTACGCCTTGTTGTTGAGCGATATGGCGATGCCGGAGTTGTCGGGATTGGATCTTGTCATGTCGATCAAGGGCGATACAACCCTCTCCTCCCTGCCCGTAGTCGTCTTGACGTCGATGGGAATTACCGCTGACGTTGAAAAGATCAAGGCGCTGAAAGGGGTTCGGGTTATCGCAAAACCCGTCAAACAGTCCCTGCTGTTGGATTCCATCATGGTCGTTTTGGATGGGGAAGGGCAAGGAGGCCTGTCGGCCGTCTCCGAAAGTCCGCTTCCTGTCGACGTCGAACCAGAAGAGCAGTCTGCCCGGATTCTCCTGGTGGAGGACAACGTTGTGAATCGCAAGGTGGCGCTCAAGCAACTGCACAAACTGGGATATCCCCGGACTGACTCGGCTTGCAATGGCCGGGAAGCCCTGGTGGCGTTGGACGCGAAAGACTATGATCTCATCCTGATGGATTGCCAGATGCCGGAAATGGATGGGTTTGAGGCCACAGGACGGATTCGGGATCGGGAAAGGCAGCAGGGGGCTGGGCGCAGAGTGCCCATCCTTGCCATGACGGCCAACGCCATGCAAGGGGATCGGGAGAAATGCCTGGCTGCGGGGATGGATGACTACATGTCGAAACCCATCCGCGTTGAGATCTTGAAACAAGCCCTTGAGGGGTGGCGGCCTGGCGGAAAGTTTGTGAAAGGGGGACCTGTATGACGACTTGGAACCCAAGCGAAGTGGAGAACCGTGCCAAACTAATATTTCGCGAGGTGATTGCCGACCTGGCTTCCAGAAGTCTTGAGGATACGCGCGACACCTCCGAAATGGACGAAGAGTTGCTGGCTATCTTCGATGATTATGTCAGAACGATTATTCCCGAACTGTTGCTGGCCGTCACAGGGCGGCGCGAGTCTGACATCCGACCCCATGCCCATTCTCTAATTGGGATGGGCGGGACTGTGGGAGTCCCCACCTTATCGGTGGTCGGTCGGGAATTGGGTGCGGCCGCCAAACGGGGTGATTACGGTCGTTGTACGGTGCTGGCGGAAGGACTGAACACCTGGTTGGGATTCTGGATCGGGCGCGGGAAGGCGCAACCATGAACACGACACGGCAGCTTAACCCGAACGCCCCCCCCTCCGTCCATGAGAATGAACGGTTGGAAGGACATGTTCTGGTGGTTGACGATGAACTTCTGAACCGCGAATACTTGCGTAAGCTGCTGTCGAGCCGGGGGTGCAGGGTGACCGTGGCGGAAAGTGGTGAGCCGGGGTTGCGGTTGGCCGCCGAACTTTTGCCAGACCTGATTTTGGTGGATGTTATGATGCCCGGGATGTCGGGGTATGACGTCTCCCGATCCCTGAAGGCGGATGCCCGGACCCGGGATATTCCCGTGATCATGGTGACGGCCAGAACGGAGATTGATGATATTGAAACGGGGTTCGATGCCGGAGCCTTCGACTACATTCGCAAACCGTTCAATCCTCGTGAACTGATTGCCAGGGCCCGCAACGCGCTGGATTTGAAGCGGAGCCATAACGCGTTGAAACTGTGGAAGGAAAGAATGTCCCGCGAACTCAAGGTGGCGGGATTACTGCAGCGGAAATTACTATCAACAACACCCTTGATCACCCCGGATTTCGAGATCCGGATGACATACCGTCCCAGCATGGCCATTGGAGGCGACGTGTTTGGCGCGATCAAGTTGTCGGCCGGGCGTCTCTGTGTCTTTGTCGGCGATGTCTCGGGGCATGGAGTAGGGGCGGCCATGGTGGCATCCCTGTTGAAGGTGATCATCACGGAGGTGGCGCTGGGGTATGGGGCGCAGGGGATTGAGACTGTGCATCGCAAGATTGAGGAACGATTCCGGCGAAATGTGACCAATCCTGAAATCTATGCCACCTTGTTTCTGGGGCTGTATGACCCCGACGTCCGCGTCTGGAAATGTGTGAATTGCGGGCATCCCGAGCCATTGGGCTGGGGGCGTGCGCTCCGTTCAGAAATACGTCCCCTGGCGGGGGGCAGAACGTTCCCCATAGGGTTCGATATCGGAGGGTCTGCAGGGAATGAGGCCTTGGAGGATCTGCTGGCGCCCGCGACTCCCGGGTCGTCCCTGCTGATTTACACAGACGGTCTTTCGGAGGCTTTTCGGGAACGTCGTGAGGATGCCTGCGGGGTTGACGGGGTGATAGCCGGCCTGACCCGGGTCATGGGGGAGGATTCCGCCATGGTCTCGGAAAGGTTGATGGATCAACTGATCAAGGATGGATTCCATCTGGACGGGGATGACTGCACCGCCATGATTATCCACTGTCTGGATCCGGCTGAAGTTATTCTTGAGAGATCGATTCTTCCGACCAGGGAGGCCGTGACAATCCTCGCCCGGGATAGCGAAACACAACTATTGGCGGAAGGCTGGGAGGAGTTGGCCGCCGGCGCCGTGCGCCTTCTCATTCAGGAATATGGAACCAACATTGTCATGCATGGACGCCCGCCTGCGGGAACCCCAATAGGCTTTCAGTTGCGTCGTCGTGAGTCGTCGTGCCGGATTTTGTTCTCCGATAGCGGGAGGGAGTGGGATTCGGAGGGTCAGTTGGCCAGAAAAAATACCGCTGGCGAGAACGCCGAGCATGGGCGCGGATGGGAGATGATCAAGACCATTGCCTCCCGAATCGAGGTCATTCGCCAGCATCAGGAAAATATCGGTTTTTTTGAAGTTGCAAAGGATAACAAGGGCGGGTAACAATGCTTTTCAGGGGACTCTCACATGAATGACAGCATCTATACCGCGCGGGCGGAGCTCTTCAAGGAGTTGAATCTGCCAACGTCCCGTTCCAGCGTAAGAATGTTGCGGGCACGCCAAATACTCAAACTCGGCTTCTGGGAACTCGGGTTAAGGAGTGTCTATGCCGTCAAGCGACTTTTGGATGTGGCGCTCTCGGCGATGGCGCTGGCCATGCTGTTCCCGTTGTTCCTTGGGGTGGGACTCCTGATTGTCCTGGAGGACGGGTTCCCTGTCTTTTTCGCGCAAGACCGGGTCGGTTTGAATGGCCGGGTATTTCGCTTCTACAAGTTCCGATCCATGTATCGTAATGCCGAGGCGCTGAAGGATGCCTTGATCAAGCAGAACGAATCTGCGGACGGAGTTATTTTTAAAATGAAAAATGACCCCCGGATAACGAAGGTTGGAAAGTTTATCCGGCGGTATAGCATTGATGAAATGCCCCAGTTTCTGAATGTCTTGCTGGGTGATCTGTCCATCGTCGGGCCGCGCCCGCCGGTTCCCCGCGAAGTGGCGCAGTACACGCTTGAGGACCGCAAACGGCTTCATGTCAAACCGGGGTTGACCTGTTTGTGGCAGATTCAGGGGCGCTCCGAGATTCCCTTCAAGGATCAGGTTCGGCTTGACCTCCAATACATTCACAGTCAGAGCATGGTGAAAGATTTTATTATTATGGTGAAAACAGTGCCGGCCGTGTTGCTTGGACGCGGTGCATTTTGAAAAGAAGGAGACGATCATGAACGTGCAGTTTGAAGAGAGAGGAACGGTTGGGGTGGTGACGCCGCAGGAATCCATGACGGCCGACAGTGTTGATTCATTGAAAGATCAATTCGTCGACTGGTTGGGTCGAACGGGTAGTGTGAAAAATGTGGTTGTCAATCTTGCCAAGGTCGATTTTATGGATAGTTCCGGATTGGGCGCCCTCATCGCCTTGCTGAAGAGGGTTTCGGAACGCGGAGGCGATCTGAAAATCGCCTGTCTTCCGAAAAAAATCAGAATGGTCTTTGAAATCACTCGTGCTCACAAAATCTTCGAAATCACCGACTCCGTCGAGGAAGCCGTCAGTATATGCCCGTGAAAGCCGTTTTTCATACCGGTCTGATTCAACCGTGGACGGCAAGTTTGGGTACTATTCCCTGGCCTTTGCTGCCCGTCGGGAACCGTCCTTTTCTGGAATATTGGTTTGAAGCATGTATTGATCTCGGAATCAAGGATGTCCGGCTTATTTTGGGCGAAGGCGCGGAATTTGTGGAGGCTTACGCCGGAGAGGGTGCTCAATGGGGTCTGTCAATCACCTACAGTTTTCTCAAAGAGGGGAAGTCTCCGGATTCGTTTTTGACGCGAAGCCCCAAGGACTGGGAAGGGGGTTTGTTTTATCTCCGTAGCCCGGTTTTCCTGAACCGTTTGTCAGAGCCGGGAGTGGTACCCCGTTTTCCCGGCGGTACCTTCGTGCATCAGGGCGAGGAGGGGGTGGTGAATGGCCTCATCAGCGATAACCCGGAGTTTGTGAGGGCCTTCATCGGGGGGACGCCAGTGGGCGCTCATGCTGGCAGTTCTTTTACAACGTTGAACATCTGGCCGTCACGGATCAATTCGGTAAAAGAGTACTATGACCTGAACATGAGCGTTGTGGGGACGGGGGCGAAACGGTATCTCCGTCCGGGCTATTCGTTAAAGGATGATATCAGTATCGGCTTCAACGTCGTTCTTCCGCCCTCCGTGACCGTCACTCCGCCTGTTGCGATCGGGAACAACTGTCGTCTTGGCGCCATGACCTCGGTGGGGCCCTTGGCGGTGGTTGGCAATCATGCCATCATTGACCGGCAGACGGACTTGTCTGAATGCGTAATACTGGACGGAACCTATGTGGGGCGCGGGTTGGAGATCCGCGGAAAGATCGTGGTCGGAAACCGTCTTATCGATCCCGAAAGCGGGATGGTTGCCGAAATCAACGATCCCCTGCTTGTCGCGCCCGTTCGATCCGGTGTGCAATGGGCGGATACCTGGCGCACGGTCTTTGGGTGGTTGTGTGCCGTGTTGTTGGTCTTGCTTCAGGTCGTCCCCTTTTTCGTGCTTTACCCCTTTGTCACTATTTCCAGAAAGGGTCGTTTCCGAAAAGTGTCGGTCCATTTGACGAGGAGACGCGTCGGGCCGTTTCTTGAATTTGTTCCCTGTTCGGGTCGCATATCCGGGATAGGCAAACTCTTTCAGGCGTTCAATCTGGATCTTTTCCCCGCATTCTGCGCCGTTGTGAGAGGCCAGGTCTGGTTGTGCGGGGTGAAACCGATGCGATCCCCGGAGGAGGATTCGTTGAGGCTTCAACTGAACGACTATTTTCCCGGGGTGATTGTCTATGACATCGACGAACGGGATTATGCGGAACCCGGCGGACACTTGGCTCACGCCTTGTTCTACGCCCGGTTTCGTTCGTTTTTCGCCGATGTCAAAATGATTCTAGGCCTCTTTATCAGTCGTCCCCTGCAATTTCTTAGCGGAGGCGCACCGAACGAGAGATGACCGGGAACGGTTTTCAGGCCTCGTCAAGGCTCCGGTTGCTGGTGTGGCGAACCGGTGGTGGTGACGGCGGGCGAGGTTTCCGGATCCGGCAACAAGGACTCCATCTTGGCGATGCGGAAGGTTTGGCGGACGCTGGACTGGATGCCCGTGAAGAGGAGAGGGATGCCCGCGTCGGTCGCGCGTTTTTTTAGACTCACGAAAAATCCCAGCGCCGCACTGTCCACGAAACGCGTTTGAGATAAATCGAGAATCCACTCGCGAGAAGACTGAACGTTGACGCATGTCTCTCCCCAGCGCTGTTTGAATTCGTCCAGGTTGGCGACCGTCAACTCGAGCGGTATCCGCGCAACCAGTCGATCCCCTTCATCGTTACCGATTCTCCCTTCGCGGATGGACATGTTGCACGACTTGATTGCCGCCGCGACCACCCCGTCCTCTTCAGCGATCTCGAGGTACTCCGTCAGGCGGTAAAGGACGAAAAGGCGTTTTATTCGCGTGCCGATGCCGGTCAAGATCAGTCCCTGGTTGCGTTCGCGGAAGACTTTGGTCAGGCGGATGAGTACGCCCAATTCAAGGCTGGAAAGCCAGGGCACACCCGCCATATCCAGCACGACGGGACGATCCTCCGGCAAGGCGGAAATACGGTTCTGAAACGTTTCAGATTGACGGTCGTCTTCAATCCGAACATAGGGTTCGATGAGACCGAGACGGCCCAGTTCGGCGCCGACAGATGCGTTCGCGGTGACGGCGCGGGCGGCGCGGTCAGTTCCATAGCGTGCGGCCAGCAATTTCAGAACCGTGGCGAAGAAGAACCCAATGTTCCCCACATAACGGCGAAAGAGGCGCGGCGGGTCGCTGAACATTCGCCAGAGCCACTCCAGCGCCAACCGTTGCACGAATACGGGCGCCCGGGTCTGAACGCCGGCCAGGAAGTCCAGCGAACCGCCGATCCCGATGGAGACGGGCACCTTTAATCGACCCCTGTTGAGATTGACCCATTTTTCCTGTTTGGGTGCGCCGAACGCCACGAGCAACAGATCGGGTTGCACGGCGGCCAACCGGGCGAGTATCTCGGCATGGTTCATGTTCAAAACGTCGGCTTTGGGCGGCGAGTAACAGCCGGCGACACGCAGGCCGGGAAAGCGACTGACCAGCACCTCGGCGGCCTTTTCGGCCACGCCCGCCGCGCCGCCGAGATGAAACAGCGAGAACCCGTTGTCCCGCGCCATTTCGGCGAACAGCGGAACGAGGTCGCTACCGGTTACGCGGGCCTTCAGTCGCGGCCCGAGCCAACTGGAAAGCCAGACGATAGGAATGCCGTCGGCCACGACCAGATCGGCCTCCAGGAGAATCCGTTGTAACTCGGGATCGCGCCGGGCCTGCATGACGAAGTCGATATTGGCGGTGGCGATGTACCCCGGTTTCCGTGATCGAATCCGATCCCGGGCCCAGGCCACCGTTTCGTCGAAGGTGACATTATGGAAAGGAATACCGAGAATGATGACCGGCGATAAGGGCGTTGAGTGGATTGTTTTCATGGAGCGCATGGTACTCATGATGATGTTGACACTATAAAAATAATATAGGATACATGAATTAATGAGTAAAGCCTCTTTTACGCCTCTGCGTGATGTCGATCAGATCGTGCCCAAGGGGGGTGGTTTGGGCGGGATGACGGCTCTGAAGTCGGTTTTAGAGGTTGTCCGCAGCGAATGCGAAGGCCTGCATCCTCGGTGGCGGGTCGTGCGGATCGTGGGGAATCTCATTCCGTCGGGAACCGGACTACGACTGCGACCGCGCCTCTACCGCTTGGGCGGTTTGCGGATCGGTTCCGGCACAGTTCTCTCGGGCGCTCTTCATCTCACGGGTTCCGGGTCTCCCTCCGAATGCCTTCGGATTGGGAAGAACTGTTATATTAATGAACGGGTGTCATTCAACCTTGGCGGTGACATCGTCCTGGAGGATGGTGTGTCCGTTGGGATGGAGAGTCTGTTCATTACCGTCACCCATGCGATGGGCCGCCCCGTGTTTCGCGCGGGCAAGACGGAATGCAAGTCTATTCGCATTGGTTGCGGGGCTTGGCTGGGCGCACGGGTCGTGATTTTGCCGGGCGTGACCGTGGGAGCGGGCGCCGTGATCGGCGCGGGGGCTGTTGTTACGCGGGATGTTCCGCCCAATGTGCTTGCCGCAGGCGTTCCCGCCCGCGTGATTCGCGCTCTGGAATCCCTATGATACACAAACAAAGATGGATAGTCGGGTTGATCGTCGTCGCCAGTCTTTCCGGATTTGTCGTCGCGCGGTCGATCAGCCCTGCGGGCCACGCTGACGGGTCGGTGTCGGGTTCGGCATGCCGGATCAGTGTTCCGGTGACGCCCTCGTCCATTTCCCCTGACATCTACGGCATGGCCGTGGCCCCGCTTCAGACGCTGACCAATGCCTGCGTGCCCCTGAATCGCTGGGGTGGCAATACGGCATGCCGCTATAACTGGAAGTTGGGAAACGCATGGAATACCGGCAACGACTGGTTCTTCCAGAATGTGGCCGTCGAGCGTAACGCCTGGCAAGGGTTCCTTCGGCGCGCTGAAAAATCCGGCGGGCGGGCGCTTGTCACATTGCCGCTGGTGGGGTATGTGGCCAAGGACACGAGTTCGGCGGCCTTTTCAGTCCACACTTACGGGCCGCAGCAGAAGGCGGATCCGCACCGAACGGATGCCGGCAACGGGGTGCGACTGGACGGGACGCCTGTGACCGGGAACGACCGGTTCGACACGTCCGTGGTGGCCGATCCGCCGTTTGTGGCCGCGTGGGTTCGACAAATGGCGCAAGAGTTCCCGCGACTTTTTGCGGAACACCGGATCGTGTTCGCGCTGGGTAACGAACCCATGTTGTGGAACATCACGCATCGGGACGTGCATCCCAACCCGGTGTCCTATGACGAGTATTTGGAACGGTTCGTCGCCATGGCGCATGCCGTCCGACAGGTTGCTCCGGGCGCCTTGATCGCAGGCCCGGAACTATGGGGTTGGCCGGCCTATTTCCAATCCGCCCTTGATCGCGAAACCAAGACCGGCCGTGATCGGGCCAGTCACGGCGGGGAGGACTTCCTTCCTTGGTTTCTCAAACAAATGAAGGCGCATGAAGATCGGACGGGCGAGCGTTTGCTGGACATTCTGACCGTCCATTTCTATCCGCAAGCCGAAGGCGTGCATGCCGCCTCCACTGATCTGAAGGCGACGGTGTTGCGGGTTGAAACAACGCGATCACTGTTCGATCCGGCCTACCGGGATCCATCATGGATCAATGAACGCGTCGAATTGATCCCGCGGTTGAAGCGCTGGGTGGCGCGATATTACCCCGGGCTGAAGACGGGTATCACCGAGTACAACTGGGGCGGCGAAGAGGACATCAGTGGAGCGCTGGCGCTGGCCGACATCCTGGGCATTTTCGGCCGGGAAGGACTGGATTTGGCCTGTTACTGGACCTATCCGCCGGAGGGGTCGCCGACGGCGGCCGCCTACGCACTGTATCGTAACGCTGACGGCTGCGGGGCCGCGTTTGGCAACACACGCCTGGACGTCACATGGCTCGCCCCGGCGACTCTGCACGACTCTCTTTCCGTGTATGCGGCCCGGGATGAGGCGGCCAAAATCGTCACCCTGATGGTTGTCAACAAGTCGGCGTTGACCCAGACCGCGCAGATCGAGTTCAAGGGCATGGATTTGTCCCCCGGAAACGGATACCGCGTTGATTCTCATGGAGTCGGGATTGAGGCCGTGCGGGACGTGATCCCGGTACAGGGCTCGATGATTCGCATTGAATTTCCGCCTCGTAGCATCCATCATCTCAGGTTCCCGGAGAAACCATGAACAAAGTTGCCGCCATCCTGTTGCTTCTCGGGTTGACTGCCTGCGTGTCAACTCCGCCGCGATCAATCCCCGTGTCCGCCGCACCTGCCGATAACGCTTCCCCCGCCGTCACGAACCAATCTGGAAAGGCGTTGACACCCGAACAGGTAACGACGCTGGAGGCCGGGGCGGGTGACTACCTGCTGGGTGCGGGTGATGTGGTGCAACTCTACGCCATGGACGTGGCCGAACTGAATCGCCGTTACGTGATCGGTCCGGATGGCAAGATCACGGTGCCGGGCGTGGGGGTGGTCAGTCTGGACGGGTTGAAACGGGAGCAGGCTCAGGCGAAGATTGAGGGCCTTTTAAAACCCGCCTACCTGAACCCCACCGTTAACATTATCGTCGAGGAGTACAACAACAACCGTATTTTCGTGCTGGGCGAAGTTCGCAAGCCCGGGCAGTACAATTTTCCGGGCCGTCCGCTATTGTTAAGCGCACTGGCGCGTGCGGAAGGGTTGACGGACAAGGCGGATATGCGCGGTTGCACGGTGGTG
Organism: bacterium; assembly: GCA_037143135.1. GTDB lineage: Bacteria > Verrucomicrobiota > Kiritimatiellia > CAIKKV01 > CAITUY01 > JAABPW01. The sequence continues at coordinate 10,607 of JBAWZH010000055.1, forward strand.
CGCGGGCGCGGCACACTCATCGAGATCGATCTCTACGACCTGCTTCGCAAGGGGGATCGCTCGCTGAATATTGCGTTGCTGCCGGAGGATGCCGTTTACGTTAAAGCCGATGAGGAACACACCTTTTACGTGCTCGGCGAGGTGGCGCGGCCCGGCGTGTTCGCGCGGGGACAACAGATGGACGTGGTTCGGGCCGTGGCCCTGGCGGGTGGTGAAACGCACGATGCCCAGTTGAGCAAGGTCAAGGTGGTCCGGCGCGACAAGACCGGCCAGGCCCAGGTTTTGACAGCCAACCTGGCGTCCGTGTTGACCGGCCATGGCGCCGAAGGCCCGATGATCGAGTCTGGCGATATCGTCTATGTGCCCCGCAAGGGGGTGGCGACGTTCAACTACTACCTCAGTCAATTGACGCCTTCAATGAATACGGTGCTTCTGGGCGCGACCGTGCAGAACCTCAACAAGAAGTGACCCGCGGATGACCACCAAGACACCGATCAAGATCCAATCCCCGAAGCCGGAACTGCGCGTGGCCGGCGACTTTGATTTCCGCTATCTCGCGGAAATCCTGTTCCGGCGGAAACGGATTTTTCTTGTGCCACTGATTCTGACGCCGGTTTTGAGTCTGGTCATAAGTTTGCTCATCAAACCCAGTTACATGTCCACCACCACCATTCTGCTGGGCAAGGAAGACATCCTTAACCCTTTGGTGCGATACGAAACAGCGGTTGCCATGACCGACTACAATCGTTTGGGGTCGTTTCAGAAAATCATCTACAGTCGGCCGCTGATCGAGGATGCGATCCATAAACTGGGGTTGGACAAGGGTCTCAAGACAGACCTCCAGATTGAGAGTCTGGTCAATGATATCCGTGCGAATATTCATGTGATCGGGCTGGCGGCGGATTCGTTTCAGGTCGGTTGTTCGGCGCCCAATCCGATCATGGCGAAGAATCTGGTCGATACGATCAGCCGCTTGTTTATCGATAAGAGTTTGCAGGGGAGCCGACGCGAGGCGATGGCGGCGGTGAGTTTCATCCAGAAAGAGCTCGACCACTATCGCGAGGAACTCGAACGCATGGAGGGCGCGTTGCAGGAGTTCCGCCAGACCAACGCCGAGACCCTTCAGCAACTCGTGGGACTCGGAGGCCAGTTGCATGACTATGTCACCAAGGAATTGGACGCCGAACTGGAACTCAAGCAGGAACAGTTGAACGAAAAACTGCTGAAAGAACGGCTGGCCGGTGAGAAACCGATGGTCGTTGCACAGGCTCTTTTTGTTCAGAACACGCCCTATCAACGCCAGTACCAGGAGTTGGCGCTACGGATGGGCAACTTGCTGGCCACGCGGGACAAGACGCACCCCGAGGTTCAGAAACTCCAGCGCGAAATGGACTACATCAAGGCTCTATTGGAGAATGAGAAACAGAAGAATGAGGCCTCCGAGACGCAGGAAGTGCGCTCGCCCGTGTACCAGGAAGTCTCCGCCAGACTGGAAGACACGCGTATCAAAATCAAGGTTGTCGAGCAAAAGGTCTCGGAGTTCAAGCGGATGGCCGAGGCGACACGCCTGAAACTTCTGTCCGTTCCGCAATTGGAAAGGGAGCAGACGCGGATGGAAGGCGAGGTCAAGTTGACGAGGGAGATTTCCGACAACCTGCGCATGAAGTTGGAGCAGGCTCGCGTTTCGCGGGAAGTCGAGATTGAACAGCAGGCGAATCGTTTCACCATCATTGACCCGCCCATGGTGCCGTTAGCCCGTTACAAACCGATTCGGAAGAACTTTATCGTGGCCGGCGTGGCCGGCGGTTTCTGTCTTGGCTTTCTGGTGGTCTTCATGCTGGAGTTCGCCGATCCGCGCCTCGTTCGTCCGGGCGACCTGACGCGGCGGCTGAGGGTGCCGCTGATCGGAGCCCTCCCAAAACTGTATCGGGAGAAGGTGCCGCTAGTCCTGCCACCCTGGCTGGAGGCGGCATGGAATCGGGTGTTGGTGGTGACCGAGCAACCGCGCTGGCGCTGGAGTCAACGGGCGGGCCGGATGATCAAGGCCGGAATGGGCGTGGCCTTTCGTGCCCGGCGCTTCGAATTGCCATGGACCATGTCCCCCGATTTTCTCGTGAGCGCGGAACGAATGAGGCAGGCCGCCCTGTCGTCCGACCCGTGCGAGGTGGCCCTGGACGATTTCATTGAGCGCGTTCGCCACATCGGTCTGAACATTCGCGCGGCGTACGAGCCTCCGACGCCGCTGGTGCTGATGGTCGCCAGCGCGACTCCGGGAGAGGGAAAGACGCTCATGGCGGCGAATCTCGGCGTGGTGCTGGCCAGTGATTACAGGCAACCGGTATTGTTGGTGGACGCCAACCTGCACAAACCCGACCTCTCTGCGATGTTTCAGGCCGCCGGTGCGCCGGGACTGGGCGAGGTGCTTGACGGTCGCGCTAAATTGGAACGATCCATCATCGCCACCGCGACGCCGAACCTCTCGCTGCTGCCGGCCGGAAAGACGACCGACTATGGCGAGGTATTATTCAACTCCGCCGCCTTTGGCAGTCTGTTGAACCAGGTGCGCGAACAGTTCTCCGTCGTCCTGATCGAGGTGCCCGGTCTCATGTCCCATTCCGATGGATTGGTGATCGCGCCGCAGACCGACGGGGTACTGCTGGTGAGCCGGTTGTATGGGACGAAACTGAAGGTGGTTGAGGCCGCCATACAGAAACTGACGCCCGAGAAGATTGTGGGGCTGGTTGTGAATTACACCGAGTATTGGATTCCAGAGTGGCTCTACCGATGGGTTTGACCGTATGAAGATGATCATGCTCATGATGGCGATATTCTTCATCACTGGCGCGGTGGTACGGGAGATCAATCGCTGGACGACAGCGGCCATGATGTTGGCCATTATGGGCGTTTTGATTTTTACACGGCTGACTTTTTAGGGTGCCGCATGCGCGAGTTCACCCACATCGTCGTCGCCGTCGCGCTGTCGGTGTTCGGCGCCATCCTGCTTGGGGTCACCAATGCCAACGGGCTCGTCATTCCGGCGCTGTGCGTTGGCGTGCCCGTCCTGTGTCTGTTCGTCCGCCACCTCGAATTCGGCCTTTACGTGCTGCTGTCCGCCACCATGGTGCTCGACCAGTTCCGGGTGTTCGGATTTCTGGATTCGGTGACGACGGCGATTCCGTTTTATCTCAACCTGAACAGTAGCACGGGAATCGGCCCGTTGGTGTTCAACCCGGTTGAGTTACTGCTCGGTCTCGTTGTCGGCGCCTGGTTCATCCGCGCCATGGTCAGCCGCGAGTGGCATCTATATCGGATTCCCAATGTCGCCATTGCCGTCGTGTTCCTGTTGATGATGGTGTTCTTCACGGGTTACGGCCTCGCGCGCGGCGGCGACTGGAAGGCGGCGTTGTGGGAAATTCGGGCGCTTTACTACCTCTGTTTGGTGTATTTCATTGCGGCCCAGATCATCCGGACGCGTCAACAGGTGCGGATCTGCGTGTGGATCATCATCATCGGCGTTGCCATCAAGGGATACCAGGGTTGCTGGCGTTATTT
>JBAWZH010000056.1:0-14069 GCA_037143135.1 bacterium
AAGAGGAACTCTTGCTCCATCCCGATGAGCTTAGTAAGATCTGGATTTTGCGTCGTGCGATCAACGGGGTTCCGCCGGTCGAGGCGATGGAGCTGATTGTGAACCGACTGAAGAAAACAAAGAGTAATGTTGAATTCCTCATGGCGATGAAAGAATAGTGGAGAAACGACAAACCTATGAAAGTTGCAGTTGAACAGGTGGGTCCCTGCCGCAAGGCCTTGCGCATTGAAATTCCAGCCGAGCAGGTGACGTCCGAATACCAGACCGTAATCAAGGAAATTGCGAAGAACGCCCGGATCCCCGGTTTTCGAAAGGGAAAAGCCCCGGCGTCCGTCATCGAGCGGCAGTTTACCAAGGATGCCCTTGAGGAAACCCGTGAACGCCTCCTGCCCAAGGCCTATCATGAGGCCTTGAAACAGGAAAAGCTCCAGCCGGTTGCCGTGGTTGACGTGAGCGACGTGCAAATCACCAAGCAACTTCCCTTGTCCTTCAAGATCACCGTGGATCTCCTTCCTGAATTCACGCTCCCCTCCTATAAGGGGATCGCCATCACCAGCCGGAAAGTGGAGGTCAAGGACGAGGAGGTGGAACAGATTCTGAACACCATGCGCGACCGCAGCGCCCATTTCGAGCCCGTCACCAACCGGGCCGCAAAGAAGGAAGACGTCGTGGAAATCGACTACTCCGGCCTGTGCGACGGCGTCCCGATGGCGGTCGTCGCTCCGGATCGCCCCGAACTGGCGCAGGGCAAGGATTTCTGGGTGCTTTTGTCCGAGGCCATGCCCGAGTTCCTGCCCGGCATCAAAGCCCAACTCGAGGGCATTGAAATCGGCCAGACCCGCGAGGTGACCGTGGCGTTTCCCGCTGACTACAAGGCCGCTTCGGCGGCTGGGAAAACCGCCATTTACACCGTGACCGCCAAGGGTATTCGCGAAAAAAGGGCGCCTGAACTGAACGATGAATTCGCCAAAACGGTCGGAGCGGGATCGGTTGAAGAACTCCGCAAAACGATCCGCGAAAACCTGGCCACCACAGCCGAGACCAGCGAGAAAGGCCGCCAAAAGGATGAGCTGGTAAAATGGCTCATCGAGAACACCAACCTCGCCGATCTGCCCCAGTCGCTGGTGGAAGAGGAAGCGCGCCATATTATTCAGGACGTCGTCCAGGAAAATGTCCGCCGGGGTGTTGACAAGGACAATATCGAATCCCATCGTGAGGATATTTTCACGCGCGCCGCGCAGTCGGCCGCCGATCGGGTTAAGGTAAACTACATTCTCAACCGTATTGCGGAGGAGGAGAAGATCATGGTATCCAACGCCGACGTGGAACAGCGAATCGCGGAAATGGCCCGGCGCTATGGAACCGATCCCGCTCACATGAAGGAAGAACTGACCAAGCGGGGCACACTGGACGGCCTGCGCGGCAACCTGCGTCTCGACAAGGCCGTGGACGTCCTGTTCGCGACCGCCACAATCACACCGGAGAATTAATCATGTCGCCCAAAAATCAATTAATCCCCATGGTGGTCGAACAGACAGGCCGGGGAGAACGCGCTTACGACATCTATTCGCGCCTGCTGAAGGATCGGATCATCTTTATCGGCAGCGGAATCGATGACGACATCGCCAACCTGATTATCGCCCAGATGCTGTTCCTCCAGAGCGAGGATGCCGAGAAGGATATCAGCCTCTACATCAATTCGCCGGGCGGCTCGGTGACGGCCGGCATGGCCATCTACGACACCATCCAGTTCCTGAAGTGTGATGTGGCCACGTATTGCGTCGGCCAGGCGGCCAGCATGGGCGCTGTCCTGTTGACCGCAGGCGCCAAGGGGAAGCGATTCGCCCTGCCCAATGCCCGGATCATGATCCATCAACCCTGGGGCGGCGCCCAGGGTCAGGCAACCGACATCAGCATCCAGGCCAGGGAAATTCTGCGCCTGCGTGATCGACTGAATGGAATTCTGGCATTTCATACCGGGAAAAGCCTGGATGCCATTGCCAAGGATTCCGACCGCGACTTCTTTATGTCGGCCGACGAGGCCTGTGCCTATGGTTTGGTGGACTCCGTTCTTGCCAGTCGAAAAGTGGCGATCAAGAAAGTCTAATCCCCATGGCCAAACCCAAGACTCCCATGCCCGGTTGCTCGTTTTGCGGCCGCCCTCCCGAGACCGCAGGCCAATTACTGGCGGGCCCTCCCGGCACCTACATCTGCAAAGACTGCTCGACGCTGTGTAACGACATGTTCGTCAAGTCGAAAGCCAAACCGGCAGGCACACCCCCGCCGCAAAACAAGGCGGCGGGACTTTCACCGGTTCCCAAACCCCACGAAATCTTTGATTTCCTGAACCAGTATGTAATCGGCCAGGAGCATGCCAAAAAAGTGCTCTCGGTGGCTGTTCACAACCATTACAAGCGGCTTCAGCAGGGAGATCAGTCGGAGGCGCTCAAACCCTTCAGGGATGTCGAGATCGAGAAGAGCAACATCCTGCTCATCGGCCCGACGGGAACCGGCAAGACCTTGCTGGCCAGAACCCTGGCCCGATGTCTGGATGTCCCGTTCAGCATCTCTGATGCCACCACCCTGACCGAGGCCGGGTACGTCGGCGAGGACGTCGAAAATGTCCTTCTGCGCCTGATCCAGGCGGCGGATGGCGACGTGGCGCGCGCCCAGCGCGGTATCGTCTATATCGACGAAATCGACAAGATCGCCCGCAAGACGGAAAATGTGTCCATCACACGGGATGTCTCGGGCGAAGGCGTCCAGCAGGCCCTGTTGAAAATCATCGAGGGCACAACGGCCAGTGTGCCTCCCGGCGGCGGTCGAAAGCACCCCCAGCAGGAATACCTTAAGATCAACACCGAACACATCCTCTTCATCTGCGGCGGCGCATTCGTGGGCCTGGATGACATCCTGAACCGGCGCGTCAGCAAACAGGCGCTGGGTTTCGGCGAACCCGAGGCCAGGACGATTGTCGAGGAACTGAAGCGCCGGGTGGAACCCGAAGATCTGATGAAATACGGCATGATCCCCGAGTTCGTCGGCCGACTTCCCGTTGTCACCACCCTGGAACCCCTCCGCGAGGAGGATCTGATCCGGGTTCTGACCGAACCCAAAAACGCCATGATCCGCCAGTACCAGAAGTTGATGGCCATGGAAAACGTGAAACTCAGTTTCGCCGATGCAGCCCTTCGCGAAATGGCGCGCCTGGCCGCGAAAAAAGGAACCGGCGCACGCGGTTTGCGGGCCATCCTGGAGCACCTGATGCTGGAGGTGATGTTTGAGGTGCCCAAACGCGGCACCATCCGGGAGTTCCATGTCACCAAGGCGATGATCACGTCACAACGGGTGACGTTGGATGATGAGGCCGCCGAACCGGCCGCTTAGGCGCTTCAAACAGGACAGAGTCCGCCGACGATCCTGTTCTTCTCATCCAACCGCACAACCCGCGGACGGACTTGAAGCGCGTCCTCGGTGGGGACAAGACCAAACGTGAAGATGGTCACCCTGTCGCCCGCCTTGCCAAGTTTTGCCGTGGCGCCATTCAGGCAGATTTCACCTTTTCCACGCTCCCCGGAGATGGCATAGGTTTCAAACCGGTTTCCATTTTCAAGATTGGCTACCAGGATCTTCTCATAAGGCAGAATTTTGACATAGTCCATCAAATCCCGGTCAATCGTGAGACTACCCTCATAATCCAGATTGGCGCCCGTCACCCGGGCTCCGTGCAATTTTGACTTCAACATGGTCGAGAACATAGACATCCTGCCTGTTAATAAATGAGTCGCACGCATGACTCCCCGCCCCGCCCATTACGGGGTCAGTCTCGCGACGTCGGGGACTATGCCATTGAAGACATGGCTATTCAAGACTGTTTCTCCCGCAGCCTTGACGATCATGCGGGAACAGCCCCCTCCTACCTCTTGGGAGGAGTGGCCTCGCGCACCACCGCGCCATAGGCGTCACTGAGGATCAACACGGCGAGGCGTGTCGCATCATCCAGTTCATTGGTATTGAGCGACGCATAATCGAAATGCCCGCGCAGGTCGGTATAGCCGTCCTTGATGAACTTGATCGTGCCATCGGCCATCTTCGCGTACACCTTGATGTAGGCGCCGGGCACCGGTTTGCCGCCGTCCGCATGGGTCACCGCCAGTTGCCCATAACTTTCAATCATCTGCACCTTGAGCGTGTTGGCATAATACGCCTGCGTCTTGCGTACCCCCGCCGCCAGCGCCTCCACCATGACGTTCTTGGCCTTGAACTCGGCAGGGAGATCGACGATCAGCCCGTCTTTCCCGGCGGGAATCTCAACCGTGCGGCTCAGAACCGGACGAATGAAGGAAAATTGCGCGGCGCCCTCCTGCAGGAACGGACTGCGCGAGAAGAGCAGTTCAATGTCCATGGGATAGAAGTTGAGCAGACAGGTCTTGAGGTTGCGGGTATCGAGCCTGATGCGCCCGGCCTCGACCTGCATCTCAAGAACGGGCTCCGTCGCCGCCAGCGCGGCCTGCGCCTCATCCCGTTTTTCCGGATTCGCCGCGGACGATGCCCCGCCGCTGATTTCATTGATCTGGCCCAGCACCTGCGCGAAGCGCTCACGCCATCGGTCAACCCCCTCCTCGGCATGCTTCTTCGCCATCCGGCGCGCCGTATCAAGGTCACCCTTATAGAAGGCAAGATAGGCCTCCAGATAGTCGCTCTGGAGTTGCTCTGCCACAGCCTTGCGTTCAACGCGTCCAAACCAGGTGATCGCCTCGGCCACCCGATCCTGCAGCGTCATATAATAGGACACCGCCAGGGCATCGACCGCATCCGGTTTCGCCTTGTAACTAAGCACCTTCATGTAGCGCTGGTACTGGGCACGGAAGGAATCGTTCAGGATCGTTCGCTTCGCCCCCACCGTATGGGCGCGCGGGTTGATCAGCGGCGCGTATTCCAGGTGCTGGTAGTTAAAGCGCTCCACCGGATCCAACGTCAGCAACCGTGAAACCAAATGGAGACCGCACCGATCCGCAAACGGTTGATGGCGCAGAAATTCCCGGATGATTCCCGGTTCATTGTGCAGCACGCCGTAGGACCACAGGGTGCCCGCATAGACATGCCGTTGAGTCAGCAGGGCGGTCACGTTCAGGAAGGTGGCGCGATCCTTCATGCGCCAGGCGATCTCATCGAGGTCAAGCCGATGCAGGTTGGCGGCGCCGAGAAACGCCATAACCTCGTCCCCGCTCCCGTTCTGTGAAATCCACGCCCATGACGTTGTATCCACCTTGCTCAACTTCGCCACAACGTGGAAGGTGAAGGGCGCCGCACTGCCGACGACCTTGTCGTTGTCGGCCAGTGTGACCGGATAATGCTGATAATCGCCCGTCGCCGGGAAATAGAAGAAATATTCCCGCGTCTGGGTGCTATAGGGTTCCAGCACAACATAGGCGCCGCGCGTGACGAATCCATTATTCACGGGCATGGCTCCCACCGGAATCTGGAGCAGCACATTCAGTTTCTGCCGTCGGCCGGTGGGATTGGTCAGAACCACCTGGGCGCCATAGACAACGCGCGGCAGAAACTCCTCGCTCACCAGTTTGTCAAACCGCTCGCCGTTCTCGATCCGCTCGCGGTCGTCCGCCCGGAAGAACTGCTGCGCCACCAGCACGCCGCCCGGCGCCGCATCACGAACGCCTTCACAGATCTCACGATGGAACAGAAGCAGCGGCGAACCCGCCTGAAGCGTGTAACCCAACCCCGCAACAGTCTCCCCGTGAGTCGCCGCCTTGAACGGCAAGTCCAGCACGGCCAGCGCCAGCATCATCTCGGTGAAACTCGTGGCCGTCTCCGGAAAGGCCTTCGACAGGAAGGGAGATTTGCCATCATGCGCCGCATAATCAGACCAGAAGGCATTGACCTTCACAAGGTCGGCCACTTGCTGCTTAATCGGCTGGCGATAGTAATTGTTTTCAGCCCACTCCTGGGTCTTGTCAAGTTTTTGAAAGAATCGCCTCGCAACCCTTCGACCATCCTCATCCCCATCATAGTATTCGGCTTTCTTGTCCACGCCCACTTCGCCAAAATCCTTCTCTTGTTCCATTTTTTTCCGTTTAATATTTCCTGATGTCATTCTCCTCAGACTGCTCTTCGGACTGATCTTACCGGACAATACCGCCGGCGCATCGGTCGCCTCCATGACGCACGGTTGAGGGAGTTTACTGACCGCATCCAAGGGAAAGGCCACGATCTTCTTGTTCTCACTTAACTGGAGGATCTCCTCGATCTGCGCGGCGGCGGCACCTTTTTCGGATTCCAGCGAACCCGTCTGCACGGCCGTGTCAAAACGTCTGTTAAACGCCTCCATGTCGGACGGGATCACGTCCACCCGCTCACGGGTATCGCGCACCACGGAAGCCTCCTGCTCGCGCAAGCGCTTGCCCAGCAGCACGCGTTCCGCCGCATTCAGGCGACCAAAGCGCCACGACTCCACATAGCCCGCCAGATCATCACCCAGCAGCCAGTGATCCATGAAGGTCTTGTCCTTCTTGTTCTTCAGATAAGGTGCAATGGTCGACGTGAAGAACTTGGGATCCTTATGATAGAGGAAGAAACTGAGTTCATGGCACGCATACTTGGCATAGAGGCGCCGCTGTTCCTTCTCATCCAGATTCGGCCAGTTCGCTATGAACGAGAATTCGCTGAAAGACGCGTCGCCGTTAAGCGTGGACAGCAGGCGATACGCTTTGGCCACCGTGTCATAGCGTTCAAAACGGGCGGTCGTCACGTCGCCGATAGTCGCCTTGGTGTTGGCCGCCACGGGGGTGATCCGCTTCTGTTCCGCGAAGTTCTTCCGGGGGTCGAGCCCTGTCGCCAGCCGCAACTCGCGGGTTTCGACGGGCGAATCCTCCAGCGTCGCATTCCTCAGCACCGTGGCGGTGGGATCCACGGCTAGGACACGCAGGCAAGGCAACCCTTTGAACGCGGTGCGCGGGATCAGAATCCGGCCCTCTTTGTCCGGCGCCAGATTCAACAGCGTAACGGCGGGTTGTTTCAGGAAATCGAGTCCCATGTACCCTTCCGTAACACCGCCTTCAGGCGCCACACAGCGGGCCGGTACGCCGCCGGCGACTGCCAGTTCAGCCGAACGCCCACCATAACTGCGGCCTTCCGCCAGCGATTCGGCCTGCGCCTCGGTGGCGCGCACGGCCCATGGGTTCAGTAGCAAACCCGGACGCTCCAGCATATTCCCCACATACTTCACCGCCTGCTGGCGATCAAGAATGTACCGGTATTCATCGCCAATATCGCGACCCGACTCATAGAAGGTGCGGGCCGGGGTCCACGACTGCTGCAACAAGTCCGGCGCGCCGGCGTAACCGAGACGACTGACGAGATCATAGGCCGGAAGATAACGGGAGGCATAAACATGCACACGGGTGAAGGCCGTCGCGTTGGACAGGCGGATTTCCACAGTGTCCACTCCGGTTGTAATGGACGCCACGTTCAACGGGGCGAGGCGGGGACGCTCCAGGGCGCGGCGCGGCGAGATAACCAGGCCGTCACGCACCTCTCCGCGGGTGACGCGAACCGTAATCTCGCGATCCTCGGGGTTGAGGTGAAGCGAATAGTCTCCCGCCGGCAGACCTCGCAGTTCCAGAAAGCCATCCGCCTCCGCCAGCGCCGCATTCCAATCCTTTACAAACTGGCCGTTACGGGTCTCGAGTAACGAGGCCATGGGAACCGCCACCGCCGCGTTCCCAACCACCGGCAGGCGCAGTGTCTCGCCTTCCTGGCCATGCAAGGCCACCGGAACGGCGCAGGCATCGCGGGTGGGTGACCATGCGAGTTCCACGCCGGCGGGCGCTTTGATCCGGAAGCGCTCGATTCCGTCCAGGGCACCGAGCATCGCGCGTCCCTGCGAATCGGTCTTCAGTTCCTGATGCACTTCCTCGCGAAAGCAACGGTGCTTGAAGAAACAGGCCAAGGGCTCACCCACCAGCGGTTCGCCGTTCTTTCCGCGGGCGTCAACATAATAGCCGACGGAGGCCTTCCCGACATACAACGTCTGAATCTCGGTCGTGCGCTCAATCCCGTTCAGCGTAAATAGTTCACTGTCAATCAGATCCTGCTTGCTGCCAAGACTCAGGTTCGCAATGCGCCCTTTCAGCGACACGGACAAGTCAACCGTGTTTTCAGGAACCAGGATTTCCTGCACCGTCTCGGCGTCCTCACGGAGCGCAAGACCCGGGACTTCCTTTTCGGTCGCAATCCCCCAAAGATCCGTGGAACGGATGACCAACCGCGGTTCCTCCAACAGTTTAAGGCTGGTGGGCCTGCCATTCACGGTCAACACCGGGCGAATTGCGATCAGCGCCTTCTCGCGCCGGATCAGCGACTCGCGATCCACGTAGATCCCCGCTTTCAAAGCATAGGTCTCGGCCAGATGGTTAAACCGCACCAGTGTGGCGAAATCCCGCTCACGGATGACGAGCGTCTCGCTTTTCGGCGCCGTTGTGTAGGGCACGAGAATGCGACCATCCTGACCTGCGGCGAACTCGCGTCCACCCAGCCAGGCGCGCGCACCGGCAACCCGGTGTCCCGTCTCATCAAACACCGTGAAGGCATGCCCCGCCGCCGTCACTTCCTGCAGGACATCCAACCGGCCCTTTTGCACCAGCGCCCGACTGCTCTTTCCATTGCCGATTAACTCCACTACATACACGCCGCGCGTCTTGAGTTCCGGCACGTCGAACGTTCGCGCGACCCGTCGTTCGGAAAGGTCGTTGTACTCGACACGCCGCGAGAAAGAGGCAACCAGTCCGTCAAGGTTGACCGCCAGGTTCAGCGGCTGTCTCGTCTCCCGGTAGTAGTTGAAGGTATTGATCTCGTAAACCTTCACCAGTAGCGCCGGGACATTTTTAATCAGGGCGGTCAGTTTGACGGCGTCATCCGCGTTGAACACAACCGGATTGTCGGCCGCAAAATCGATATCCACGCGCTCCTTGAGGCGCTTGTAGGCCTCAGGAGCCAGTAGCGGCGCCCACTGCTGCGGATCACCGACACCATTCACGATTTTGGCTTCGGCAAAGAGAGGCTTCAGGAAGTCGTCGCGAATATAGGAAACATAGGCTTCAGTATTCGTGTCGCTCTTGAAAAATTCCAACAGGAAACTGCGCACCAGCGGCTCCTCATTAACGACGGGGGGCAGCGCCACGAGTCTGAAATCCTGGCTCAACTGGGCAAAATAGTCGCCGCGTTGCACCCCCTTGCGGAAAGCGGTTTGCAGATAGTAAACGTCGCGGGGAAGTTTGACGTAGTCCAGAAATCGGGCGCGATCATAGAGTCCCTTGCTCTGGTCGTGACGCAAACGGTTGTAGAGCACACTGGCCTTAAGCGAGTTGTGAACCGGATCAAGCGTGCTGACGAAAGTCCAAACCCGCTCGTAGTAGGACTCGCGCGCGGCGGCATCGGTGTCGAGATTAACCTCGTTTTCCGGCGCCAATTTGGCCAGGTAGGCGTTCACGAATGCGACTTCATTGCGAAGAGCCGGCATTTTCTTCACCAGGTCGTCCAGTTGGGCGAGGGTCAGGAGACCGTGAACGGGAAAGGATCCGAACCCGCGGCTGTCACGGTAGTTCAAATCGGCAACAATCAGGTCAACGACTCCGGGATAGTCGGGCCGGCTCAGGCGCGACAGAAGGTTGCGGCGCTGTTCGTCATTGATGGCCCGGCCGACAACCAGCGCAAGCCCCGCGTTCTCGAGGCCTTCGAGGCTGCGGGAGTCATTGGCGAGGGCGCGCTGAAGCAGTCTTTCCACTCCGAGGCACGCATTGTCCAGCGCCGAAGGCGCACGGCTGACGCGGTCGCCGGTCTTGCGCGAGTGGTTGAAATAGAGACCCAGTTCATGACGCAGGTAGTCGAGCGTCTTCTGAGGTTCCTTGTCGTAATCCAGCAACGCCTGACGGTTTAATAATTCACGCGCGCCCTCTATCACGTTGCCGTTACGGTCACGAATCCAGCGGTCAATGATCTCTTTGAATCTCTGGCGTCCACCGGTGTTCTGCGCCTGGAGTGCGTTGAAGTAATAATAGTCATCGGTGCCCGGCACCAGGTCTTTCAGCGCGGCCTCACGGTCGTCCGCCAGACTGAACGTCTCGATATAACCGATCTCCTGCGCCCCGGCATTCAGGATCAGAGCCAACCCGCAAACGATAACCCATGTGTGTTTCATGATGAGACTCCTCGATCCTTGGAATATTACGCACCACAATCTACTCCCGGCCCTTCATAAAAGTAAAGCTCTGTCGTGGCGCGGCTCCGGCAACCTGAAACCAAAAGTTTGACTGAAATTGGTTGACCTTGGCAGGGCCATTCTGTACTTATTGAACCATTTGGATAACTCAAGGAAACCCATGAATATCACACACGTTGCGGCTCAGTTGTTCACGCTTCGAGACTACCTCAAGACACCGGCGGATATTGCCGACTCCCTCAAGAAGGTTCGCCAACTCGGCTATCAGGCCGTCCAACTCTCAGGAATGGGACCCATTGAGGAATCGGAGTTGAACCGTATTCTGGCGGGCGAAGGGTTGGTGTGTTGCGCCACCCATGAGGATTCCAATCAGATTCTCAACGAGACGCCCCGGGTCATCGAACGACTCCAGAAACTGAACTGCCGTTTCACGGCCTACCCGTATCCGGCGGGGATCGATTTCACCACGCTTCCGAGCGTCCTTGCGTTCGCGGCCAAACTCGACGCGGCGGGCCGTCTCATGCGCAAAGCCGGGCAGGTTCTGACCTATCACAACCACGCCACTGAACTGACATCGGTCGAGGGCAAAACGGCCCTGGAATGGATTTACGAGAAGACCCGTCGGCAAAATTTGCAGGGCGAAATTGACACGTTCTGGATCCAGAACGGCGGCGGTAATCCCGTGGCGTGGTGCAAACGACTCAAGCGGCGTCTTCCTTTGATCCACCTCAAGGATTACACGGTCATTGACAACAAGCCCTCCTTCGCGCCTGTCGGTCACGGCAACCTGGACATGCCGGGAATCGTCAAGGCGGCCGAAGCCGCCGGGTGCGAATGGTACATCGTGGAACAGGACAATTGTTACGGCGCGAATCCGTTCGAGGCGCTGGGCAAGAGTTTCCGTTATCTCGAGACCTTGGCGGCGCCGACGTAATGCTGCGGGCTCCTGATCTCGGAATTGGCGGCGAGCAAAGCGGCGGCGGAACGATAAATAGCGCTACCCACACTGGCTAAGGCGATGGCATCGTCTTGGGCGGCAAGCCCTTTGGCTTTATTGGCGGCGGGGGTTGGCTTCTCGATCGGCTTCGGACTCTCGAGTTCGATCAGCTTCGAGCCCTCAGGTTTGTTCAATAGTTTTTCAAGTTCATTCATGAGAGGCTCCTTTGGTTGTTCCCAGGAGTGTAGCCCCTGATCAAGCGACTGTATACATCTTATCGTTAAACGTGAAGTCTGCGTTCCCGCAGGGCTTCCTCTCTTCAGCCGCCGAGTTCGATACAGCGCCGCCGATAATGCAGGTAATTCGCATAGGACACATTGTCGGGCACCCCGTGATCGCAGGTCGGAATATAGCCGCCCTGCTCGCGCATGAAGGGAATGATCCGCTCAACCATGAGATCAATATCACGCGGCGTTTGGGCCAGCACTCGCTTGTCAATGCCGCCGCTTATCACGAGACCGGGATAGCGCTTGCGGGTCGCGATGACATCACAGTGACTGGCCACCTCAAAAGGGCTCATCACGTCCATGCCGATACTGTCCCTGTATATCGGAATCACGGGATCGGCAAATCCATCCGTATCGATCTGAACGTACAGATGTCGGGTGCGATCAAGCTGCCGGGACTTCAGGTTGGAGATCAACTGCTGGTAATACGGGATCAGGAATTCCTGCATCATCTCAGGCGAAATCAACGACCCGTGGTTGTAGCAGATATCCTCGCCGAAAAAGATTTCGTCGATGGTCACTGATTGCTGGTGGCGGGCAATCACCGCATCGGCAAGTTCAAACCACGTTTTCATACAATCATGAACCATATCCGGCATATCGTAAAACGCGTAGAGGAGTCCCTCGGGTCCAATCAGACTGCGCAAATACATGTAACCCCCGATGAGGTTTTGCACAATATAGCGGCCCTCTGCGGCGGCCCCTCGGGCCGCCGCCATGCGGGCCTCAAGATCGGCGAAGCGTTCCGGACTGGCCGGGTTCATCCTCCATTTCACGTGCTCAACCCAGGTCCGCATATCCTTGACCGGATGATCAACATATTCAGGCATGAACCCATGGCGCCGTCCCTTGAAATACAGCACATGGCGCCCGGCGAAGTCCTGGACCAGTTCCGTTTCGCCCCGATCCTCAATCAGTTTGGTCTCAAAACAGGGCCGGAACTCGGCCTCGCACCAGCCCAGTTGATCCAATTTATGATTTCCCGGGGGATCATAACCAAACAATTGGGCGGTAGGAACATCGGCAGGCATGCCCTCCTCTGCCTTCCATCGTTCAACGGCTTCGCCCCAAATATAGAATTCACGGTGGACTAAGGGTGCCCCCGGCTTGCACTCATAGGCATCGCGAAGTTTGCGGGCTCCCGGAGACATGCGTTCACGCGGCACCGGAGCATGCACGCCGTCAACCAACGGGCTGTTTGAAGTGTTCATATTCATTTCGGACTCACTCACTGTTTCTTCGACTCATCATCTTTATGCGACGACCCTTGAAATACCAAATTGTCTGGATATTAGTTCATCATGAAAAGATAAGGGAATGGACAAATCGGAAATAGTCATATATAAATCGGCACAATTATGTGGCACGACTACTCGACCGCAAGAAACGGTGGCGTCTCCGGCGGAGGCCTGTCCCTGGACTCCATTTGGCATGTGCGGGCCGATGACACCTATTCTGTTACAAGGAACCTGCCCCCCTCCCGGCAATTGATCATCATACGGACCCTGGGGGGACGCGGAACGGTCACGCTCGATACCGACGACATGGCGGAGGTTTCGAAAGGAACCCTGTTCATCGTGAATAACGAAGAGTTGCGCCAGTATCGGCAAAAGGAGGGAACGTGGCATTTCTGGTGGTTCGTATGTGAATCCAGTGGCCCCCTGTTTTTTCCACTCCGGCAGATCATGGACGCACCTGAAATGCCGGGCGAATCGGGATTGCTGCACGATGTATTCCGGATCTTGCGCAAGGAGTCACCGGCGCAAAAGAGTCTCGCTTCCGCCAGTCTTGCCTACCTACTCCACCGATGGATGGCCGTGGTACAGGATCAAAAACACATTTCGGCACATCAGGCCAGGGTGGCTCAAGCCATCGAGACCATGCATAACCGGCCTGATGGATCCTGTCGGGTCAACACCCTGGCTAAAAGCGTCGGCTTAAGTGAGCGGCGATTTCGACAGGTCTTCGAGACGACAACAGGTCAGACCCCCAAACACTTCTACGACGGAATACGCCTCGATCTCGGGCGACAACTTCTTCTCGATTCGCCCGCCAAAATTGAAGCCGTGTCCGAACGCCTGGGCTTTTCCAGCCCTTTCCATTTCAGCCGGAGTTTTCGCAAACGATTTGGTTTGCCGCCCTCACACATCCGCCGAGCCATTACCGACTAGGAGCCATTCTTCACAACCTTGGGTATGAACTTCCGGAGGCTGAACAATCTTATGGAGAAGGACAGGGCTAGGATTGAGAGATATCAAAAGGCTTACCGGGTTTTGACGGGCAAGGATTTCGCTTTTTGACCACCCACTCCTTCATCCCCCAAGACGTTCAGACATTTCCCTTAAGTGTTAGGCAACTGGGATTATGGAGATTACGAAGGCATTTTGGTTGCCGGACTAGGATTCGAACCCGGGATTTTGGCTTTTTTGAGGCTTCAGCACTTTTGTAAGAAATGCTCGAAAACGCCAACAAAAACAGGCATTTCATCGTTGATAGTCAATCTCTTACGACTAAATGCCCTATTGCGGACTGATCCGTCATGTCGCTTCCAGTCATAACCAGTCATACCCCGTCACGACGGCTTAAAGGTTGAATTGTCACCTTTAAG
>JBAWZH010000057.1:0-13991 GCA_037143135.1 bacterium
TGATACCCGGTGGCTTGACAACCCTGCAACCGGGCAACTATGGTAAAGGCTCATGCACTGGTTGAAGCAACATTTCCCGACTCGGATCACCGTGTGGTATCCCGCCGTTATTCTGGCCGCCGGAGTTCTGGCCTATGCCAATAGTTTTGCGTGCCCGTTCCTGTTTGATGACACCAGCATTGTCACCAATAATCCCCACATTTATCATCTCTGGCCGCCATGGAGGGCGGTTCTGGCCCCCACGCGATTTCTGGCCGACTACTCCTTCGCCCTGAACTACGCCTGGGCGGGATTCTCCCCCGCTGAATTCAGACTGGTCAATATCGCGATCCACCTGGGCGCCGGATTACTCCTCTACGGTCTGATGCGCCGCACGCTGCGGCTCCCCGTCTGGCATTCCCGATTCGCCGATTCCGCGTCGGAATTGGCTTTGGCAACCGCCTTGCTTTGGACACTCCATCCGATCCAAACTGAAAGTGTCACCTACATTGCCCAGCGGATCGAAGCCCTGATGGGGTTGTTCTTTCTGCTGACCTTCTATGCCTTTGTCCGGGGGGCCTCGGCACCCGGATCATCCCTCTGGAAACCGGCCGCCGTGGCGGCCTGTGCGTTCGGGATGGCAACCAAGGAGGTCATGATCACGGCCCCGTTTCTTCTGATCCTGTATGACGGATTATTTCTCTCATCGTCGTGGCGCGGGATCCTGAAACGATGGCGGTGGCATGCGGCGTTCCTATCCACCGGGATCATCGCGATGGCTCTGTTGATGGCATCACTCATGAGGGCCGAGGCGGAGCATGTTCCCCTGGTCGGCGCCGGGGCAGTCCGATGGGAGTATGCGTTGACCCAACTCAATGTCCTTGTCCATTACCTCAAACTCTCGGTCATTCCTCATTCCCTGTGCCTGGATTACCGCTGGCCTCTGGTTCAGTCCCCCCTCGACGCACTGTGGCCGGGGAGTCTCACAGTCGGCCTGGGCATCGGAACTCTGTGGGCAATATGGAAACGGTCATGGGTGGGATTTATCGGCGCCTGGTTCTTTGTCATCCTGGCGCCATCCTCGAGTATCAATCCCCTGCTGGACGCCGCATTCGAACACCGGATGTACCTTCCCCTGGCGGGCGTTATGGCCCTGCTGGTCATCGGCGTTGACGCCGGTCTGCGCCGCCTATTCAGCGACACACGGGCTCGGGTGATTGGCGGCCTCGCCATCGGGGCCGTGGCGATTGCCGTATTCACCGGGCTCACGCATCTCCGGAATGAGACCTACCTGACACAGGAGCGGATGTGGCGGGATGTCATGCTCAAACGCCCCGACAACTACCGCACCTATATTTCCCTGTCCAATGCGCTATTGGAGGAGGAGCGGTATCAGGAAACGTTGATCGTATGCAGCAACCTGCTACTCCGCCTTCCCCCGTTCTCAACCCTGTCTTATGATCGTATCCAGAACGAGTATGTCCATCCCGGGCATCCCCCCGTCCATATGTACTATGGCATGGCGCTCAACATTCTGGGACAGGCGGCGATGAACCTGAATGAACCCGGGCAGGCCAAGGAGCGGTATCGGGAAAGTATCAGGGTGTTTCCCGCCGGATACTGGGCTCATCGGAATTTGGGGCATGCCCTGTATCTGGAGAACCGAGTCGATGAGGCCATTGCAGAATGGAATACGGCCATTGAGTGGCAACCCAAGGAGAGTCAGTCGCATGGTTATCTGGGTGTGGCGTTATCCCGTAAACACCAATACCGGGAAGCCGCCGAACACTTTGAAAAGGCGGTCGCTTTCCAATCGGATTTCTGGTTTGCCCGCAGTCAGTGGGCCTGGCTGCTGGCCACTTGCCCATCGAACGATGTCAGGAACGGGAGCCTCGCGCTTACGGTCGCGCAACCTTTGCTGACGGTGGCGGGGGAGACGAGTCCGCGGGCGCTGGATATCGTGGCTGCCGCCTACGCGGAAATGGGGGACTATTCAAATGCCGTGAAGTTTGTCCGGCAGGCGATCAAGCGGGCCCATCCCCTCGCGCCTCACACGACACAGGATTACACGCTTGAAACCCTTCATCATCGACTGAACCAGTATCTGGAACAGAAACCCTGGCGGGAATAAAAAACGCAGCCCCCATGAAGGAACTGCGTTTTCAGAATCCGATCAAGCGATTCTTAGTTCGTCAGGATATGCTTGGGATCGTCGGTTGTAAGCGTGCAGGTCGCATTCGTTCCGATGTTGCCAAACGCAATGGTTCCACCGCCAGGACAGTTCGTGACGGCTGTGGGATTCTTGATGTACGCCATGACGGCGGTGGTGTCAGCCACCACATTGGGCAACTGCTTTGTCGCCAAAGCCCACTGTTCCTTGCCCGCTTCGATCTGGCGCAGGTTGTTGATACACGCATTCGCCTGTGACGTCGTCCTGGCCTTCATGAACGACGGGATGGCAATCGCGGCCAACAAGCCGATGATCGCGACCACAATCATAATTTCAACCAACGTAAAACCCTGTTTCATTCTCTTCATTATCCAATCTCCTTCTTTATGTTTTTGTTAAATACTTCTCCCACAAAAGACTGTATAGCACTGCCCATGCCAACAAGCAATAATAAGGTTTAAGTCCTGTAATTATTTCTCATCCCGGATGAAAACAGGAATAAACGCCATCTCCCGCAACCGGTTGCTTCTCACTATTGAAAAGCGGGGTTTCCTATTTTTCAGTTTCAGGAAATGAAAAAGCACAGTACCTTTCGGACTGTGCCTTCCCCGTTACGGTCATGAGTGTTGCTCAGTTGGAAAGAACGTGAGGAGTCCCATTGGTTATTGTACACGTTGCATTGGTTCCAACCGCACCATACGCAACCGTTCCCCCTGCCGGGCAATTGGTGCTCGCCGATGGATTTTTCAGATACTCCATCACTTCCGAGGTAACCGCCGTGATTCCCGTGTCTTTCTTCTTCTCCAAGGCCCACTGCTCCTTGCCTGCTTCAATCTGTCGCAGGTTGTTGATGCACGCATTCGCCTGTGATTTCGTTCTCGCCTTCATAAACGAAGGGATCGCGATGGTCGCCAACAGACCGATAATCGCGACAACAATCATAATTTCAACCAACGTAAAACCTTGTTTCAGCTTACTCATCTATCTCCTCCTTTATTTCCCGTTCTGATTGCACTCTCACTGTAGATCCACAGTGTAGCACTGATCATGCCAAACCCGGACTCTTCACCAGAATTCTTTACGGAGCGACCTGCTCCGCAGGCAGCTTACGGTACAGGGTTGCCAGACTTATTTTCAGGGCCTTGGCCGCCTTCTCCTTATCCCCCTTGGTAATGGTTAGAACCTGTTCCAGATATTCTTTTTCACGATCCCGCAAAAAGGCCTTGAGTGACTTATTACGAAAATCGGCATCCGCCGAGGACAAAGCAACTGTCTGTTTGGCGTCCTTGACTTGATTCAGGATCTTGGGGGGGAGAACATCCGGCGTAATGGTGTTGTTCGTGGCAAACGTGATCGCGTGCTTCACGGCGTTCTGGAGTTCGCGCACATTTCCAGGCCAGGTATAGCGCTCAAACAAATCCTTGATCTCGGGGGTCAGTTTCGGAAGTTCACGCCCGGAGCCAACCTCCTGCCGAAGGACATGGTAAACCAGGGGGAGAATATCTTCCTGCCGCTCTCTCAACGGCTTGATTTCAATCGGAATCACGCTTAAGCGATAGAACAGATCCTCCCGAAAGGAACCCTGTTGGATCATCGTTTCCAGACTGGTGTTGGTCGCGGCAATGACTCGCACATCAACCGGAATATCCTCATTTCCGCCGACATGACGGATTTCCTTCTCCTGGAGAACACGCAACAGTTTGCTCTGGATTCCCATGGGCATGGAGGAGATTTCATCCAAGAAAAGCGTCCCCCCGCTCGCGGCCTCAAAAAGCCCTTCTTTATTGGTCGAGGCGCCTGTAAACGCCCCCTTCATGTGGCCGAACATTTCGGACTCGAGGAGAGGTTCCGGAAGCGCCGCGCAATTGACGGCCAGGAACCGTTTGTCCTTACGCTTACTGTTGAGATGGATCGCCTTGGCGACGAGTTCCTTGCCGGTTCCGCTCTCCCCGCTGATCAGCACGGTCGTATCCGCCGGGGCCACGCGCCTGATCATTTCGCAGACATTCCTCATCGCCGGACTCTCGGATACGATATTGTCAAACTTATAGCGACCGATCAGTTCCTCTTTGAGTTCGACATTCTCGGAAAGCGCCCGGCTGTATTCCAATGCCCGCTGAATCGTGATGAGAAGTTCATCCATTTTGAAGGGCTTTGTGACATAGTCGAATGTCCCCAGCTTCATCGCGTCAATGGCGGTCTCCACCGAGCCATAGGCGGTCAGAATAATCACCGGCATGCTCGGCTTGACTTGTTTGGCAATTTTAAGAAGTTCAAGTCCGTTGATCGGGGTCATCCAAATATCGGTGATCATCAGTTCAAAGTTCTCCGTTCGCAATATCTCGGGAACTCTCGAACTATCCTGAACCGATGTGACGACATATCCTTCAGTTTTTAGCAGAGTGTTGAGCAAACTCAACATTCTCGGCTCATCGTCGATAAGTAGAATTCGGGCCATGATCATGGTAAGTGTTTCTCCCCCCAGAGAGATTCTCATTTAAGACATAGCCGGACTATAGAGAATCATGCCCCCAGAAACAATAAAAATTCTCAATATTAATAATCTCACAATCTGACTACGATGTCAGGATTTCAAGAACTTCTGAGGGGCTGTTGCATTGAAGAATCCGCTCCCGTTTATCCGGATCGTTCAGAACTTGGCTGATTTCCGACAGAAACTGGATATGGGGTCCTGTCCGGCTAACGGAGGAGATCGTCATGATGAAGATCGTGGAGGGTTTCCCATCCATGGAACCAAAGTCAACGCCCTCCTTCTTGAGGGCCATCGCCGTGACCAGTTTCTCAACAGAATCGGTCTTGCCGTGGGGAATGGCGATACCGTGCTGCATTCCAGTGGACATCTTCTGTTCACGTTCCAAAACGGCCCGCAACGCCGCATCACGGTCTTTGATTTTACCGCGCACAACGAGAAGATCAACCATTTCACTGATGATTGCTTCCTTGGTCGTTCCCTTGAGGTTAATAATGATCGAGTCTTCAGATAGTAGTTTCTTCAAATTCATTCCTTAATCCCCCAAAAAACTGGCAAATAACTATCACATCGTCATGTTATTGCGAGCTATTTCTTAGGCTTTCACGCCGACTGTGCCCGGGGCCTTTTCCGATGGTTCTTCCCAGTCGGGCAACCCGCCCCGTCACACACACGGAGCATTGCCCACTATCCTCATCCACGCAGGGTTTGTTGGGGTACAATTGGTAGAGCGCCCGGTATCTCTGCGGCGTCACATTCGGCATAAAAACATTCGCCCCCCTGGTCAAAACCAGATCGCGTCCGCCTTGAAACAAGGCATCAAACGCCGTTGTCGCGGGAATATGGGCCCGGGGATTGAGCAATCTGAGAATGGCGATCACCTTGAAATAGACCTCCCTGTCTTCAAGAACCGGTTGCCCGGCCAACGGCGTCTCCGGGTGGGAAAGATAGGGGCCACACCCGATCATGTCCAAATCCAGACCGGTGGCAAATTGAATATCCCGGGCAATCAAGCCAAGGGTGCCGCCGGGAAGGCCGATCATGAATCCGCTTCCCACTTGAATCCCGGCCCGCCGCAAATCACTCAAACATTGAACCCGGTTGTCAAAGCTGTTATCGGGGTGAATCCGACTGAACAGGTCACGGTCAGACGTCTCGAACCTCAGCAGGTAGCGGTCGCATCCAGCCGCCTTGAACTGGATGAGTTCCTCAAACGGACGCTCCCCGATCGACAGGGTGATCGCCACCCCGGTCTGCCTCCGGATTTCGCGAATCACGTCGTTCATCCTTCCCACGGTAAACCAGGGATCCTCCCCTGACTGGAGCACGACCGTCGTATTGCCCAACCGCTCCGCCTCGCAGGCGGTCTCAACGATTTCCTCAAGACTCATACGGTAACGCTTCACCGCCCGGTTTGGCCCCCGGATTCCGCAATAATTGCAGCCTTTCCGGCAATAATTGGAAAACTCGATAATGCCCCGGAGAAAGATTTCATCTCCGACACCCTCATGGCGAACCTGATCCGCCACCGCATACAAGGCCTTCAAATCCTCGCCCCTGCAGTCAAGAAGCGCTTCGATCTCCCCGACCGTGGCCTTCTGTTTTTCCGCTATTCCATGGATGAGCGTGTTCATCGTCTCACGTCTGAGTACTGAAAGGCCTTTCCATGGCCTCCCGATATATCTCTCTGGCATAGGGGAATGGACTCAGGGCTCGATCCAGAATTCCCAACGTATGGGCAATCGTCAGACCGTAGTTGGTGATGGCCACGCCACGGGATCGAGCCTGTTCGATTCGCGACAGCATCTGCCGCCGGTTCCAGACACAGGCTCCGCAATGCACAATCAGTTTGAACCCCCTGATATCATCGGGATAATCACACCCGGCCTTGACTTCGATCTCCAGTATTCCGCCGACGATCTGCTCCAGCCAGCGGGGAATCTTGAC
The DNA here is from genome assembly GCA_037143135.1 of bacterium. GTDB lineage: Bacteria > Verrucomicrobiota > Kiritimatiellia > CAIKKV01 > CAITUY01 > JAABPW01. Next base: position 6,588 of record JBAWZH010000057.1, read on the forward strand.
CCGCCCGATATCCTCGCCGGTGGGATGGTGGGCGCAGGCCTCGGCCACCAGAACCCGGTCACCGGGCTTGAGCCGGTCGATCATCGTCGCCCCGCGCACCAGTTCGGCCAGATCGCCCTTGAAACGGGCAAAGAGAATGGAAAACCCGGTTACAGGAATCGAGGCGGGCACCTCGGACACGACCTTCAGGAATTCCTGGCTATCAGTCACCACGATGGCGGGAGGCCGTTTCAATCGCGCCAGGGCATCCGCCAATTCGCGCTCTTTGACAACCATCGCGTAAGCATTCTGATCCAGGATTTCACGTAACGTCTGAACTTGAGGCAGGATCAGACGCCCCTTGGGAGCCTCGATGTCAATGGGCACGACCAACAGGGCAAGTTCGCCGGCGGAGATCAGATCACCCATCAGACTGGGAGCATTCAGGTATTCCTCCGGCGCCGCCGCAATAATGCCCTGCCGCAATTCATCCAATCCGGAGCGGGTGAGTGCGCTGACGCTGAGCACGACATTCGTCCCCTGCGCCCGCGCCCTGGCCTCGACGACGCCGGGAGTCCGGCAATCACTCTTGTTTGCCGCTACAATCACCGGGATTTTCAGACCGGCAAACAGAGTCAGGAGTTGCGATTCATAATCCTGCCAGTCATCGGTAACAAGGATGGCCAGATCCGTCCGCTCCACCACCTTCAGGGTTCTGGCAACGCGAAGTCGGCCGAGGGCGCCGACATCATCCACCCCGGCCGTATCCACAAATAGAACCGGGCCGATGGGTTGAAGTTCCATGGCCTTCTCGACCGGGTCGGTCGTGGTTCCGGCCGTTTCAGAAACAATGGAGACCGCCTGGCGCGTCAGCGCGTTGAGCAGAGAGGACTTCCCCACATTGCGGCGCCCAAAGATCCCGATGTGTAATCTCAACCCTTTTGGTGTTCCCTGCATTCCCTGTCACTCCGTAGAGAATACTAGACACCTACTTGCAATCGGTCCGCGAGGCGCACAGGCAGGCCGGCGGCAATAATCTTCTTCTGAGCCGTGGAAATATCATAGGCCACCCGCCGTAATTCTATCTTCCGGTTCGTGGAATCATAAAGCCCGTACGAGGCCCGGTTGTCGCCATCACGAGGCTGGCCGACACTGCCGACATTGACGAAGTACTTCTTTCCCAACACCACCGGAATTTTTCCGCCTCCATTGATACGGCTGACACACCCCGATTTCTCAAACACAACGGGCTGATGGGTGTGGCCATGGAAACAGACCGTGGTGGACTGGTAATTGAAATTGGACTCGGCCTCCAGCTCATCGAAAACATAGCCCCATTTCTCGGGCATATCCAACGTGGCATGGACCAGCGTGAAACTGCTTACCACCCGCACCAACTTCAATTGCCGGAGGTAAACCAGTGCTTCCTCCGTCAACTGGTTACGGGTCCAGTCCACCACGTTGGCCGCCAGGGGATGAAAATCACGGATGCATTCGTCATGCGAGCAATAATGGTCATGGTTCCCGCGGACACAAATCGCATTCAACTCACGGATCTTGCCCAGGCATTCCGCCGGATTGGCATTGTACCCCACCATATCCCCCACACAGGTGTAGTGGGTCACGCCCTGCGATTCGGCATCCCCGAGAACGGCCGACAGCGCCTCCCAGTTCCCGTGGATATCGCCCATGACTGCATATTTTACGTTAGCCATACCCGTATCAGACTTTAATGATTACCGCCGCCAGCGACAAATCCTGCGGCGTTGTCAGTTTGATGTTCAGCGCTGAGGAAGGCACCAGATGAACCGGTTCTCCAAGCGCCTCCACCGCCGACGCCTCATCCGTCATTGAAATCTTTTTTTTGCCCGTCTGCGCATACGCCCTCTTCAGGCAGTCCACCTTGAACGTCTGGGGCGTCTGCACGGCCCACAATTTCTCGCGATCCACCGTGCGAATGACCAGCGTGCCGCGATCCACTTCCTTGATGGTGTCGGTCACCTTCACCGCCGCCACGCCGGATCCGCACCGCTTGGCTGACTTGATTGTTTCCTCAATCAACAGGGGCGTCACACAGGGTCGGGCCCCGTCATGAACCGCCACAATTTTCACATCGTCCCCCAGTTCCGCAAGGCCGTTCATCACCGAGGCCTGCCGCGATGCGCCACCGGCCACCACGGCCCGCACCTTGGCACACCCGAACATCTGAACCAAACCGCGGGCTGACGCCACGCGTTCCTTGCGGACAACCAGGATCACTCCGTCAATGAGCGAGCACTGCTCAAATGCCAACAAGGAGTACGCCAGCACAGGCCGGGTTCCCAGGGAAAGGAACACCTTGTCAACATCGGCCCCCATTCGTTCGCTTTTCCCCGCCGCGACGATGATTCCATATATCATAATAACCCCGTCTTTTAAGAACGTTCACATCATACACACGCATGAAACCGCTGTCAAATTTGACTTGGTTTGTTTTTTTCAGTAATAACCCAGTCCCATGAGGACATCACCATCCAAGAAAAGCGGGTTTGCGCTCCTGATGGTCATTCTTCTCCTGGCGCTGCTGTCGGGAGCGGTTCTCCAATCGCTGGTATCGGCCCGCCTGACACTACGCGCCGGGGATGAACGGCAAACCCGCCTGACGCTTCGGGCCGCCCTGCTGGATTCCGCCTGGGCCGCGTTGCGAACCGGCATGAAAGCCGGCTCCGCCCCATCCGAATACCAGGTCTTCGAAAATCAACTCCCGACGGGCATCCACACACGAACCGCCTTGCAGGGACTTCCACGCGAGGCGCTCCCGCCCCCGCTCCAACGTCCCGACCTCCCGATCTTCGGCCAATTATTCTCCCTCACGGCGAAGGCCGATGCCAACGCCAGAACCTGTTCGGCGCGCGGTATCGCCTGCCGGCTCCCAACCGGCACGGTCCGGATTCTGGCCTGGGTGGATTATCCCTGACATGAACACCCGTACACCAACGCCCTGGGCCAGGATCGCATTCGGGATCGACGAGAATGGCGGTGCCCCCATTCTCGTCAAGGCTATCCGCCGGGGACGGCGCCTGACATTCTCACGGGCAAATCCCGAGGAACTATCCGCTCCCCAACCCCGCGCCGTGCTCGCCGCCTGCCTCTTCCAGCGGGAGAGCTTCACCCGGTGGCTCGTCGCCCCCATCGCCTCCCCGCGAAAGGCCAGAACCGTTTTCCACTCCCTTCTCGACATACAACTTCCCTTTTCTGTTGAAGACTGCCAAGTCGCGCTTCTGGCTATGGGCCCGACACCAGACCACACGGGAACACGGGGATTGGTTGTCGGCGCCCGCAGGGCCGACATCACGAAACGACTGGAGTCCCTTTCCACCGCCGGGTTCGATCCCCATCTCCTTGACCATGAGGGAATCGCCCTGTGGTCGCGTGGCCTGGCGGAAATCCCCCCGATCCCGGGAAATGGCACCGCCCGGATCCTGATCTATTCGGGAATCGACCGGGTAACTTTCGTGATCGGCCAGGGCAAGGAGTTCATGACCGCCCACACCATGCGGTTATGGGATCCGGACGCCATCCTCCGTATCCTGAAGTCATCCTTCCCCGTCCAGCCCGAAATCACTCAATGGATTGGATCCGGCCCCGGCACCGCGCGCCCTGGCGAGACGGCCTCCCACTATGCCGCCCTGATGGCGCGCTGGCCCGGAACCATGAAGGTGGTTAATGAACCCGATGCCTTTCTCGCCCGTGCCCTGGCCGCCCGGGCCTTGACACCGGGTTCAACCCCTTGCAATTTGCGGACGGGACGGTTTCTTCATCCCGTTCTAGCCGAATGGAATGAACGGCAACCCTATCGCTGGGCCATCGCCTGCCTGGCTGCGGGATTACTTCTCTGTCTGGTAAACCTGGCCTGGCAGGTGGCTATCAGCCATCGCCTCTCTCTGGCGCAACAGACCCTCCGCTCGCTGGCCGTTGGAATCACGGGATCGCCCCGGGGACTTCCTGTTGGCCAGGAGGTTCTGACCGCCAAACGGGCGATGGAGGCCAAAACCCGGGATATGGAGCCGTTTCTTACTGCTTCCGAGAGGCCGTTGCAGAGGCTCCTGAACGCCATCCTGACAGCAGCCCGCGAGGAGGGAGTCTCGATCGAAACCATGACATTGGGCCTCAAGAATGGCGTCATCCACGGAATCGCCCCAAAACTGGGACAGGGCGAAAAAATGGCGCGCCGCCTGAATGGCGACGACTGGACGAGCATGATCGAGCGAAAGGAATCATCGCCCGGTGATGAACGCGTGGCTTTTGTAATCGGAATGGGACGCGCCCGTGAAAAAAAATAAATCAACCCTGATCAAACTCTGGATCGTCGCCGGCCTTAGTCTCGCGGCGGGACTCCTGCTGACTGTCCACTCCATAAGCGAACTTTCCCGAGTCACTGAACTTCTTGCCCGGAAGGCGGCCGATGCCCGGGAACTCTCCGTCCTGCGGCTTCAAGTGGGCCGTGATCAGACTCTACTCGAAGTCTATTCACACTATCCAGCCATGCCGACGCCATTTGAAACCCTGGCCCGATCAACCCTTTCCGGCGCGGCCATGACAACACGAACCACCACCACCTTGCCCTCTGTCCCAGGGTGGATCGCAAAAAAGGTCAGCGTCGACTTCACCGACATCACAGGGGACGACCTAGGGAGAATACTCGAGACTGCGGGTGCCGCCCAGCCGCCCTGGGGGCTGGTGGAAGCAACCCTCTTCGCCTCACCCACTGCAGGCCGTGTAGCAAAAGCCACACTCGTGATGGAAAGCGCGGAGAGACAGGAACCGTAGAGAGCGTCTCGGGACACCTATCGGGTCTTCAGCATTTCCTTCGCGTGCTTGAGCGTCACGCTGGTGAGATCCCGTCCTCCGAGCATACGGGCCACTTCCTCGACACGCTCCTCCTCGCCAAGACGGGTAATCCGCGTACGGGTTCGTCCGTTGACGACTTCCTTGATCACGGCAAAGTGGGTTTTCCCGAAGACGGCAACCTGCGGGAGATGAGTGATGCACAAAACCTGGTGATGCCGCCCGACCATGTCCAGTTTGGTCCCGATGGCGGTTCCCATGGCGCCGCCGACATTGGCGTCAATTTCGTCAAATACCAGAACCGGAATGCTGTCATGGTCGGCCAGCACGGCCTTGACCGCCAGCATAACCCGGGAGATTTCCCCGCTGGAGGCAATGGCCCGCAAGGGGCGTGACGGCTCCCCGGCATTCGGCGCAAAGGCAAACTCGATGGCGTCTGATCCAGAAGCGGAAAGTGAGGACGCCTGGAGTTCAACGTCAAAGGCGCCGTGCTGAAACCCGAGGTCGTGTAATTCGGCCGTGATGGTCTTGGCCAACTTGGTGGCAGCCTGCCGACGCGCCTTACCCAGCCTGCCGCCCGCCTGAACCGCCTTGTCCAACGCGACGGAAATGGACGCATCGAGTTCCTTCAGGCGGGTATCGCGACTTTCCAGGTCACTGAGTCGCGCCTTCGCCTTTTCCAAGTGCTCCAGGACATCCTTGACGGTGGCGCCATACTTGCGTTTCAACTTGTGATAAAGCCCCATCCGGTCTTCCAGCCATTGCAGTCGGGCAGGATCGCCCTCGATGTTGCGGACATAACGTTCCACGGTTTCGGCAAGATCCTGAACCTGAACAGTGATCGAGCGGGCCTGTTCCTTCCACTCCTGGGCCGCCCCGATCAGTCCCGTCAAATCGGCGAGTCCCTTTTGGGCAAAGGCCATGCCGTTAAACGCCGAGTTTTCGCCCTCGATCAGGGCGGACTGGATTCCGGTCGCGAGTTCAAGGATGCGCTGCGCATTGGCGACTTGCACCTGTTCACTCGCCAGCGACTCATCTTCGCCTTCAACCGGGGCCACATCCGTGATCTCCTTCACCTGAAAGGCCAGAAGTTCGATCTGCTGGGCCACGTCCCCGGCATTGGCGCCTTCAAGTTCCTGACGCTGGAGTTGTAGAGTCCGGAATTCACTGTACAATTTCTCATAGGCTCCGCGTGCATCCCACAGGTGCCCGAAGGCATCCAGAATATCCAACTGGAATTCCGTATTGAGGAGGGACTGGTGGTCATAGGGGCCATGCATGTCCACCAGGTGCTCGCCAACCCGCTTGAGAACTTGAAGGGTGGTGGTACTGTCATTAATCGTGTTCTTGCCCGTGCCGTTGGACAACAGGGTACGGCGGATCAGCAGTTGGCCGTCCTCACAGGGAGGCAGACCCACCTCATCCAGGATGCCATCAATCGCCTCTGAATCGCTGAGTTGGAACACCGCTTCGGCGACACACTGGTCGGTTCCGGAGCGGATCAAGGTTTTGTCCGCCCGCTCCCCGAGAAGCAACCCGAGCGCTCCAATGATAACGGACTTCCCCGCCCCGGTTTCCCCGGTAATGACATTCAGCCCGGATTTGAATTCAACCGTGACATCCTCGACCAGTGCCAGGTTGCGAACTCGCAGTGTCTGTAGCATGGCGGAACAATACACAGTGGGAAAACGGAAGGCAACAAAGAGAATCATCCTTTGTTATTGACGATTCATTTCCTCCGGCCAATACTATTTGCGGCAGGAGAAAACAACATGAACCACTTAAAAATGATCCAGCAGTTTTTGAAGGAAAAAAGGGACATCGAGGATATTCCGGACACGGGGTTCCCCTTCGTGACCATTTCCCGTCAGTCCGGAGCGGGAGGACACCTGCTCGCCGCTGTCCTTCATGCCGAATTCGTGAAGCGCCGGGAGATCAGCCTGTTTGAGGGTTGGCACGTATTTGACCGGGAACTCTGCGTCCTGGTCGCACGTGATCCCCTTCTATTGAATGACATCGAGCAACTGATGGATGAAAATGTCCGTTCGCAATTCGACTCCTTTGTGGAGAGCCTTCTCACCGGCCGTTCGGAGTCACAGAATCTTGAGAGAACCTCCTTCAAGGTGGTGAGGATGCTGGCGTTGATCGGCAAGGTCATCCTGGTCGGCCGAGGCAGTGCGCTGATCACCGCCGATCTTCCGCAAAGTGTTCACATCAGATTGGTGGCGCCGGAGGCGCACCGGATTGCCCGGGTCATGAAGAACCTCAACCTGAACAAGGACGATGCCCGCGAGATGGTCGAGACACAGGACGCGGCCCGCCGAAAACTCATCAAACTATTCTTCCAGAGGGACATCGAGGATCCGTTGCTGTATGACATCGTCTGGAACACGGGGAAGGTCTGCGTCGATGTCATTGCGCAAACGACATTGGACTTGCTCATGAAACGTTCTTTGCGGCGCTGCGAAGCGGTGGTCACGGGATAGTCGAAAATAATCATTGAGTCTGAAACGGGAACTGGTAGAGTGTGGCCCGTTTTCCACGCGAGCGTAACTCAGTTGGTAGAGTGTCACCTTGCCAAGGTGATTGTCGAGGGTT
>JBAWZH010000058.1:0-13603 GCA_037143135.1 bacterium
GCTTCCCGACTCCTGCTCACAAAAGGGCGGTCATGCTATGATTCCACCCCCCCGACTGTCAATGCTTCTTTTCTTCAGAATCCGTCGGCGCCCTTCCTTTGGTTTATCCTTTGATTGAACCTGCCCGTGTATAGTATGGTTCAGGTCTTTTCTCAAGGAGTTCTATGAACCTGTCACGGATAACCTGGGCGGTCGCGGCTGGCGCGGTTCTGTTTTCGGCAATATCGGTTTTGGAGTATTTCGAGAATGCCCGTCTCTACGACCAACTTTCTGAACTCCAAAGAACGAAACGGGAGGAACCCTCATTGGGGCAAACCGGATCTCCCTCACCCACCGCATTGACCGTGCCTGCAAAACGAACCGTCTCCAGCGAGCAACCACTGGCCGTTTCAAAAAAAGACGCGCCCCTTGCCTCTGTCGCCGACACGATTCTTACCCTGTCACGCCGGGGAATGTACCAACGGAGCTGGGACTTGCAGAAAGTCGTCGGGGATCTCCGGGCGGAAGACATTCCTCGTATCCTGGCGCTGATCGACAAGCACCCCCGGAGTTCGGATCGGGAATCGGCCCGGTACCAGTTGATTAGTCGCTGGGCCTCCCTGGATCCCGCCTCCGCCATCGCCTATACCGCCGGGATGAAGGAAAAAAATTATCGCGACTCCGCCATCCAAAGCGTCATCAGTGTCTGGAGTCTGAGCGATCCGTCGGCCGCCGAGGCCTGGGTTCGCGCCCTGCCGCCAGGATCGCTCCGCGATCAAACCATGGGTTCCGTCATCGCCGGACTCGCGAATAAGAATCCCCAGGCCGCGTATGACCTGTATAATGCCTTTGCCAAAACCCAGCGACAGACGGGCGGGCTTTACGTGATTTTCGATTGTTGGGCCAGACTCGATCCCGCGACGGCCGTGCTGAAGGCGGGAGAACTGACCGGCCAGCAACGGTATCAGGCGCTTCAATCCGTTGCCTCCTCCTGGGGTGGAACGGATCCGCAGGCCGCCCTCGCCTGGGTTATGACCCTTCCCCAGAGCCAGCAACGGAACGGCTATATCGGAATGATCCTGTCAAACTGGGGATCCAGTGATTTAAACGGGGCTCTGGCATGGGCCCGGACCCTGCCTGAGGGCTCCGCCAAGGATAATGCGATGAACATGCTCTGCTCGCAGTGGGCGCAAACAGATCCCAAGGCCGTTCTGGACTACGCTCAAAGTCTTCGCGCCGGGGGAAAGAAAACCCAACTGCTGGGCCAGGCGATCAGTCAATGGGCACAGCGGGATTCACAGTCCGCCTTCGCCTACCTGCAAAGCGTGCCGGCGGGAAGTGAACGCAACACCATGATCCAGTCCATCGTCCAGCAACTCTCCTGGCAGGATCCCAAAATGGCGATGGCCTTTGTCGGCTCCCTCCCTGCGGGCCCGCTCCAAATAAGGACGATCGCGTCGGTTTTGGGGTCTCTCGCCAACACCGATCCTGCAGCGGCGCTGGACATGTTCAATTCGCTGCCCGAGGGTTCGGCGAAACAAGGCGCACTTCAGCAACTCAGTTGGTCGCTCTCGCAATCCGATCCGGCCGCCGCCGCCGCTCTCGTTGACACACTCCCCAAGGGACGCGCCCGTTCGGATTTCATCAACAACCTGGCCAGTTCGTGGGCCAATACTGATCTCACAGGCGCGCTGGAGTGGATTCAGAAATTTCCCGACGAAAAAACCGTTCAAGACGCACTCTCGCGAATCATTCCGCAATGGGCGCAAAACGACCCTCAGGCCGCTCTGGCCTTCCTGCAAAAACGACCGGCCGGTCAGATTCAAAACTCCCTGTACAGTTCCATCGCCAGCATCATGGCCTCGAGCGACTCCAAGGCCGCCATGGCCTATGTGATCCAGATCCCAGAAGGCGAGGCGCGGGCGGCGTTTGTCGAGGGAGTGGCCTCGGGCATGGCTCGGAATTCCCCCGAGGAGGCTGCTGATTTTGTGTCCGCCCAGCCCGCCAGCGCCTCCCAGAATCGCGCCGCCCAGGCCGTTATTTCCCAGTGGGCCTCCAGCGATCCCCTAGCCGCCGCCGCCTGGGCCGCGGGTTTTTCCGCAGGTGAAACCCGTGACAATGCGCTCCAGCAAATCACCAGTCGTTGGGCTGGCGACGACCCCACTTCCGCGAGTCAATGGCTGGGATCATTGCCCGCTGAGAAATCACGCGACCGCCTTGTCCAATCCTTCATCAGCGCCACCACCTACCAATACCCCGACATGGCCGCGACCTGGGCCGAAACACTCTCCGAACCCAACCTGCGCCTTGCCACGCTCGAAAATATCGCACGAAACTGGCTCCAGCAAGATCGGGTCGCCGCTGAAAAATGGATCAGCCAGACCTCCCTGCCGGACGACAAAAAAAGGCGCCTGCTCAGTGAGAAGACAACCCTTTGAATTGACAGCATAGCGGCAAGAAGGATAATGGCCCGCTCAATTTTGATCAATACGTTTGGAGTCACTATGAAGTTTTATTGTTACGTCCTGCTGACGGCCTTATCCCTGACCCCCGCCTTTTCCCAGGAGGTCTATGTCTCGAAATCCGGCGGAACCAAAGTCAGTCTCGACCTATCCGCCTATGGCGCCAGCGGGACTGGCGGCCTGGTATTCCGCCAGACCCTCAACGCCGACTTGCAACGTTGCGGTTGGTTCTCTCTCACGCGCCCCGCCTCTTTCACGATCAGCGGCTCAGTCAGTGATAACAACGGGAATCTCTCGGCCCAGTGCCAGGTGGTCAATGTCCTCAAGTCCGCCGTGGCGCTCAGCAAAACCTACTCGGACACCTCCGCCAATGCCCGGCGCCTGGCGCATCAGGTTGCCGACGACATCATTTTGGCGACCAAGGGATTCCGCGGCATCTGCTCCGGCCGCATTGTCATGGTCGGCAACCGCACCGGAAACAAGGAACTCTATATCTGCGACGCCGACGGCGGAAACCTGCGCCAACTCACCCATGATCGCTCCATCAGTCTCGCCCCGCGCTGGTCGCCCGATGGCAGCCGTATCGTTTATACGTCCTTCCTCAAGGGCGGCTTTGCGGATATATACTCGATTGATGCGCGTACCGGCGCCCGCTCGGTGGTGGCCCGCTATCCCGGCATCAACATGGCCGGCGGCATCTCACCCAATGGCGGAGAAATGCTGATGGTGCTGTCCAAGGACGGCAATCCCGAGGTCTATTCCAAATCCTTCGGCAGCGGTGCCCTGACCCGCCTGACACGAAGCCCCCGCGCGGGGGAGGCGAGTCCGACGTGGTCACCCGATGGCTCGCAGATCGCCTACGTCTCCGATCTGGCCGGGGCGGGATCTCCCCAGATCTACACCATGGATCGGGGCGGAACCAGCCGACGCCTGACCTCGCGCGGCCGGGAAAATGTGGATCCGGATTGGGGCGCCAACAACTCCATCGCCTTCTGCAGTCGGCGTGGCGGCCTCTACGGGATTTTCACCATCAACCCGGCCTCTCTAGAGGAACGACAAGTCAGCCCATCGGACGGCAATTACGAAGATCCCTCCTGGGCCTCTGATGGTCGGCACCTTGTCTGCAGCAGACGGGACGGTGGCGGATCCCGAATATATCTCCTTGACACCATGGGAGACCCGCCCGTATGTTTAACGCTCAACGATGGGGGTTGGTATTCTCCGTCGTGGTGTTCTAAATAATCGATTTCTTCAGGTAAATTAGATAGGAACAATCATGAATAAGCGTGTTGCATTGATGGTCGTGTTGTCATGCGTCGTGGCCGTTGCGGTTTCCGGATGCAGAACGAAAAAGAACACGAACAAGGATGGAGTCGGGGATGTTAACGGTATTGGCACTGGCAGCGGTATCGGGATCGACGCCAACAGCGCCGGTTCACGGATTGATGCTCCCGGCACCGTCATCGACGCCCAGTTGACCGCCGTTCAGTTTGCTTTCGACAGCGCCCAGGTCGATGAGTCCGAGCGCGCCAAAGCGGAATCCGCCGCCAGTTACCTGAAGGCCCACGCGGGAACATTCGTGACCCTCGAAGGCAATTGTGACGAACGGGGCAGCACCGAGTACAACATGTCGCTCGGCGAACGCCGCGCCCAATCCGTGCGGAGTTACCTGATGAACCTCGGGGTCGATGCCTCCCGAATCCAGACGAAGAGTTTCGGCAAGGAAAAGCCGAAAGATCAGGGCCACGACGAGAAGGCCTGGTCGGTCAACCGCCGCGTCGAGTTCGTTGTGACGAAGCAGTAATTTGACGTTTGGCGATGATGAAGCCCCGGCTCAATACCGGGGCTTTTTTTTATGTCCTGATCCTGATACGATGATCCTGTCATGAATGAATATTCCACGCTGATATCGTGTCCCTCCTTCGCCCTCATCGGCGATGTCGGAGGCGGGGAACTTCTGGTCATCCTGGCAGCCATCCTGGTTCTGTTCGGCGGCAGGGGGCTTCCCGGGATTGCCCGCAAACTGGGGGAAATCACACGGGATCTCCAACGCGCCTCGCAGGATTTCAAAGATCAACTCCTCACGGCAGATAATCCCGAAGATTCCCTGTCGGCAAAGGGCAAAAACGAGACCCTCCCGGCGCCTGGCCCGCTTCCCGGAACCACCCCTCCCCCCGCAAAGGAACCAACGCCCCGTGACCCTGCCGGATAAAGACGACGTCAGTCTTGAAAAACAGACGCTCAAGCCCTTCTTCCACCATCTGGAGGACTTGAGGCGGGCGCTGGTGTGGAGTCTCTCGGCCCTGCTGATCGGGATGGTGATCTCCGGCTATTTTGCCCCTACACTTTTTAAAATTCTCAAGGCGCCATTAAAGGGAGTGGTTCCCAATCCCGACACCTTTATCCGAACGCTGGACGTCACTGGCGGAATGAATGTGGCCATGCAAACCATGGTCTGGGGAGGCGCGTTGTTCAGCGCGCCGGTTATCGTATTCTCCCTCTGTTGGTTCGTTTTCCCCGGACTCACCCGCCGGGAGCGCAGGATGGCTCTGGGCGGCCTGATTTTCGCCGGGGCTCTTTTCGTCACCGGGGTTCTGATGGGCTATTTCATGGCGCTGACCCCCGCCCTTGAGATCATGTTATGGTTCAACTCCTGGATGGGGATCGGGATTGAATACTTCACCGTCACCAGTTACATCGGATTTGTCCTGAAACTCCTCCTGAGTTTCGGCCTCACCTTTGAACTGCCCGTCGTCATCCTTGTTCTGGGTTACCTGGGAATCATCAATTCCGCCCACCTTCGCAACAAACGCCGCCACGCCATCGTCATCATCCTGATCCTCGCCGCCATCATCACCCCCACCCAGGATCCCTTCTGCCAACTTCTTCTGGCCGTCCCCCTCATCGCCCTCTACGAACTCTGCATCTGGATGATGTGGGCCCGCGAACGCCGAGGATAGAAAGGATTGCCTCATCCCCGCCTCCCCGCTATCCTAGGGATTCATTAGGGAAGAGACTATGACGGTACTAGTATCAGGTGAAGGGGTGGCCCTGGTGGGGCTGATCGCCATGTCCGCCTTTTTTTCAAGCGCGGAAACGGCTCTATTCTCCCTGTCGCCCATGCAGATTCACCGGATGCGCCGGCACCACCCCAAGGCCACCAAGCAAATCGAAGATCTTCTTGCCGCTCCCGCCGATTTGTTATCCAGCATTCTCATCGGCAATACGATCGTCAACGTGGCGGCCGCCAACCTGGGTTACATCCTGGCGGAACAGTTGGTCCCCAGTTACGGGGAATGGATCGCCATCCCCGCCATCACACTCCTGCTGATTGTATTCGGCGAAGTCGCCCCCAAACGCCTGGCCGTTCGAAAACCTGACACGCTGTCGATCCAGTATCTGAGACCGCTCACCATCCTGATCTGGCTTTGCACACCCATCCACACCATCCTCGACGCGATCACACACACCTTCCGCGAGCATCTCGTTCCCCATCGCCCCGCCCTGACCGAGGCCGAACTGATGACCGCCGTGGATGTGGGACACGAGGAGGGCATCATCAACAAGGAGGAGCGCATGATGGTGGACGGCATCATCCGCCTTGAAAAACTTCAGGCCAAGGACGTGATGACGCCTCGCGTGGACTTGATCGGGATAGACCTCGAAGATAATCCGGAAACCTGGCCGACGGTCTGCCGGAAGTCCCGCTTCCGATTCCTTCCGGCATTCAGCGGCGACCTTGACCATATCAAGGGGTTTGTCGACGTCGCCCGCTACCTGATGAATCCCGGCAGCGACATCGCGGCCTCGCTCCATCCCCATTTCTACGTCCCGGACACCGCCCCTCTCGACACCCTTCTGACCATGTTCCAGCAACAGGCGCGGCGGCTTGCCATTGTGATCGACGAATACGGCGGGACCGCCGGGTTGATCACCCGCGGGGATATTCTGGATGAAATCGCCGAATTCGCCGGCGAAAAAGCGGATGGCCAGAGCCAGAATGTTGAACCCATCGGATCCGCCCGGTGGCAGGTGAACGGCAACACCAGTCTGGAGGAGGTCAACTATGAACTCGGTCTCGATCTGGCGGCCGACGGAGCGGATCGGATCGCCGGCTGGGTCACGGCCCAGGCGCGCCGATTCCCCAAGACCGGCGATGTCATTGAAGATCGACTTTGCCATGTGACGGTGCTCCAGATGCGCAAACACCGCATCACACGGGTTCAGATTGAGAAAATCGAAAAGGCGGATGATCGGGAAGCCGAGGAGAAAGTCCAGGTATGATCATTTCGGATATCATTCTGATTTTGCTCTGCATGGCCGGGGCCGCCTTCTTCGCAGGCCTTGAGACCGGGATCATTTCCCTGAACCGGATGCGACTGCGCCACCTTGCTGAAAAGGGAGACCGTGCGGCGCGCATCCTTCAGAATTTCATCGAACAACCCGACCGGTTGCTGGGAACCACACTCGTGGGCACCAATCTGTTCATCGTGATGGCCTCCGTGCTCTCTGCGGACCGGGGCGCCCGGTTCGGCGCCTGGGGCGAGGCCCTGGCTGGCGTCTTCATGACCATACTGGTGCTCGTCTTCTCGGAATACCTTCCCAAGGCGTGGTTCCAAAGTCACCCCCTCAAACGCTGCCATCCCTTTGCCATTCCACTCCGGTGGAGTTCCATCATGCTCCGTCCGCTCATCAACATGATCAACTGGTTGACCGATTGGGTCATTCCGTCCGGTCTTGAGAACAAACCCAAACGGGCCTTGTTCTCGACCAAGGATGAAATTGATGTCATGGCCCAGGAAAGCGCTGAACACGGAACCCTTTCGGCCCGGCAGCGAATCATGATCCGGCGCGTCCTCGAACTCTCCGGGAAAAAGGCGCGGGACATCATGACCCCGCGATCCCAAATGATCACCTTATTTCCACACTCCACCGTCAGCGACCTGGTTGCGACCCTGCGGCAGTCCGCCCATCCCCGCCTCCCGGTCTGCGAACCCGACGGCCGCCTCTTCAGGGGCACCATCAACTTCTTCGACGTCATGGCGGGGTGCGAAGACTGCACGGGCGGCATGATCGACAAGTTCGTGAGGCCGCCTTTGTTCATCAGCGAAGACACCCCCATCATGGAGATTTTTTCAAAACTACGCCTTTCCCGTCAGGCCATGTGCCTGGTTATCAATGCCCAATCCGAAGTCACCGGACTGATCACAAACCAGAACATCCTCCAGGAAATTGTGGGAAAATTATGAGTTCACCCGCGCCAACAGAAACGCTATGCCCGGCCTGCGAACGCTTCATCGGGCTGGCCCTCCAGTGCCCCTACTGCGGCGAGGAAACCCGCCATCGCCGTTCCCTGTTAATCCTCCGCTTCGCCGCCTCGCTTCTCAGCGTCGGCGGCATTCTGCTCCTCCTTGTCCTATGATTTCTGCACCCCACATCAGTCGTCCCCTGTTTACATCTGCGGCAATTCAACAGCGGGTGGAAACCATCGCCGATGAGATCGCCAGGGACTACGGTCAGGAGGACTTCTCCGTTGTCGCCATTCTCAAGGGAGGCTTTGTCTTTACTGCGGATCTGATTCGAGCCCTCGCCCTGCGCTCCGTGCATCCCCTTGTGGATTTTGTGTCGCTCGCCAGTTATGGGGCGCAAACCATGAGTTCCAAACAAGTCACCCTGCGCCATGAGTTGTCCCTTCCCGTAGAGGGTCGCCGCATTCTGCTGATCGACGATATTCTCGACACCGGTCTGACCCTCCAGGCCGCCAGACAACTGCTGGCTGATCAGGGCGCCTCTGAAGTCCGGATTTGCGTTCTGCTCGACAAACCTTCGCGCCGACAGGCCGCCCTCTCCGCCGACTACACCGGATTTCAAATTGATAATGTGTTTGTCGTGGGATATGGCTTGGATTATGACCATCGTTTCAGGGAACTCCCCTATCTTGCCGTGTTAACAGAAACGTTGCCGCCATGAACTCCCCGGGCGACCATCTCCTGTGGGGCCTCTGGGGGCTGTCGAGCTACCTGATTCTCACCCGACTCCCGCGCCCGCCACGAACCGCCCCGTCTCGCGGGCATCACCTTGTCTCGGGCATGAGTTCCATCGCCGTTCCTGTGGTGGCCATTCTCCTCGCCAACATCCTCGTCTGGATCCTGCTCAGACGCCCGTCAATCCCCCTCGAGATGTGGCCCCTGATCATGGGGACGGCAATCGGAATTGGAATTCTTCCCACCGCATTTCAAACCTCTCCCTTCACCCATGCCCCGGCCCTGGCGTCCATTTCACGTTTCATGGTCGGCCTGGCGTGGGCGTCCTGCTGGAGTGTATCGCGGGAGGCTCTCGTTCAGGGCAATCCCTGATTCCTGCTTCTGGGCGCCGTCGGCGCGCTTCTCCCCGACACGCTCGATCAATGGGTGTCCCGATTGGTTCGGAGAATCGACATCCACATTGTGCCCGACCCCCTTGACCCCCAGCCGGCGCTGGTCGCCCAGGCTCTGGCCCGCGCGATAACCCGATGTCAGGACACCCGGACGACCGTTCGAATCGACGTGTACCCCGGACAGGACAGAAGCGGTCAATGGCAACGCTATGGCATCCGCCTGGATAACGTCGAAAAGAAGGTCATCGCCGCCTACAACGGAACATCGGCGTCCGCCTCACTTCCTGTCGGCGTGACGAGCGACCACCCTTTCACTCTGAGAACCGGCGAGACCCCGCTTTCCCTCGAACTGGAACCCCTTCCTGACGGGCGTATTCAGGTTCATGTCATGCCGTGGCGTCGCGGCTGGAGTCATAGTCTGGCGTTTGTGGCCAGCCTCACGCTCATCACCAGTCTGGCCTGCGGGTTTGCAGGCGGCCTGATTACCGGCGGCGCCGTAGCCCTGCACCTCCTGATGGATCAAGCGGGGTTCACCGGTATCAAGGCCTTCTTCCCGTTTTCACGCCGCAGAACGACGGGGTTACAGTTGTTTCGTCCGTTCCGGAAAAGGGGCGGGGAAATAAACATGCCGCACCGAGGCATTACCGAATCGTTTCTGAGGCGCGGATCCAGTTCGGCTTGAAGGATAGGAATTCGAGGGACTCCGCTGGTTTGGCCCTCGGGGTGGCAGATGAGACAACCACGATATTGGTGACCAGGACAAGTCGTGCCGGAGTCTCTGCGGCCGGGGAGCACCGTGGCGCCGAACTTGGGTTCGCGACGAACAGTCCCATTCCAAAACCCACAACCAGCATGGCCGCCAGTCCCGAAAAGAACGGCCATGTGCTCCTGAAAACCCGTCCGTCCATTCGCTCAGCAGCCCTTTCCGAAATGGCCGCAGGCGGAGAGGGAGGCTTCTCACTCCGAACCGACGCGGGCGGTTTCATGACTGGAACAGGATGTCTGGCCACGCCGATGGTTTGGGGAAGTTCCCCGATCAGATCGCCCAATCCGCGTCCCAGCGATCCATTCTTAAGCGGTGGCATGGGTAACCTCGGGGACGGGCGATGGCGACTCAATGGCCGGTTGGGATGCACTGACAAAGGCCGGGGCCGCCATCTGGACGGGTTTTTCAAACGGCGACTTCAACTTGAAGCCCGCCTCGCCATCGTCCTCCTCCTCGCCGCCATGGCGCCGTCTGAGCAGTTCGCGGGCCAGTTGCCGGTAGGCCACCGCCCCCGTACACAGCGGATTGTAGGTCACTATCGGTTTCCCAAAACTCGGCGCCTCGCTCAGTCTGACATTGCGCGGGATGAGGGTCTCGAAAACTTTATCACCAAAATGCCGGATCACCTCCTGAACCACCTGTTGAGAGAGATTCGTCCGGCCATCATACATGGTCATGACAATTCCCTCCAGGGTCAGGCCGGGATTCACGCCGTTATCACTCAACTGTTGAATGAGTCGCGTCATCACGCTCAACCCTTCCAATGCGTAATATTCCGCCTGGAGCGGAATGATCACCGAGTGGGCCGCCGCCAGGACATTCATGGTCAGCACCCCCAGCGAGGGAGAGCAATCGAGGATGATGAACGGGAAGCGGCCGGAGGCGACAACCGGGGCGAGCACCTCGCGAAGGCGGTGCAGGTAATGGTCACCGCGGGCAATTTCGACCTCCGCCCCGGCCAGATCAAGTTCGGAAGGAATGATGCTCAAGTGCTTGACGGGCGTTGGTTTGATCAGATCCTCCGCCCGGGCCGCTCCGAAAAAAGCCGCATAAAGACTGGCGCCGGGTTCCTTGGGAAGTCCCAATCCGCTCGTGGCGTTGGCCTGCGGATCCAGATCCACAAGCAGAATCTCCTTGCGCTTTTCGGCAAGGCAGGCCGCCAGATTGATGGCCGTGGTGGTTTTGCCCACGCCCCCCTTCTGGTTGGCTATGGCTATGACAGTCGTCTGCATGTGTGTTCTTCTACCAGTTCGGTTGCTCGGGAAGCGCCGCATCAAAGTCCCGGAAGAGGGCCGCTTCGTATGCCCCCTTGAATGTGCCCGCCAGAAACCGGTTCAGGGCCTCGTCATGAAACCGCTTCCAGGAATCGGCCTCCTTCCCCGGCACAATCGGAAAGAAAGACACCTTGTTGTCGCGCGCCGCCTGGAAATCTCCCTGCGCGTCGCCAATCATAAGAATTCTATCCGCCTCATACTTCCCTCGGGTCGCCAGGGCGAGATGCTCGGTTTTCGTGCCATGTTCCTGGCCGGCGATCAGCCGCACATAACGGATCAAGTCATGCTCCACCCACTCGCGCCGGAGCGCCTCCAGCGGAGTCTGGGAGACCACCAGGATGTCGGCTTTCAGGACGGCCCTTTCAAGCGATTCGCGCACCCCGGGAAAAGGCGACACCCCTTTCACGACGGCCTCAATGGAGGCGTCCACCGCGTCAGCCCAGGCTAGCACCGTCCTCAATTCCTCATCGCCGGTTCGCTCAACGAGCGAGCGCAGGGCGCTTTTGCTCAACGTGGACTCCTCCTGAATCCACTGCCGCAAACGTCTGAGTTCAGGTACCCTGACCCCGGATGCCACAACTTCCGGGCGTTGCGCCAGCAGGTTCAACACCATCAGAATGGCGGGGTATCGGTTCATCCCCCGGAATTTCGAGTACAGGTTCACAAAGGCCGTGGCATCCCGGACGTATCCGGCCACGGGTTCCAGCCTGAATTGTTTGATCGTGTTCGGGCAGAAACATCTCATCTGCTTGACGGTCATGGTGTCAAAGACGCATCCATCGGAATCCACACCGATAAAGAAACCGTGCCGGGGCTCCAAACCGGTAAGTTTGTTCACACACTCCGTCATAGTGAACCCCGTTTACGACCGTCGATCAGCGTTTGACGCGTGCGTTACCCTGCCAGATGCTCCAGACTTGTTCCTCGTCGGCGGGCTGGCCGTAGTCCGTAAGCAAGGTGGTCGCCAGCGCTCCGCTGGCCCACCCGAACTGGATCCACTTCTGCGGTTCCCATCCCTTGAGGATGGCATAGAGCAGGCCGCCGACAAAACCGTCTCCGCCGCCGATGCGGTCGAGGACGCCGATTTCCCGCGGTTCCACCACATACCACTCGTCGCCTGCGGCCATCACGGCGCCCCACAGATGCTGCTGGGAACTGACCACCTCACGCAGGGTCGTGGCAAAAACCGAGGCGTTAGGATACGCCTTCCTGACGCGTTCGATCATTCCTTTGAACCCGTCAATTTTGGCGGCCAGTCCCTTCCCGCCTGCTTCCGGCCCTTCGATTCCCAGGCACAGTTGGAAGTCCTCCTCATTTCCGACCAGGATATCGGAAACACTGGCAATTTCATTGAAGATCGCACGCAGTTCCTTCTCGCGATTCTTCCAGAATGTGGCACGGTAGTTCAAATCGAACGAGATGCGGGTGCCATTTTTTTTCGCCGCGCGGGCCAGCGCCAGACAGAAAGCGCCCGTCTCCGGGGACAGGGCGCCGACCAGACCCGACAAATGCACAATCTGCACGCCTTCCCGGGCAAAGATCCGATCCAGGTCGAAATCCTTCACATTCAGAGTGCGACCGATCTCGCCGGCGCGGTCATTATAGACGCGCGGCCCGCGGGAGCCGCAACCACTGTCGGCAATGTTGATCTGATGCCGGTAACCCCAGGGGCCACCCTGCTCGACTTCCTTGCCCTCGACCTGCATGTGCCGACTCGCCAGATTGTCCTTGATGATCTGCGCAATCGGGCTGTCCTTGACAAAGGTGGTCAGAATCTTGACCGGAAGCCCGAGGTAGGAGGCAATGCTAGCCACATTGGTCTCGGCGCTGGTGGCCTGCATCGTAAACGTGTTGCTGCAATGCACGGGTTGACCGTTAAGCGGCGTCAACCGAACTCCCATGCTGGTCGGAACAATCAGGGAATACTTATAGTCTTTACGTAACTCCATCTTCATTGATGTCTCCTTATCGTGATTAAACGTTTACCAGGGGAAAAGACCTTATCCCTCCCGGTTTTTCAAAACCCGGGCGGGAAGACCGACGGCGATGACTTTCGCGGGCAAATCCCCGTTGACCACGGCGCCGGCCCCCACAATGGTTCCCTCGCCTATGGAACACCCGTCCTGAACGATCACGCCCGCGCCAATCCAGACCTCGGCCCCGATTGAAATCCCCTGCGCGATCCGCTTCTGATCCATGACCGAGGCGTCAGAGCGCGAGAAATCATGGCCGCCTCCGACGATATAACTGTAGGCGGCGATCAACACTTTTCGCCCGATTTCAACCCGGTTGGAGGAGGCAATGTCACAGTTGAATCCGATGTTCACATCGTCCCCGATCAGGATGTCGCCATTCTTGCAATGCAAGATGGTGTTCCTCCCCAGAAACACACCCGATCCGATGAGGATCCCGGCATTGGAGTCTCCCTTGGCATCGAGCAAACAGTTATCATCAATCACCACGTTGTCACCGATTATGATCTTCTTGGGATGGCGAAGGACAAGATTGGCGCCAAACACCACATTCCGGCCGCACTTGCCGAGGAGGAGCGGGTACAGGACTTTGCGCAGGGCCAATCCCAGCGCCCCGGGAGTCGTGGAGCACATCAGGATGATCACCTCGTATTTAAGGAGCGACAACCAACTTCCCCGCCCAATGACCAGGGCCAGGTATTTTCGCATCGGCGACACGTTGCTGTTCACCAACTGTTGCTGGATGTCCAAAATATCACGCGGTTCTGTCATAG
>JBAWZH010000059.1:0-13523 GCA_037143135.1 bacterium
GCACTGGCGTGAGGCGCTCACGAACCTGACCCTGTTTGTGCAGCAGTCGCAGTCCGCGGAGCCGAATGTGGATACCGCGCTGCTGGAAATGGCGCTGTCGGCCCAGCAGTTGAACAATGCCGCGCTCGCCGTGGAACATCTTGGCAAACTTGCATCAGGCTACCCGGGGAGCGAACACAGGCCGATGGCCCTGTCGGAGTTGGGTCGATTGCAGTACGAGGCGAAAGAGATCAAGACGGCCAATGCCACGCTGAAGCAACTGGTCAACGCCTACTCGAATTCGATTGAAAGGGTTTCCGCTGAATATTATCTGGGGTGGATAGCCCTGAAGGAAAACCGGGATCAGGACGCCGCGAGGAACTTCAACTACGTGGTTGAGCAGGCACCCCTGAATGCCTTGTGTCCCGACAGTCTTCTGCAACTCGGGTTGCTGAGCATGAAATCCGAGGACTATCCGGCTGCGGATACCCGCATGAGGGATCTCCTGCTTCGCTTCCCCTCGTTCGCGAAGAACGATGAGGCGCTCTATTGTTCAGGGGTGGCCCTTTCACGGCAAAAGCGCTGGCTGGAGGCCGTTACGAAATCCTTCCAGCCGTTTACGAATCAGTTCGTGAATTCGCCCCTCATGGATCGAACCCTCTATGAGTGGGCCTGGTGCGCGCGAAATCTGAAGCGCATTCCCGAAGCGGTTCAGCGATACGATACGCTCATCAAGACCTGTCCGCAAAGTTCCCTCCTTGAACGGGCGCGATTCGAGATGTCGGAACTGACCTTCGATGCGAAACAATACGACTCCACCGTGGCCGACCTGGAAAAGACGGTGAAGACCGCCCAAGACCCGTCGCTGAAGGAACAGGCGCTCTATCGTCTCGCGTGGGCCTATCAGGCCAAGGGTGATCATGAAGGGGCCGCCAGGACGTTCGAGGCGGTTCTTGCCGGGTTTCCCAAGACCGACGTGGCGGCCACGGCGCACTACCAGGCCGGAGAATGCCGCATGAAACTTCTGGAGTACCAGTCTGCCCGTGATCATTTTGCGGCGGTTCAGGACGCGAAGAACTCCAAGGAGGTTGCCGAATCAGCGCTCCTGCGTCTCGGCGAGTCGAATGCCCTGCTCAAGGAATGGTCGGCGGCGTCTGCCGCCTACAACACGTTCCAAGTCGCCTACCCCAGGAGCAGATGGATCCAGCATTCCCGCTTCGGATCCGGATGGGCCCTGGAAAACAAGAAGGATTATGTCGGCGCCATCGCCCAGTACCGCAAGGTTCTGGCGGAAAAAGGCGCCGACGAAATGGCCGCGAAAAGCCAGTTCCAGATCGGGGAATGTCTGTTTGCCCAGAATCGCTTCGAGGAAGCCATCCAGGAATTCATGCGTCTGGACGTCACCTATCGAATTCCCGAGTGGAACGCCAAGGCGCTCCTGGAACTCGGTCGGGTGTTGGAGGCCAAAGGAGATAAACCGGCGGCCATGGCGCGTTTCAAGGAACTCATTCAGAGGTACCCGAAGGATAATGCGGCGGGGGTGGCGAAGGAACGGCTGGATGCCCTGAGGATTTAAAAGGAAGGAATCGCAAATGAAAATGAAGGGTCTTATCGGAAAACGGAACCTGGCGGTGCTCATGATGGCCGGGTTTATGCTCATAGCAGTCGAGGCGATGTGCCAGGAGACGGCCGCGCGGCCGACGGCCGCCGCCCAAAAAGCGGATTCGGCGTTTGAAGTGCGAAAAATGATTGCGAACGGCTGGCCGGTGCTGAGCGTACTCCTTCTGATGTCGGTCGTATCGGTTGCCATTACGGTGGAACGGTACATCGTGATGAAACGCGCCCAAGGGGAATCCGATTCGTTCTTCCCCGGCGTTCTTGAAATAGCCCGCAACGGAAAGGGCCGGGTCGAGGTCCTCGCCTTCTGTGAGACGGCGCCGCATTCTGTTTCCGATATTGTATCCCGCATGATCAACGAATCCGACGACCGTGAATCCATGCTGCGCGCCGCCCAGCGAATGATTCAAATCAAGGTGAAGGAATTGGAGTCGCATGTGGCCACCCTGGGAACCGTCGCCAACACGGCGCCGTTCGTCGGGCTTCTGGGAACGGTCATCGGCATCATCAAGGCCTTCCAAAGTATCGCCGCGGCGCAGGGCGGCGGTCCGGAGGTCGTTGCCGCAGGCATCTCGGAAGCGCTGATCACCACGGCGTTCGGCCTGTTTGTGGCCATTCCGGCGGTTGTGCTCTACAACCATCTCGGACAGCGAATCAACGGAATTGCCACGGTGATGGATGTGTGCACCTCCGAACTCGCCGACAAATTGACGAGAAAGAACTAGGAATCCCGGCGGAACCATAAGGAGCCTGATATGGCAGGAGTGAATCTACAAGCCAAGGGGAAGTTTCATACGCTGGCGGAGATCAATATGGTTCCGTTCATCGATGTCGTGCTCGTGTTGCTGATCATCTTCATGGTCATGTCGCCGATGCTCGTCAAGATGCAGGAGCGTGACATCCAGGTCAGTCTTCCGGTTGATTCCCGGAATACGGCCTTGAGCACCATGGACGACTTGATCGCCGTGAACGTCAGGCGCAACGGGGCCTATGTGGTTCGCGGCAAACAGGTGACGGTTGAGGAAATGACCCAGATCGTGAAGGACAGCGTGGCGCAGAACAAGGATAAGAAGGTTCTGATCCGCGGTGATCAGGAGGCGCTTCATGGTTATGTCGCCAAGGCGGTGGCAATTTGCCGGTCGGCCGGGATCAAGGAAGCCAACATCGGGTACCAGGCTCCGTAGAGTTGTGAATCATGACCCCATGGCGATGGGCGACTGAAGTGAAAGGGTGAATAGGATGGCGTTAAAAGCATCCCCGGATAGAGGGACCACGGGGCGGACACGCGGCATCATCATGGCCGCCGTCCTCCTTGTTGCCGTCGCCTTTTTCGCCTGGTTGTTCAATACGCTTCAACCCGGAACGTGGCATTATTACACGGACGACGTCTCCATGAAACGGCTCGCCCGGGACTCCGAGCCCCGCTTCGTTGCATGGGAAAAAGCCTCCGCGCTCCGCACGGGCCTGCTTCCGTCAGTTGACTGTCTGCAACCCGCCATCTCGCCGGATGGCGCCCGGATGGTGTTCACGCGTGAAAGCAGTCCCGGAAACCAGGATCTCTTCATGGCGCGATGGGACGGCGCCGTGTGGGGCAATCCCGAGCCGATCCGCGCGCTGAACAGCAAGTTCAACGAGATAGGGCCCTCGTTCAGTGATGACGGAAAATTCCTGTTTTTCTCCACGGATCGTCCCGGTGGACTCGGCGGGTACGACGTGTGGGTGGCCCGGTGGGATGGTTCCGAGTTCGCATGGCCCCAGCCGCTGACGCTGATGGTCAACTCGAAATTTGATGAGATCTGTGCCCGCTCGTCGGCCAACGATGCCCGTCTCTATTTCTCCTCCAACAGGCCGGGGAAATCCCTGACCAAGGAGGACGAGGCTCTGCCTGACAAGGAACTGCGGAAAAAATGGGCTGGTACCGACTGGGATGTCTATTCGGCCGACCGGATTCCCGTTGGCGTGACAAACCGCGCTGTCGAAAGGGCCATGAGTATCCTGTATTCGCTACGTCGAAACGCCCTGACCGATGAGACTGTCATGGAAAAATTGGGCGGCAACAGGAAGACCGAGTCGGCCGTTGACCGTGGTCTGGCCTACCTGGCGAAATCCCAGGAGACGAATGGGTGTTGGGTAAGCGGGGGGCGGCACCATGAGGTTGCCGCGACAGCCTTGGCGCTGGTTACGTTTCTCGGACGGGGAGAGCGGCATGATAGACCCTGCCGCTACCAACAGACGGTGGCAAAAGGCCTGGCCTGGTTACTGTCGCAGGAAAACAGGTTAACCGGCGACATTCGGGGTCGTGGTGATATGTACGATCAGGGAATCGGCACGCTTGCCCTGGTCGAGGCCTATGGGGTGACGCGCGACCAGGATGTTTATGAGGCCGCCCAATCCGCCCTGTTCTTTAACGCGGATGCCCAGAACGAGGAGGACGGCGGCTGGCGATACAAACCCAAAGATCCCGGGGATCTCTCGGTTTCGGGATGGGTCATCATGGGGCTCAAGAGCGCCGAGTTGTCGGGATTTCGCGTTCCCGCCAAGACCCGTGCAGGGGCCATCAAGTGGTTGAAAAACGTGAGTTCTGGGGAAAACGGAGGCTTGTTTTCCTACCAGGCGCGCGGACAACGAACGCCTGCCATGCAGGCCACGGGCTTTTTTTGCAGTCAGTTGATGGGGCTTCCGGCCAGTACTCCCAAGGCCTTCGAGGCCGTGGACTTTGTCAGGAAATCCGAGATTTCACTCGCTGACATTTATTACGCGTACTACGGCACGCTTTGCTCGTACCAGGGGCAGGGGCCCTCGTGGCGGGAGTGGAATCGCAAGATGCAGGACGTATTCCTCGCCGCCCAGAGGGAGGACGGTAGTTGGCCGACCGGGGGTGGACTTAGCGCCCAAATGGGGCCGGTTGTCGCCACCTCCCTGATTACGCTTTGTCTTCAGGCGCACTACCGCTATGTCCCGCTTTTCGGCCTCGGTTACGAACCGCCTGACCGTCCGGTCGCCGGTGCGGTCATGACGGAGGATGACTTGCCTTCGGTTCCCGAATATGACCGCGCCAGACCTATGAATGAACTCAATTCGCCTGCCGACGACCTCTATGCCACGCCGACCCGGCACGGGGATTTTATCTATTTTGCCTCGAATCGAGAAGGGGGTGAAGGGGGGCTGGATCTTTATCGTTCCCGCTCAATCGGAGTGACCAACTCGCCCCCCGTTAATCTCGGGCCTGCCATCAACAGTCCCGCCGATGACACGGCTCCGGCCTTGCGTGCCGCAGGCTTCACGCTCATCTTCAGTTCCAATCGTGATGGGGGCGGCAAGGGGCACCGGCTCTTCTCCTCTTCCTCGCGGATCGTGTTCCCTCAGTATGACTATTCCGTCATGCCTTCCTGGTCGTGGCTTTGGGAGAATTACCCGACGCTCCTCCTTGTCATGATCCTTTCAACAGCGGTTCTTGCCGGATGGGCCGCGATGTCTGGATGGAGGAGAAAGCGCCGCCGGGGCGTATCATGAATAAAGCGCGTCCATATCAGCAGGTCGGATCCCCGAAACGGGGTTTGGGCGCGGTCTCAAAATGGATCGTGCCGGGGCTCGCGCTCGCGGGTTTGCTGGTTACCATGGCGTCGTTATTCCTGTCGCTTCGGGAAACGGTGTGGTGCACGTTCACCGACGGTATTTCAATCAGGGAAGACGCCCTGTCGGGAAGAGTCCGCATGGTTCTATTCGAGGAGCCCTATCAGGCCAGGGCGCCTTTCAACGTCCCTGCCGCATCACGCCATGCCAATTTCGCGCCGGATGAGGCGACTCTCTATTTCGCCGGACTGACCGGCGGTCGCACCAATGAAAACGGCGTCATGGTTGGCCTTCACCATGATCTGTACCGATCCGAATGGGATGGCCGGGAGTGGCAGGATCCTGTTTCACTGACGTCCCTGAACTCCCTGTCCAACGAAATGGGAGCAGTCCTATCGCCCGATGGCAAGCACTGTTTCTTCGTGTCGGACAGGGCGGGCGGTTATGGCGGTTACGACATCTGGATGGCGACATGGAACGGCAAGGGTTGGTCAGGCATCACCAATGCCGGACCGGAGGTGAACTCCCGGTTCGATGAGGTGGATCCGGCACTGGGGCCGGGTGGAAGGCGCCTCTATTTCTCATCCAATCGTCCTTTGACAGCCGATGAGGCAAAGGCACGGTCATCCCTTTTCAGTTCGGTTTCGGCTGATGCTGGTTATGACATATTCTCGGCGGATATCATGGCGCCCGGGGGGATCAGCGCGAAGCCCCGCTTCGGGAAGGCGTCCAGGGAGGATATCTTGAACTCCCCGGCGGATGACCGCCATGTCTCGTTCACGGCGCGCGGTGATTTCGTCTTTCTGGCCTCAAGCCGGGACAAGGGATCGGGCGGTTCTGATCTCTACTGGAGCCGGATCGTCAAAGGCGCCCCCCTGGCGCCCAGGAATCTGGGTCTGGAACTGAACAGCGACACGGATGATACCTCTCCCTCGGTCAGGATGGAGGGCTTCGACATCCTGTTCGGTTCAAGTCGCGGACTGGCCGGCCAGAACGGGCAGAGGCTGTGGACCGCCACCGCCCGCGAGGTTGTTTCCCGTATGGACTACTCCCGGATTGACAGTTTGATTGCCGGCATTTTCGCCGTTCGGTGGTGGATTCTCCTGTTTCTGGCCGCCGCCGTGCTCCTGTGGTATCTGGTCAGGCATTACAGGGATCTGACCAATCTTTTCCACAAGTGCCTGATGGGGTCGGCGATTGTCCATGTCATCCTTGTTCTTCTGCTGGCAACGTGGAAGGTGGCATCCAAGATGGTTGAGACCGGAGAGGGTGCGCCGCAGAAAAGCAGTGAGATTAACATTAACGTCAATGCGCTTGCCCGCGAAAAACTCGCGACGGAAGTCGCCGAAACCCTTGTCAAGCTTCCTCCCTCGGAGGTTACGGTTGTGGCCAAGCAGGCGGACCACTATGTTCCGCAGGCCGATTTCAATCCGACTGTGTCGTCGCCGGTTAAGATGATCGTGGCACGTAGCGCCGTGGAGCCCGTACTACTGGAGAACGCTCCCTCGGCTCCGCGTGAGGCAACTTCCTCGACAAGCCGGGAAAGTGCGCCCCCCGCGCCGAAACTTGACAAACTTCCCCCCATGGAGATGCCTGAGGCCGCGACGGTCATGGAGACGCGAACGGGTGTTGCAGAGCCGCAGGCGGGGAAACCCATGGAGAACTTCGCGCCGGTGCTCAACGTTCCTGGCGTATCCCAGGTGAAGATTGAATATACCGGCACCGGTCAGGTCGGAGCGGTCTCCGCGCCCGCTGTATCGGGTTCGGATCAGGTGTCCCAACATTCTGCCTCCGTTGCGGGCGCCGCGAGATCCGTTGAGGGAGGTGAATCGGGAAGCCGGGTGCTGGCCACCGGCGGGAACAAAGTCCGTCTCTCGAGCGGGGATGATGTGTCGGCTGGGCCGGGTCGTTTGAGCGGACCGGGTGAAGTCGTTTCGTTGCTTTTGGCGTCGGATGGAATGGATGGGATGTTGAGGGGTGCGATGCCCGGTGAACTGTCGGTTCCCGAAGGAATCCACAACAAGGTATCGCCCTACATGATGAGGACGGGGGGCAAACCGACGATCGAACAGGTCGAGGGACTCGGAGGCAGTGGCGCCACCGAGGGGGCGGTTGGCCGGGCGCTTGACTGGTTTTCCAGACATCAGGAAGGGGATGGTCGCTGGTCCATCCAGAAGCACGGTGGGGAGGCAGGCCATGATGTGGCCGCCACGGGATTCGCTCTGCTTTGTTACCTGGGATGGGGCATCAAACATGACGTGCCCGGCAAATACCAGGCGCCTGCGGCCAAGGCGGTTGACTGGCTTGTGAAGCAGGCCAAACCGGACGGGGATATCCGGGGGGCAGGCAACATGTATGACCAGGGGATTGCCGCCATCGCCCTGGCAGAGGCCTATGCGCTGACCCGTGATCCCGCGCTGGGCGTCTGTGTCAGCAATGTCGTGGGGTTCATCATGCGGGCGCAGAATGCCAAAACCGGCGGTTGGCGTTATAAGCCGGGGGAGGGTGGCGACACTTCGGTGGTGGGCTGGCAAACGATGGCGCTGGTGAGTGCCAATATGGCGGGCATTTCGGTTCCCAAGGAGAATTTCGAGAGGGCGGGGGCGTGGTTGAACTCGGTCAGCAGCGGGGACAAGAATGGTTTGTTCGGTTACGTGAATAAAACCGCGTCAAGAGGGATGACGGCCGAGGGCATGTTCTGCTGGCAGATCCTGGGCACCCCGCCGGACGATCCGAAGATGCAGGCTGGCGCCAGTTATCTGCAACTGCAACCGCCGGGACCGGGCAACAAGGATTACTACTACTGGTACTACGCCACACTGGCCATGTACCAGCATGGCGGTTCGACATGGGATGACTGGAACCGAAGCCTTAAGGCAATCCTGCCAGGACTGCAGGTTCTGGAAGGCGACGATGCCGGCGCCTGGTTGCCGGCGGGGTTCACGCTGGGCGACCGCATGGGCAAGGTTGTCTGTACGGCTATGGCAACGCTCACCCTGGAAGTTTACTACCGCTACCTACCCTTCTCGTTCACGAAAGGGGTTCAGCACGCACGCGCCACCCCTCCTCCCCGGGACGCGCCGCCGTTTCCCGCGCCGCGCTGATTTCAAGGGGCGATTTTGGACTCAACGCCCAGTCTGCGCTCGATCTCCCTGACACTGCCGAGGTGAAGGAGTTCGTCGACCATGGCTCGCATTTCGTCAAACCGTTGAGTGTTGATGAAGGCCTGGGTCTGGGGGATCCGGCGCGCATCCATGCTGAACGTGCGGATACCAAGACCGATCAGGATGGGGAGCACGCGCCGGTCGGTGGCCATATCGCCGCACAGGGAAACAGGTTTCCCGTGCGCGGCTGCGCCATCCACAACACGCTTGATGGCGCGAATGACGGCGGGATGATAGGGCACATACATGTCCGCAATATATTCATTGGTCCGATCCACGGCCAGGATGTACTGGACGAGATCGTTGCTGCCAATGCAGAGAAAATCCGCCTCGAGGGCGAGGTCATCGGCAAGTTCAACGGCGGAGGGCACCTCGATCATGGCCCCGAGCCGGGGGTGCTCGTTACAGGGAGCATTTTCATCCTTGAGGGCCTGGATGCAGTCATCAACGATCTGGCGCGCGTCGGCAAAATCATCCACAGCGGAGATCAGGGGGAACATGACGCTCAGGGGACGCCCGGAGCCGGCGCGGAGCATGGCCCGCAACTGTTGCATAAACATCTCCTTGTTGCGCAGGGAGAAGCGGATGGCTCGCAATCCGAGCGAGGGATTGTTTTCGCTGGTACTGGGGAAATAGGACAACAGTTTGTCGCCCCCCACATCCAGTGTACGCAATACGACTTCCTGTTCCGGCATGGACTCGATGACCTTCAGGTAAATGCGGTACTGTTCCTCCTCGGTGGGAACATCATTGCGGACAATGAACGGGAACTCGCTCCGGTAGAGGCCGATCCCCTCGGCTTTCATCGCCTGGGCGCCGGGAAGTTCGCTCAGAAGGTTGATGTTGGCCATCAGGCGGATACGGCGTCCGTCCTTTGTGGCGGTCACCGGTTGAACCGTTATCTCCAGGGAACTGTCCTTGCGGCTTTCCAGCATGATCCGATATTCCGCCAGAACGTCCTCGGTCGGATTAATAATGATGTTGCCCTGGTCGGCATCCATGATGAGGGTGGTGTCGGGTCCGCTTTCGGATTCCGTCAACGGCGGCTCCTTGACGATCACCATGGGGATGCGTAGCGCCCTGGCCAAAACGGATACATGGGCGGTGACGCCGCCGCCAATGAGAATGACGCCCCCCGCTCGCTGCGCGGACAATTTCAGCAGGTCGGAAGGTAGCAGATCGCTCGCCACGACAATTTTATCACGGTAATCCGCAGGGGTTGTGGAGCGCTCCTGAAGATTCGAGATCAAGCGCATTCCGAGATCCCGAACATCATGAACCTTTTCACGCAGGGTGGGGCTATTGCTGTTGGCGAACAGGGTCAAATAGTTATCGACCACCTCCCGGATGGCGAGATTGGGCGACTTGCCCTGGCGGATCAGGCGAAGCATGACTCCTGAAAATTCGTCATCTTTGAGGATCAGAACATGGGCGTCAAAAATCAGGGATGCCACATCTGACATGCGTTCGCCCAGTTGGCGTTGCAGATCGGTCAATTGTTCTTCAGTTTGGCGAAGGGCCCTCAGAAAATCAGCCTCGGTGAAGGTATCGATCATGTCGGCGGAGTGGAGGGGCGCCCATTCATGGTCTGATCCCGATAATTTAAGACCCTTTCCCAGGGCGATGCCTTCACACGCGGGGACTCCCTTCATGAACCGACTTGTTCCGGACGTATCCGACGCAGGTTCAGGCTGGGGTTTTGAGGTTTTTTTCTCCTCGTGCAGACTCATCAGCAGTTTGGCGTTTTCAATGGTGCTCGCAAGTTGTGCCGCTATGGCGCGGAGCGCGCGGACATCGTTGTCGCTGAAATAGTAGGGCTGGGGATCCTGAACGACCAGCACGCCGACTTTCCGGTTGCCATGCAGGATGGGAACAGCCAGAAATGCCTGGTACTGTTCCTCGTGCAGGTTCGGGACGTATTTGAAATGCGGGTTGAGCGACCCGCGTCCCTCCAGGATGGCTCGCAATTCCTTCAAGGCCTGGCCCGTGATGCCTTCGCCGAGTTTGATCCTGAGTTTCCCAATGTATTCGGCATTGAGTCCCTGGTTGGCGGTCAGAACCAGTTCCTCAGTCTCCTCGTCATAGAGATAGACGGAGCAGACAGCCGCCTTCATGTGGTAGGCCACCAGATTGACCACTTTTTGCAGGAACCCGGCCAACCCGGCCTTGCTTTCAAACAAGCTGGCCAGTTCGCTGACGCTGCAAATCAATTCAACGGGATCTTTTTTCATGGCGGTCGACAACACTCCGGAATGTACAGGTGAACTTGGAGGAAGAATAGGCGGAGGTCATTTCCCTGTCAAGGACGTGATGGATGTAATGGACAGATTGGGGGTTGCTGGAGTAGAGTCCACTTTCAGTTTTTTAATATGTAAAGGCGGACAAACGCGATGATGAATAACAGAACAATCATGTGGGGCGGTGTGGTGTGTGTGGCGTTCTGGGTTGGGTGCGGTTCGAGTTTCGCTCAACCCCAGCAATCCAGGATTTCCGCCAAGGCGGCCCCGGCCTCCTCCAAGCGAACGTCCCTGCCGAACCGTTCTGCCGATCCTTACCTCGGGGCGATTGTGGTGGACGTAGCCACGGGGCAGGTTCTTTTTGAGAAGAATGCCGATGCGCCCGGATTCCCGGCAAGCGTCATCAAGCTGATGGACATGATGGTGGTCATGGATCGCCTCGCCTCAGGCCAACTCAGTCTGAGCAACGCGGTGACGGTTACGGCCGAGGCGTCGAAGGTGGGAGGGTCGCAGGTATATCTGGCCGAAAAGGAGGTCTTCACGCTAGAAGACCTGATGTATGCGCTTATGGTTCAGTCGGCTAACGACTCCGCCGTGGCTATAGCCCAGCATGTGGCCGGCGGCACGGCCGGATTTGTGGACATGATGAACAAGAAAGCCGTCGAACTGGACATGACCAAGACCCTGTTCCACTCGGTGCATGGTCTTCCGCCCGCCGCCGGGCTGAGCGGTGACACCTCCACGGCGCGCGATCTGTCAAAATTGGCCCGCGCCCTGATTGATCAGCACCCCGATATCCTCAACTATACGTCCACCCGGGTACGGCCGTTCCGGGACGGGAAATTCATCATGCGCAATCATAATCATCTTCTCGCCTCGGTTTCCGGGTGTGACGGGATGAAGACAGGATATATTACGGCTGGTGGTTTTTCCATCGTGGTGACCGCCCAGCGCGGCGGGCGCCGGGTTATTGCCGTGGTCTTGGGCAGTCGCGACCGGAAGGTTCGCGACGCTGCCGCTTCAGACCTGCTTTCCAAGGGGTTTGCCGCCTTGCCTGCCCTCCCTCCGTCTCCACCCAGGGTTGTGGTGACGAATACGGTGGCCACCAATCTTCCTCCGGCGCCCATGATCGCGGAAGAAACGCCGCATTCCGGTTGGTTGAAGATAGTCGGGATTGGTCTCCTGGCCAGTCTGGCCGTTCTCGGTATTGCCGCCCTGATGATGAAACGGCGGCACACAAACGACTTCTAGTCGCCGGACTTCCTGACGCAAAACGGCGCTCTTCCTGATTAATATAGTTTACTACAATAAAACTATATTATAAAACGTTCCTATATTAACGACGTCTTATAAGTCGATTCCGCTGTTGGGGTCGGGGACGTTTTGGAAGGAAGAGAAGACCATGACGACAGGAACGGGCAAGCAGAGCGACGGATCGAAAGTGCGGGAACAGAGGTTGACGTTCTATCATCCGACAGGTGCGGGGAACGGGGTGGCGCTACAGATTGACCCGCGGGTGAACCGGCGTGAGGGAGACCGCTATAACTGTTTCTTCTTTGAGATGGCGGCCCAGAAGGCGTCGTCGGAGCGGGAGAATGAGAAGCGGAGTTTTGCTTCATTCGACTGGGAGAACAAGCTGACTGTGAAGATGGATTTCGGCGATATGTGTGAGTTGCTTCTGGTGCTGGAAGGGAAGCAGGATCGGGTGGGTGGCCCCAAAAATGGATTGTATCATGACACGGAGAAGGCGAATACCGTCATCTCCTTCGGGCGCATCCCTGAGAAGAGCGGATACTCGTTCGGCTTGTCACGCAAGGACAAGGAAAGCGGCCAGTTGACCCGTTTGAGTATTGGCCTGAGCGAAGCCGAGGCAATCGGCCTGCGGAGCATCATTCAGGCGGGTCTGTTTTTCATCACCTTCCACAGTCATTTGTTCCCGAAGGCGTCGGAAGGATAAGACGGGCGGGAATAATCTGACAGGGCGGCGGCATCGCCGCCCTGTTGATTAGAACCTTTACCGATAAGTGCTTATACTATCTGATGATCGGATTAGAGCGACACTTGGGTCTGTTCTTTTCTGTAAACTCGATGATGCGGTTCATCATTTTGACGACGCCGGCGGGATCCTGGCCCACCGCGCTTTCCGCTGAAAGCATCACGTAATCGGTTCCGTCGAGGATGGCATTGGCCACATCGGTTGCTTCCGCCCGGGTGGGTAGCCGGTTTTCGACCATGCTCTCGAGCATCTGGGTGGCGGTGATAACCGGTTTGCCTGCGGCGTTGCAGGCTTTAATGATCCGCTTTTGCATGATGGGGACTTCCCAGATTGGCAACGAGACTCCCATGTCGCCCCGGGCGACCATGACGCCGTCAACCACCTTGATGATGCCGGTGATCGCGTGGATGCCTTCGCGGTTCTCTATCTTGGCAATGAGTTTGGGTTGGAAAGCCGCTCCTTTCATGAGGGCTCGAACCGCGAGGACGTCCGCCGGACGTTGCACAAAAGACAGGGCCAGGAAGTCGAGTTGGTGCTCCAGGCTGAAACCGATATTCTGAAAGTCATGGTCCGCCACGCCCGAGAAGGGAAGATGCACGGCGGGTGCGTTGACTCCCTTGTGCTCCTTGATCGTGCCTCCGATCAGGACACGGGTTTTCAACTTGTCGCGGCCCACGCTTTCAACGGCGAGAGCAATATTGCCGTCATCAATATAGATTTCCTGTCCCTTGCGGAAGACGGACAACGGTCCGTGATAATCGAGAGGAATCACGTCTCCCGCCCCGGCGACGATCCGTGTTGTCAGCCAGAGGATCTGTCGCTTTTTCACCGCAATGGGCTTTTTGTCTTTGAGTGAACCGACCCGGATGCGATGTCCCTCGAGATCCCCCATGATGCGAATATGGCGGCGGTATTTCCTGTTAAGGTGACGGATGATCCTGATCCGGGTCAGATGTT
>JBAWZH010000060.1:0-13463 GCA_037143135.1 bacterium
ACAAGGCGGAGTCATATCGCCGATGCTGAGCAACATCTATCTGCATCATGTGCTATGCGGCAACTGGCCAACTTTGCCTATCATGCCGAGCGCATCTGGCGCTACTGGCTCAACCGGCGTTCGTCGAAACGGGACATGCCATGGGAGCGGTTCAAACGCGTCCTGTCACGCTACCCGCTGCCGCGACCGCGTATTGTTCACTCCTATGCTTAGACGAAACAGTCATCTTGAAGAACCGTATGCGGGAAATTCGCTAGTACGGGTCTGTGGGGGGCTCGGGCCGCAAGGCCCGAGTCTACCCGGAATTAGGATACTGCTTGGGATTGGCTTTTATGAAATCTCCCGCAGTTTTGGGTGATCCGGGGAATGGTTGACATCAGGGGATGCTTCCTTTATGGTGTGCCGACTTTTTTCTCAGGCCGTTAGCTCAGTTGGTAGAGCACGACACTTTTAATGTTGGGGTCGTGGGTTCGAGTCCCACACGGCCTACCAAATCAAAGAAGGATTCCCTCATGAAACTGGGCATCATTGGCGGTAGCGGATTGTATCAACTCGAGGATTTGAAAGAGGTTCGAGAGGTTCTTCTGGACACCCCCTTCGGAAAACCCTCCGATGCCTATATCCAGGGAACGTTAAACGGGGTTGAACTATTTTTCCTGCCCCGGCACGGTCGTGGTCATCGCGTGTTGCCTGCCGAGATCAATCACCGGGCGAACATCTGGGGATTCAAGAAACTGGGTGTTGATCGGGTGATGTCCGTCAGCGCCGTGGGAAGTCTGCGAGAGGGGATTCGTCCCCGTGACATCATCCTGCCGGATCAGTATTTTGACCGGACAAAGGGTTCGCTCAATCACACGTTTTTCGGCAACGGTCTGGTCGGCCACGTGTCATTCGGTGATCCCACCTGCGATGATATGCGGGCCGTGATGGCTCGGATCGCCAGTGAGGCGATACGGGATCTGAAACTCCTGGATGCTGTTCGTCTGCACAAGTCTGGAACGTATGTGAATATGGAGGGACCGGCATTCTCCACGCGCGCGGAATCCAACACCTACCGGCGTCTCGGGTTCGACATTATCGGGATGACCAGTCTGCCCGAGGCCAAACTGTGCCGCGAAGCCGAATTATGCTACCAATCCATGGCTATGGCCACGGACTATGACTGCTGGCATACGAGCGAGGCGGAAGTCTCGGTGGAGATGATCATTGAAACCCTCACCGCGAATACCAAACTGGCCAAGGAGATCATCCGGCGTCTGGTGACGGCGCTGCCTGAAACACGCTCATGCCCCTGCCAGCATGCCTTAAAGCATGCCATTATGACGGACATGAAAGACGTGCCTCCCGCGACACTGGAAGCGCTTTCTCCGATGCTGGCGAAGTATCGGTGAAGTTGGACCTGTCACTCTTGCGCCGGTTTCATCCCGGCCCGTTGCTGGATCTGGTCTGGCCCCGCGCCTGCGAGATCTGCGGACGCCCGGCGGGCGAGGCGGCCCGGTATTTCTGTTGGGACTGCCTGTCCACCCTGCCGATTATTGAATTGCCCCATTGTTCCAGGTGCGGTGACCCGGTTGAAGGCGCCATCACCCGCGATTATGTCTGTTCATTTTGTGTGGATCGTGAACCCCACTTTGACCTGGCCCGGTCGGCGATCCGTTTCAAGGGCGGGGTCAGGGACGTACTGCACCGCTTCAAGTATTCCCACGCCACGTATCTGAATCGCGATCTGGCGACACTGCTTCACGCCTGCGTACGGACTCACTATTCTCGAAAACGCTTTGATGCCGTCACGTTTGTCCCTCTCCATCCCATTAAAGAACGTTCTCGCACCTATAATCAGGCACGGCTACTGGCGGGCCATTTAGCGAAACTCATGGATGTTCCCCTGGCGCGGGGGTGTTTGCGACGGATACGCGAGACGGGAACCCAGACGCATCTGAACCTCAGGCAACGGGCCCGCAACGTGGAGGGCGCTTTTGTGGCACACTACCCGGAGTGGATTGAAGGCCGGAGTTTCCTCCTCGTCGATGATGTCATGACGACCGGCGCGACCGTGTCCGAGATAAGTCGTGTGTTGAAAGACGCGGGAGCGGCGGATGTCTGTGTTGTGACGGTGGCGCGCGGTTGAGGGAAGCCAGCGGCATCAGAGTCGTGCCGGTCTGATCCTCCGGGCGAGCAGGGGTTTCAGGCGTTCGTAGGTATTGAAGATGATCGGACAAACCCCGTAGTTCGCGACGGCTTGACTGATGCGGTAAACGAATCCTTTCCGGTGAAGATGCGGATAGGAACGGCAGTCACGGGGACGGTTGTCGTAAACCGCGCACCGGTTGTCAGTCAAAAAGGGACACGGACGAGATCGAAAGACAAGGCCGGGCTCCCCCTCCGGCGCGATCTTAAGAAAACGGGAGGAGAAGGCTTTGACCGTCATTCCGGTGTGTCGCGCGAGCCGTTTGATGTCAGCAGGAATGAGGACAGGTTGCATTTCGCGGCAGCAGTTGGCGCAGGCGGTGCAATCCATCTGGCGGCAGACTTGCCCATACACCTGCTGAACCGTTTCGTCGATCTTCCGGATGGACGTTGGCAGTTCCCGCAGATAACAACGGAAATCCCAATTCTCGTTCTTTCTCAGCCGGGCGAGTCTCCTGATGTGGCGCAGGTCTGTTTCGAGTTTCATGGGGATTAAGAAAGGGGATCCGGGGAACTTCTTTTTTCAATACTCCGGATCAAGTTATTAAAGATGAAGCAGTGAAAGGGCAAACACGCGTACCAGTACAAGACGCCCCACGTACTGTCAGTCTCGAAATAGGCGTTGACGCGAAGGCGTCTTTGATGTTCGAAAGGTTCGATTGAAAATCTCAACCAGGCCAATCCCGGAAGTTTCATTTCAGCCCGAAGCAGGAGCATGGTGTTCTCCTCAAGTTTTTCAACGCGCCAGAAATCGACGACGTCGTTAAGCCGCAATTCGATCTGATTGCGCCGGCCGCGGGAGGTGCCCACGCCCATAAGAAGGCGGTCAAGCAGGCCGCGCAGGCGCCACAACCAGTTGGAGTCAAACCAGCCTTCATCGCCGCCAATCAGGCATATGGAATGGAACAGAGCGCCGGCGCTTTTCTCCGTCAGGAGCGAATACTCCGCAGTATAGCGGGGCGGCGAGGTGAGTTCGTGCAACTTGATCGCCAGTTCCCAGGCGGGGGGATAGGCGTCTGACCAGCGCGTGTGGATTCGATCCTGTTCGTCGCGGGTCATGGCCAGTAGCAGGGTTTTGCGGTAAGGCAGGGGGTCGAAAGGGATGATCGTCCGAATGGCGTTGTTACGGCAGACGACCTTGTTGACAACCCCCTCCATCAGGCACCAGGTAATGGCGTGGGGTACCGGGGTCAGAAGGCTGACAACATAGGAGGTTATCCGGAGAGGAAGTGGCGGGAAGGGGACGAGCCAGCGTTTAAGTCCCTGTGTCTCGGCCATCAGGCGTATCATGGCCTTGTAACTCAGGATATCCGGCCCGCCGATGTCATAGGACTGGCCCCTGGTGTCCGGCGTCTCAAGAACGCCGATGAGGTACAGAATCACATCACGAATGCCGATGGGTTGGCACTGGGTATTGGCCCAGGAGGGAATGGGGATGAAAGGCAGTCGGCGGACAAGATGATGGAGAATCTCGTAGGATGCGCTTCCGGCTCCGATGATGACGGCCGCCCTCAAAATGGTCACCGGAACCGTGCCGCGTTGAAGTTCGTCAGCCACGGCCATGCGGCTTTTCAAATGGGCGGAGCGGACTCCTTGTTCATCGCCCAATCCACCCAGGTAAATAATCCGGCGAACTCCCCTCTTTTCGGCAGCCTTCCGGAAATTCATGGCCATGCTGATTTCTGTGCTCTCCAGTTTGTCGGGGCCGAGGAGGAGGGAATGAATCAGAAAATAGGCGGTGTCAATGCCCTCCATCGCCGAGTCCACCTGCCCCTCGTCAAGCGCCTCCGCCACCACGATTTCGGCCTTGTCCCAGCGTTTTCGGTACTCAGGGGAGGGGGCGCGAACCATGACCCTGACTTGGTAACCCCTGGCCAGCAGGGAGGGAACCAGTTGTCCGCCGATATATCCCGTTGCGCCGGTTACCAGTACTTTCCCGAGATTGGGTTGCGGGCGCGAGGACAGCGCCTCGCCCGGGTCTCCCATGTCGTGCATTTCCATACGGCGCAGTGTAATGAGTCGTTGTGGCAATTGCAATTGCCACAACGAGGCGGGGATGTTTCAATGCCGGCGATGACAACTTACTATGCTTGCGACAAGGGACTCTGGACTGGCAGAGGCGTTCGGTTCGGCTCCCTGCCTTCCACTAATACCTGGGCGCTTGAACACCTGTCTGAATTGCAGGACGGTACCATCATCAGGGCCGACACCCAAACAGCGGGACGCGGGCGATTCGGGCGCGCCTGGCTGGTTGTCTCCGATAAATGCCTCACCTTTTCATTTGTCCTCAAGGATCCGGCATGGACCCCGTTAGGGCCGAATTTGGGGCAAGTGGCGGCCTGGGCCGTTTCGCTGACCCTTTTAGAGTACGGGATTAAGGGACAACTCAAATGGCCGAATGATGTCATGGTTCATGATCGAAAAATTTCGGGGATTCTTGTTGAGCGCGGTGAGCGCGTGGATGGTTTTGTCGTCGGGATCGGCCTGAACGTCAATGGATCGGCGGACGATTTCAGGTTGGCGGGGATGGATCGTCCTGTCACGTCGCTGGCGGAGGCGGCGGGTCGTTCCTTTGACAGGGAGGCTGTCATGGAAGTTCTTCGCCAGGCCTTGACCCGGTGTTTGGAGGACGTGCGGGAGCGGGGGTTGAGTTCACTCTGGAGGGACTGGTCCGGTCAGGATTGGCTCAAGGGGCAAACCATTGAAATCCGGGGAGTGGAGGGAGAGATAACGTCGGGGGAATGTCTTGGGATCAGTCCCGATGGAGCATTGAGGCTGAGAACGCTCGAGGGATATGAACGGATGTACTGGACCGGCGATGTCGAACGCATTCGGTTAAGCAACGTCCCCGGGTTTCCCGTTACGGGATGACATCCGGTCGAACCGGGTTCTGAATGGCCTCTGAAGGCGGTGTCGGATTCGCGGGGCGGGCCTTTTCCAATTCAGCAACGCGCAGTTCCAGTGCGGCGGCGTGCTGGCTGATTCGCTTCTGGTCGTGTCGCAACTGGGAAAGGGCCAGGGAGAAATCGAAGGCCACCAGCAGCAGGAATGCAAAAACCACCATCGTAATGGCGCTCACGTACTGCATTCCCGTCAGTGTGGCCAACCAGCCCACGGCATCGGGGTAGATGGCGAAGACGACGAGAATGATTCCCGTCGAGACCCACAGCAGGGCATAACGTTCTTCCATGGCGACGCGCCGCACGGCCTCCAGGGTAATCATCAGAACCACGAAACTGAGAAATCCCAGAACCATTCTCATCCGGACCACCAAGGCGGCCGGGCTGGAGCCCTCGAAAAGGCCCGGATTGAAGGCCGCGACGCCGAGAGCGGCGCCCGCTCCAATCCAGGCGAGCCCGAGGAAGAAACGTTTCTGTCGGATGGCGGTCAAAACGATTCCGGTGGTCAGCATGGCAAGACTGATGAGGGACATGATGATTAGGCGCATGGGGAGGTGTCCTGAAGGGTTAAGACATGACGTGAGTATCGCGGATTAACGGGCCGCGCCCGATCGACGATCAGGGCCAACCCGACTTTGAGCATGAAGTAAAGCGCGCCCCAGGATTGAATGGATGATTTTCCGGTGAGGCGCGGACGGAACCGGGCGGCCACTTCGCGAAACCGGTATCCCTGTCGGCGAAGCAGGGCCAGAGATTCGGGTTCAGGATAGTCCAGCGGGTAGGAGTGGGCGAAATAGGCGAGCAGGGGTCGGTTGAGCATTTGAAACCCGGAAGTGGGATCGGTGACCCGGGCGCGGCAGATGAGGGACAGCAAAAAGGCCAATCCCCGGATTCCGGCGCTGCGCAAGGTTGTGCTGGTATAGGACTCCTTATCCTCCTGAAGGAATCGCGATCCCACGACCAAGTCAACATCCCCGGCCTTCATGGCCTCGACCAGTTTCCGGATTTCCGAAGGGGGGTGTTGGCCATCGCCATCGCATCGGATGACATACTGGTAGCCGCGGGCAAAGGCGTACTGGAACCCCGCCTGAACGGCCCCGCCCACCCCGAGATTACAGGGCAGGTCAAGAACCAATGCGCCATGTTTCCGGGCCACGGAAGCAGTATGGTCGAGGGAGCAATCGTTAATGACAGCGATGGCCGTTCCCGGAGCGGCGGCCTTGACCTCGGCCAGAAGACCCGGCAAGGCCCCTTCCTCGTTAAAGGCCGGAATAATAATCAACGCGTTTTTCAACATGTCTTCCATGGAAGGGGAAGATACTTTCCACGGCATGGGCGGGCAATGAAAAAGAGTAATCAGAAAGTGCTTTCCATTTCGGGATCAGCCGCCATAATTCCGACCAAGTTCAGGGGTGACGGCAGAACGGTGCGAAGGAGAGAGAATAAATGGAAAGCATTCCGGTTCTTCATGTAACGGGACGATCATTGGCTGAGGCTTATGAAGCGGCGCTTTGCGCGCTGTATGAGAACGGAACGAACTTCCGTACCCAGTACGACAAGCCCGGTGATCCGGCGAGTCTTGATTCCACCATGAACATCACGGTGCTGGATCCCCTGGCTGAACCGATGATCCACAAGGCGTTTCCGGGCGGCATCGAGGATCTCAGGGAATATGTGATGGAACTCCAGGGAGTCAAGGATCACTGGGTCAAGAACATGAATGATCCGGCGGATACCCGCTGGGAATATACCTACCATGGCCGTCTCGCCAATTACGGGGCCTGGAAGGAACTCCGCAACTATGAGTCCGTTGAGGCCGGCTTCTTCAAGGTCAACCAGATCGAGGCCGTGATCGCCAAATTGGTGAAACAACCGTTCACCCGCCAGGCCCAGATGATTACCTGGATGCCGAACATGGATCTGGATTGTTATGATCCTCCCTGCCTGCAGTCGCTCTGGTACCGTATTCTGGAGGACAAGGAGGGCGATGGGTGGCTGAATTGCAATATCCGATTCCGTTCCAACGACGCCTGGGGCGCAAATTTCATGAATATGTTCGGGTTTGTCCTGTTCAATCGGGATGTCATCGCGGCGGAAGTCTCGCGGCGTACGGGCCGACCCGTTCAACTGGGCCGTCTGAACTGGCAGGCGGATTCGTTCCATATATACGGGAAGGACATTGCGACCGCGAAGCAGCGCCTGTTCGACCGCATCAAGACAACCCCGTTCTCGGAGCGCGTCTATTGCTTTACTGATGACATGATTCGTGAAATCTACAACGAGGCGGAATCCACGGTTCGGGAGAAAATCAGGGATTTTGACGCGAGATAAGGCACTATGCGTTTTCTGGTCACAGCAGGCCCGACTCGGGAATTCATGGATCCGGTCAGGTTTATCAGCAATCGTTCCTCGGGTAAAATGGGATATGCCATTGCCGCGGCCGCCCGTGATCGGGGTCATGAGGTCGTGTTGATCTCAGGGCCGGTCACCCTGCCTGCTCCAACCGGGGTTTCCCTGATTCCCGTGGTGTCAGCCGACGACATGCTCAAGGCCGTGTCATCCCAATTGGAGTCCTGTGATGTCCTGATCATGGCGGCTGCCGTGGCGGATTGGCGCCCGACTGCGGTGAGCGAGCAGAAGTTGAAGAAATTGAAATCGTCTCCTGTTTTACACCTTGAGGCAACGCCGGATATTCTTCAGGCCGTCAAACTCCGAAAGGGCGGGAGACTGTTTGTCGGATTTGCGGCGGAAACAGAAGACATGGAGGCTGAAGCACGACGAAAGGTGGTCTCCAAGGGTCTTGATATGATTGTCGCGAATAATGTCAGCCAGTCCGATGCAGGGTTCGATGTGGATACAAACCGGGTGGTGTTCGTCACGGGCGCCGGTTCGTCCGAGTCTTTGCCGCTGATGTCCAAGCGCGAGGTGGCTGAGCGACTTGTGGACTGGGTCGAAAACCGGAGTCAGTCGCCGGGGGGCAGGGTACGGGAACCACAACCCCGGATCGAGGATTTGGCGGGGTGGAATGAACGGTTGGCCAGGCAGTTGGAGTTTATCCGTGAAATCGATAAACTGAAATCGGTATTCAGGCGGACGCTGTTGATGGACGGAACCCGGTTTGAGAATGATGCGGAGCATTCCTGGCACCTGGCGATGATGGCGATTCTGTTGAAAGAACATGCCACGGAGCCCGGAGTGGATATTGCCCGTGTGGTCAAGATGGTTTTAGTTCATGATCTGGTTGAAATTGATGCCGGCGATACCTATTGCTATGACGTGTCGGGAAATCTGGGAAAGGCCGACCGGGAGCGGGCCGCCGCAACACGCCTATTCGGTCTGTTACCGGGCGATGCCGGTGGTGAGATCCGAGCGCTCTGGGAGGAATTTGAGGCCAGATCCAGTCCGGAGGCCAAGTTTGCCGCGGCTTTGGATCGCGTGCAACCTTTGATTCATAATTATAGCACAGGCGGCGCCGTCTGGAGGAAACACGGGGTGCGATGCAAACAAGTGTTGGAGCGCAACCGGCATGTGGAGGAGGGTTCCGGCGTCCTCTGGCGGTTTTCCGAGGCCCTGATACAGGATGCGGTTAAACGCGGATATCTGGAGACTGATGGATAAGCATTGACCGTAACGGAGCCTCAGGCGACACTGGAACCACGACCCTGACTATGACTCAAAAAATCAATCATCTGGTGTTTGTGGGCGGGCGCGATGCAAGTTGCAGCGTTATGGCCGCCGCCTTCGCCAGGGCGAAGGGCCGGAACGATGTGGTCGCGCATTTTGCCGGAGTCGATTCGGGGAGCGTATCCCCGCTGGCCTGGCGGGTGTTGTCGGAATTTCAGATCGCCTCCCCCGAACACGACGGCTTGATCCTGTCGCAACTCGGAAAACGAGCGTTCGATGTGGCTGTCTCCCTGAACAAGGAAGCGGAAACGCCCTGCGCCTTGTTGTCTGGAAACCCCCAGCAAGTGCATTGGAGTGTGGGGGCATTACCGGGGGCGCGACAGGATGCCAATCAGCAATTGATGAATTATCGGACGATTTGCGGGACGATCAAGCATCTGGTGGATGATTTCTTCGACCAGGGTTACCTCGACGCGTTTTTGCAGTCGAAGCGAGCCGCCGATCTTGTTTTGGATCATATTTCAGAGGGCGTCATTGCCCATGACCTGAAGCGCCGCATTTTCTATTTCAACACGGCCGCCGAGACGATCACCGGTTATAAACGCGAGGATCTCCTGAACCAGGACTGTCACATCGTGATTCCCGGGGGACTCTGCGGAGGCCAGTGCTCGTTCTGTGAGGGATCCGAACTTCCGAAGACCAGCGTGACCAAGGAAACGGAAATTGTAACCGTTGGCGGCGAGCGCCGGCGGATTGCGATGAATGTCAATTTAATGAAGGACCAGAAGGGCGAGACGATTGGTGTTCTCGCTTGTTTCCGGGATTTGACCCGCGAGGTTCAGTTGGCGCGTCGGTTGGGTGATGTTCAGTCTTTTGCGGGGATTGTGGGAAGCGATTCACAAATGCTGGCCCTCTATGATTTGATTCCAGAACTGGCGGAATCCACCGCTCCGGTGTTGATTCATGGCGAGAGTGGAACCGGAAAAGAACTGGTTGCGGCAGCGCTCCATAGCGAGGGGCCGCGCGCCGATAAGATGTTTGTGCCGGTCAATTGCGGAGCCCTGCCGGAGGGTCTGCTTGAAAGTGAGCTTTTCGGTCACGTAAAGGGATCCTTTACAGGGGCGATTCGTGACAAAAAAGGGCGTTTTGAACTGGCGGACGGCGGAACCATTTTTCTCGACGAAATCGGGGATATTTCCCCCGCCATGCAGGTCAAGTTACTGCGCGTGTTGCAGGAGGGGTGTTTTGAACGGGTGGGGGGGGAGAAAACCGTCAAGGTGAATGTTCGGGTTGTCAGTGCCACTCATCGCGACCTGGCCAAAGAAATGGCGTCC
Organism: bacterium; assembly: GCA_037143135.1. Lineage (GTDB taxonomy): Bacteria > Verrucomicrobiota > Kiritimatiellia > CAIKKV01 > CAITUY01 > JAABPW01. The sequence continues at coordinate 10,046 of JBAWZH010000060.1, forward strand.
GGTCGATTCCGTGAGGATCTGTTTTATCGGTTAAGTGTGGTGCCGCTTGTCATTCCTCCTCTGCGGGATCGGCGCACCGATATCCCTTTGCTGGCCAATCACTTCCTGAAGCGCCTCGCAGGCGGGAAAGACATCATTTTTTCGCCTGAAGCCATGGATTTTATGCTGACTTATCAGTGGCCTGGCAATGTGCGGGAACTGCAGAATTGGATCCAGTTTGCCCTGATCAAGTGCAAAGCCAATATCATCCTGTTGGATCATCTTCCGCCGATCGCCTTGAAGGCGATAACGTCACATCAGGCGGAACCGGAACCCGGTTCGTCCAAGGTGCGCAGTCACCTGACCTTGACTTCTGTGCGAGAGGCCATTGACAAAACAGGCGGAAACAAAGTTGAAGCCGCAAAGGTTCTCGGAGTCTCCCGTGCCACGCTCTACCGTTTTCTTGAAGAGTCGAAGTTGCTTGACTCATGACACACTTTTTGAGGCATGAGACAGTTCGGCGCGGTGTTGTGTTGTCTTTATTGTCTTTCGTAATGTGTTCGTGCTGAATTGGTTGCGATTTAATGTGAAGAGTATCCATGGGTCCGGCACGTATCCTGCATTAATCCTCATGAACTGTAATTGAGCAGGGAGGAAAATGAAGGATTACAATGAAAACGTAGCCCGGTTGGCGGGAATTGCCACGGAGATGATTGCCGTGTCCGACAAGGGGCATGCGGAGTGCCGTGATGAGAATTGTGTTTCGTTATTTGGCCTCGCCAAGGATTGCGCCTACAGGATACGCACGGCGGCCGAAAAAGAGTCTCGCGAGCATGACGTGAAATTTGGCAAAGTGGCAGGGATGAAGGATATGATCAACAGACAAAGGACAGGGTGACATATGAATAAAATACTCGTATCAATGGGATTGATAACTGTTTTGCTGTCGGGAGCGTCCTGTTCAGCGGAGGGGGATAAGACCGCAGCCGCGAAGGGGGCTACGGCAGTTGTCGTAGAAAAGTCCGCATGGTTTACTTCATACGATCAAGCGAAAGCCGATTCTCTTAAGCGTAACGTGCCGATTCTGGTCGATTTTTCGGGTTCGGATTGGTGCGGGTGGTGTATCAAGTTGGACAAGGAAGTGTTCTCGAAGACGGAGTTTAAGGATTTCGCGGACAAAAATCTGGTCTTGTTGCTGGTTGACTTTCCCCGGAGAAAGGCGCTGCCTCCGGCCATAGCAAAACAGAACGAGAAACTGGCTGAAGACTTCGGCGTGAGAGGATTTCCCACGGTGTTGATTCTTGATGGACAAGGCAAAGAGTTGGCCAGAACGGGGTATCGGCCAGGCGGCGCGGTTGAGTATGTGAAGCATTTGCAGGGTTTGATTGGAAAGAAGTAACAGGGGCGCGAGTTTGCGCCCGGACAGGGGAAATGCGATGAAGTATGTGTGTAATGTGTGCGGGTATGTCTATGATCCGGCGAAGGGTGATCCTGATCATGGTCTTGCCCCCGGGACGGCGTTTGCGGATATTCCGGCTGACTGGGTCTGTCCGGATTGTGGTGTGACGAAGGACGATTTTTCACCCCAGTGACGTAGTGGTAAAAATCCAAAGAAAGCGATGAGATGACAACGAAGAATGAAGTCTATAAGTGTGCTGTTTGTGGCAACATCGTGGAGGTGTTGCATGGCGCGAGCGGCGCGCTGACCTGTTGCAACGAACCGATGAAGAATCTGGCTGAGAATACGGTCGAGGCCTCCCGTGAGAAGCACATTCCCGTGATTGAGCGGGTTTCCGGCGGCATCAAGGTGACCGTGGGGAGCGTTCTTCATCCGATGGAAGAGAAGCATTTCATCGAGTGGATTGAATTGATTGTTGGAGAACAGGTATTGCGCCAGGCGCTCAAGCCGGGTGTGCCTCCGGTGGCGTTTTTCGAGGGGGTAACCGCGGCAACGGTGGTCGCCCGTGAATACTGTAACCTGCATGGCGTATGGAGGGTCTGACGATGATCAGCAAAACAATACAAAAAGCTCTCAATGACCAGATCAATAGAGAGTTGTTTTCCTCGTATTTGTATCTGGCCATGTCAGCGCATTGCGCGGAAAAAGGATACAAGGGAACGGCGAAGTGGTTCCGGGTTCAGTTCCAGGAGGAACTCGATCATGCCATGAAGTTTTTCGACTATGTGCTGAGTCAGGGCGGGGCGCCAGATCTGGGGGTCGTCGCCAAGCCGGAGACGCCCCAGAAGACGCTTCTGGAATTATTTGAGTCCACCCTCGCGCATGAGCAGTCCATTACCAAGGCTTTGAATGACCTGATGAACCTGGCTGTGTCAGAGAAGGACTTTGCCACGCAGGCCTTGTTACAATGGTATATTACGGAGCAGGTTGAGGAGGAGGCGAATGATCTCGACGTGGTGACCATGCTGAAAATGGCGGGTAATTCGTCGGGAACCCTTCTGATGATTGACAAACAACTCGGGAAACGCGGCGCTGCGGCCTGACCGGGGTCAACCATCGGATGACGGCGGCGGGCGACGGTGATTCTGTCGCCCGCTCTGCAATTTGCAAGAGGTGCCTATGAGTTTCAAGATGTGTTCATGCGGGAAACAATGGAATTCGCGTGATACGTTTTTAGCCGATCCCACAATCAAACTGGTCGGTTATCAGGTCGACTTCGAGGATCTGAAGGAGGGTTTCTTTCTCTTCAACCACCTTCCCGGCGTCTGTCGGACAACCTTGTCAGTATCGGCCGGACACTTTTTTGATCTTTATGAAGGGCCGGTATTTCAGGAACGCCTATTCAGTACCCAGTCCTGTCCGGGGCATTGTTTGCGCAGGGAGGATCTGAATCCGTGTTTATCTAAATGTGAGTGCGCTTTTGTGCGCCAGGTGTTGCATTCTGTATCGAGATGGCCGAAACAGGCGCTCTCTGATTAGTCCGTGATGAGAATACCTATCCTTTTCCTGCTCAGTGTGTTCTGTGCTTCGACGTTTGCCGCCGACCCTTTTGGCGTGTCCTTTTCCGAGATCAATCAAGGCACGGATCTGGTGGTTCGGGTTTCGGTTACGGTGCCCCCCCATCACCACATCTATGCCGACCAGGTCACCGCTGAACTCACGGAGGGCACTCCCTTGCGACAGGCCGGCGGGGATAAACCGGTGCGCCTCCATGATTCCTATTCGGATTCTGATCGCGACTCATTCACCAATTCGTTTGCTCTTCTGTTTGGCGCCCGGGCCGCGCTGACCGGAGGCGTCGATCTGACGTTTTCCTATCAGGGGTGCAGCGAGAAGGAATGTTTCTTTCCTCGTAAGGTGGTGCATCGGATTCCGGCCTCCCAGTCAGGCCCGGCGTCTTCGCCGGTATCAGCAAACTCTGAATTAACCGTATCGGATCAATCCGGATGGGAGATGACCGGCCAATCGCATCACGTTGGT
>JBAWZH010000061.1:0-13437 GCA_037143135.1 bacterium
AATGCCTATATCGTCAAGAGCAGTTTTGATCAGAGCGATCTTCTCGATGCGCTCAGAAAGGTGATGTAGCCATGACTCCGAAGCCCATCAGCGTGTTGATTGTGGATGACTCCCCAATCCAGCAGAAACTGTTTTCCCATTTGTGCAAAATGGACTCCTCGCTACAGGTTATTGGAGTGGTGGGCGATGGGGCGGAGGCACTGACTTTTATCGGCAACCAGCGGCCGGATGTAATCCTTATGGACATCATGATGCCGGTGATGAACGGATTTGAAGCCACTCGGAGGATCATGGAGACGGATCCCATTCCGATCATCATCTGCAGCGCCAGCACAAAGCCTGGCGAGGTGGACAAGACGTTTCTGGCTCTCGAGGCGGGAGCGGTGGCCTTTATTGCAAAGCCTGCCGGGCCGGGGCATCCTCAGTTTCAGTCCGATGTGGCGAATCTGATTCAGACTCTCAAGGACATGGCGGAGGTTAAACTGACGAAGCGGTCGCGCCGCAAACCCGCCGAGGGAGCCGTTGAGCCGGTCTGGGGCGGAGCGCGGTTTTTGTCCAACCGTCCTCCCTGGCTGATTGCCATCGGCGCGTCCACCGGAGGCCCTGTCGCCTTGCAGACCATTCTGAAAAACCTGCCCAAGGACTATCCGGTACCCCTGATGATTGTGCAGCACATCACGGCGGGGTTTATGCGAGGGTTGGCGGACTGGCTTGAGAGCACGACGGGATTCCCGGTTCAGATCGCCAGTACGGGCATGAAGATGGCGCCCGGCCATGCCTATTTGGCGCCGGACGGTTTCCATATGGGGATCAACGGTGAGGGCGCCATCCTGTTGAGCAGCGCTCTGCCGGAGAACGGTCTCCGTCCCGCCGTCTCCTTTCTGTTTCGTTCCGTGACGGAAGTCTGCGGTTCCTCTGCTGTGGGGATCCTGTTGACCGGCATGGGGAAGGATGGTGCGGAAGACCTGAAACGGATGAAGGACAGAGGCGCCCTGACCATTGCCCAGGATTGGGAGAGTTCAGTCATTCATGGAATGCCCGGTGAGGCGATTCGTCTCGGGGGGGCCCGCGAGGTTTTGCCTCCCGAAGCCATCGCTCAACTATTGGCTAGTCTGGTGACACAACCATGAACACCATTCTTAAAGCGTTGATCATCGAAGACTCGGAATGTGATGCGCTTCTGATGCTAGCTCACCTTCGGCACGGGGGATATGAACCGCAATTTCTCCGCGTTGATAATGCCGCGGATCTCGCGGCGGCATTGAACGGGCAGAAATGGGATATCGTTTTCTCGGATCACAACATGCCGCACTTCAATTCCACGGAGGCCTTGGAAATCGTACGATCCTCTGACGCCGATATTCCTTTTCTGATTGTCTCCGGGAGCATCGGGGAGGACTTGGCCGTCGCCGCCATGAAGGCTGGCGCCCAGGATTACCTGATGAAGGGAAATCTTACCCGTTTAGTCGGGGCCGTTGACCGGGAGTTGAAGGATGCCGCTGACCGCCGCGCACGCCGGGTGGCTGAACGCACGCTTCTGGCTCGCGAGGAGGAACTCCGGATTGCCCGCGAGGTTCAACAGTTGCTTTTTCCGACCTCGATGCCCTTGCTGGCCGGTTATGACATGGCGGGGGCTTCCTGCCCCGCCGAGGCGACCGGCGGCGACTACTTCGACTTTATTGCCTGTCCTGGTCTCGACGTTTATGTGGTTGTCGGGGATGTTACCGGACATGGGTTGGGGCCTGCCCTTCTTATGACTGATGTTCGGGCGTACCTGCGCGCGCTGGTGCTGGCGGATCGTCCGATAGTGGATCTCATGACCCGGGCCCGTCACCTTCTGGTTGAGGATTTGGGAAGTGATCGGTTTATCACCATGTTGATTGCCCGTCTGACTCCCTCGGAAGGCCTTCTCGACGTGATTAATGCAGGTCATCCTTCAGGATATATACTTGCTCCCGATGGCGGGATTAAAGGTGAACTGAATGCAACCGCGCCTGCTCTTGGCATTGACTCGGAGGCGGAGCGACTCGTGTCGTCCAAGGTGCGGATGGATCCCGGTGATCTTGCCGTTTTTCTGACGGACGGGATCCTTGAAGCCGCGTCGCCCGACGGCGAAGAATTCGGGATGACGCGTGTGATCGACATTCTCCAGCGCGAGCGAAAACGCCCGGCTGTCGAGATGATCCGGATTCTCTTTGATGAAGTACGCAGGTTTGGCTCTCCCGAGGGACTTCAAGACGATGTCACAGCGGTGATCATCAAGCGCCAGGGTTAGGGTGGCTTGGTCGCACGTTCTGAGGCTTCTATTTTTGGGCCCTTCCCCTTTTGACTTTTCACAAACAAGGTGTAGCATGGTTCACACATTATGAAAAAGATGATTCTGTTTTTGATTGCCGCGTTGATGGCGGCGGGTATCGTCGCCGTCGTGCTGAATAACCGGAAGGGAGCCGAGGCCGCCATGGCCAAGTCGGCGAAAGCAAAGAACGCGCCCGTGCCTGTTTTGCTAACCCCGGTGAGAACCATGACGATGCCGGTGGTCATCAGCACGTTCGGATCGGTCGAACCCCTGACTACCGTGGCGATAAAGTCCCGGATCACCGGGAATCTCGCGAAAGTCTGCTTTGCCGAGGGGCAGGACGTGAAGGCGGGGGATCTGCTGTTCGAAATCGATCCTCGAAGTCCGGAGGCGTTGCTGAAACAGTCCGAGGCCATGCTGGCAAAGGATCGGATCCAGTTGGAGAATGCCCTGAAGGAGGCGGGACGTCAGGAAACCCTCCTGAAAAAAGGAATTTCTGCCCAGGATGTCCGGGATGAGGCCGTGACGGCGGCGGACACGCTCAAGGCTGTTGTTCAGTCCGACGAGGCGGCGGTTGACAATGTCCGACTTCAACTGGGCTACTGCTCCATCCGGTCGCCGGTTTCAGGGCGAACCGGGAATCTCCTCCTTCATCAGGGGAATCTTGTGAAGGCCGATGACGCCACCTTGGTCACGATTAATCAACTTCGTCCTATCCTCGTCCGATTTGTTCTGCCGCAGCGGGAATTGATCCGAGTCCGGGATCGCATGGATCGGGGCGGATTGCCGGTGATCGCGTCGCCCCAGGGTGCCGTCATGCTTTCTGAAACAGGTTCCGTGACCTTCATTGACAATGCCGTCTCGGAGACGACGGGAACCATCCAACTCAAGGCTCGGTTCGAGAATGAAACGCAGGCCTTGTGGCCGGGTCAGTTTGTCAAGGTGGTTCTCGTACTGGCCATGCAGGAGAACGCCATGGTCGTTCCTGAATCGGCCGTGCTGCTGGGCCAGCAGGGCGCGTACGTCTATGTGACTGACCGGGATGGCCGGGTGAATCCGCGTCCGGTTGTGGTTGATCGCACTGTGGACGGAATGTCGGTCGTGGTGAGCGGCCTGACTCTCGGAGAAGTGATTGTTATGGATGGGCAACTTCGACTCAAGCCAGGCGCTCTTGTGAAATCCCGGCTCTCTTCCAAGGATGAGTCCAGTCCTGCAGGTCGTCCATGAATCTTTCCGAACCGTTTATCCGCCGTCCGGTAATGACCACGCTGACCGTGCTGGGGTTGTCCATTTTTGGCATTGTGGCTTATCTCCAGCTTCCGGTGAGCGATTTGCCGAATGTGGATTACCCGACGATCCAGGTTTCCGCCGCGCTTCGCGGGGGGACTCCGGAAACGATGGCGGCGGCGGTAGCCACCCCGTTGGAGAAGGAGTTTTCAACGATAGCAGGCTTGGACTCGATGAGTTCGGCAAGCGCCCAGGGCAGTTCCCAGATCACGCTCCAGTTTGTGTTGAGTCGTGATCTCGACGCGGCGGCGCTGGATGTTCAGGCGGCTATCGCGAGGGCGATGCGCAATCTTCCTCCGCAAATGGATACACCGCCCTCCTACCAAAAGGTGAATCCCGCCGATCAACCTATTCTGTACCTGGCTTTGACCAGTCCCACTCTGCCGCTGTACGAACTCAACGAAGTGGCGCAGACATTTCTGGCCCAAAACATATCGATGGTGGATGGAGTCGCCGCTGTGTCCGTGTACGGGGGGCAAAAATATGCCGTGCGTGTTCAGTTGGATCCCCATGAATTGGCTGTACGGGGAATCGGGTTGGACGAGGTGGCCGGCGCCATCCAGAGCGGCAATGTGAACCTTCCCACAGGGATTCTCTACGGGCCCAACAAAGCAGTCGCCGTCCAGGCCGACGGGCAGTTGTCGGCCGCAAAGGATTACCGCCCCCTGATTGTCGCCTACCGGAATGGCGCCCCCGTGCGTCTTGGGGAGTTGGGTTCGATACTGGACAGTGTTGAAAACAACAAGGTGGCAGCCTGGTACTGCACCAGCAACCAGGCGCAACGATCCATCGTGCTGGCGGTCCAGCGCCAGCCTGGCAAGAACACGGTGGAGGTGGCGGCGGCGGTTCGGAACCTGCTGTCCAAATTGAACTCCGACCTGCCTGCGGCGGTCTCCATGGAGGTTCTGATTGACACCAGCCAGCCGATTAAGGCGTCCTTTGAGGATGTCAAATTCACGCTGCTTCTGACTTTGATTCTCGTCGTCCTGGTTATCTTCATCTTCCTGAGGAATGTGTCGGCCACCCTGATTCCAAGTCTGGCGCTCCCGATGTCCATGGTAGGCACGTTTGTGGTCATGGCGGCCTTGAATTACAGTCTCGACAACCTGTCTCTGATGGCGTTGACATTGGCCCTGGGGTTTGTTGTGGATGACGCCATCGTGGTGCTGGAAAACATTGTCCGCCATCGGGAGATGGGGAAGGATGGGTATACGGCGGCGCTGGATGGGACGAAGGAAATCAGTTTCACGATTGTGTCCATGACGGTATCCCTGGCGGCCGTGTTCATTCCCGTGTTATTCATGGGCGGGGTGGTGGGCCGTTTATTCAGGGAATTCGCCGTGACCATCGGCGCGGCGGTGCTGGTTTCAGGCGTCATCGCGTTGACACTCATTCCGATGCTCAGCGCCCGTTTTGTAGGGGCCTCGGCCCATGCCGGGCATGGGCGGCTATATCGCGTTATGGAGGCCGGATTTGACGGGATGTTGAAGTGGTATGCCGACACCCTGCGGTGGGCGCTGGATCATAACCGGATCATGATGGGTCTGGCCGCCGTTACGTTGATCGCCACCGGCGTCTTGTTCTGGGTGGTTCCCAAGGGATTTATGGCGAGCGAGGATCGGGGCCGCATCAATGTGGCCACGGAAGCCATCGAGGGCATTTCTTTTGACTCCATGGTAACCCATCAGAACCAGATGATCCGGATTCTTCAGGCCGATCCCAATATCCAGAGTTTCATGTCCAGCGTCGGCGCCCGTGGAAGCAGCGGGGGGAATGTAGGCCGGTTTATGGTCAGTCTGAAACCCCGCCGAGAACGCCGCATGACCACGGATGAGGTGGTTCAATCCCTGCGATCCAAACTCTCGGGGATCACCGGAATACGGGCCTTCCCGGTCAACCCCCCGTTGATCAATATCGGGGGACGCTCGTCCAAGAGCATGTATCAGTATACGCTTTCAAGCACGGATACGGCCGAGTTGTACCGTTCGGCAGACCGGCTGGTGGAACGTCTCAAGGAGTTGAATACCCTTCAGGACGTGACCAGCGACCTGCAGATGAAGAATCCCCAACTCAATGTTGAGATTAACCGCGACCTGGCATCCTCGTTTCAGATCACGGCTGAGCAAATTGAAACGGCGCTGTTCAACGCCTACGGAAGTCGACAGGTGTCCACGATTCTTTCGCCGAACAATCAGTATGCCGTGATTCTGGAGATGCTTCCGCGTTATCAGACTGATCCGTCCGTGCTGTCGTGGCTCCATATCCGCGCCGGGGATGGCAGGATGGTTCCTCTCGATGCCGTGGCGCAATTGAAGAATGAGGTGGGGCCGGTGACGATCAATCATACCGGTCAGATGCCTTCGGTGACGATTTCCTTCGATATCCAGCCCGGCGTCGCCCTGGGACAAGTCGTCGATCAGGTGAATGCCGCAGCCCGGGAGATCCTTTCGCCGCGAATCAGCACGATGTTTCAGGGCACGGCGCAGGTGTTCCAGTCATCCTTTCAGGGAATGGGTTGGCTACTCGCCCTGGCCGTTCTGGTGATCTACATTGTGCTCGGGATCTTGTACGAGAACTTCTTTCATCCGGTAACAATTCTGTCCGCGCTCCCCTTCGCCGGGGTAGGTGCCTTGGCGACCCTGATGCTGTTTGGCGCTGAACTGTCGATCTACGCGTTCGTGGGCATCATCATGCTTGTGGGACTGGTTAAAAAGAACGGCATCATCATGATCGATTTTGCCATTGCGGCGCGTCGGGATCATGGAATATCGGCGCGGGACGCCATCTATGAGGCCTGTCTGGTCCGGTTTCGTCCGATCATGATGACGACCCTGGCGGCCCTGGCGGCGGCGATTCCGATTGCCGTCGGATACGGCGCCGGCGGGGAAGCCCGCCGTCCGCTCGGGTTGACTGTGGTGGGAGGCTTGCTGTTCTCGCAGACGCTCACCTTGTATGTCACTCCCGTGTTCTATCTCTATATGGAGCGACTGCAGGAATTTCTGAGAAAGAGGCATTAACATGAAACCCTCGCGCATACGGGTCTTCCTTTCGGGTTGCTTCTTCCTGGCGCTGGCCTTACCCCCCTCAACGTTTTGCGCCGGAAGTAACTCGCCTTCAGTACGCATCTCGGTGTCCGAGGCCATCCTGTCGGCGTTGGAACATAATACCGCCTTCCGTGTTCAGCGCCTTCAACCCCGGATTGTGAAGACTCGCGAGGACGTTGCCCGGTCTTTTTTTGATCCGGTCTTGTTCGGGGGGATTTCCCGGGATCGCCAGACGGGTCCCCAGTTTGCGTTCCAATCCGGAACCCATTCTACCGATGAAATATCGCGTGATGGCACGACGTTGAAGGCCGGAGTGATGGATACCCTGCCCACCGGAACCCGAGTGGAATTGAGCGGACAGACCGATGTTGATCACCCGGTGTATAACCACACCGCTTCGAGAGTTGGCCTCTCCGTGAACCAGCCTTTGTTGGCCGGCGCCGGAATGAATGTGAACCTTGCTGTACTGCGGCAGGCGCGACTTGACACTCAGATTTCACTCCACGAGTCGCGAGGCTTCGCCCTGGCCCTCGTAGCGGAGGTTGAACGGGCGTATTGGGCGCATGTTCAGAATCGCAACCAGATTGACGTGTACCGGGATTCCCTGCGTGTGGCGGAACAGCAGTTGGAGGAGACCCGCGAGCGCATTCGCGTGGGCAAACTGCCTGAGTTGGAAGCCGTGGCGGCAGAGGCGGAGGTCGCCTCCCGCCGCGAGGGATTGATTGCCGCTGAAAACCAGTATGCGGCCTCGCGCCTGCGGTTGCTTCGTCTGTCTCTCGGATCTCAACCGACAACATGGGCGCTCCCGCTGGAAACGACGGATGAACCAGTTTCTCCGGACAAACCACTGGACGATGTGGAGGCGTATGTTAGATCCGCCTTGGCCGCGCGTCCGGACCTTAAACAGGCTCGTCTTGCTCATGAACGGGGTGAACTCGAGGTGGTTCGGACCCGAAACGGCCTGCTTCCAAAGATGGATCTGTTTGTCACGTTGGGCCGAAGTGGTTATGCGTCGTCTTTTGACGACTCGATGGAGGGGCGGGAAGCGAGGGGATATGACGTGGGTGTCGGGATGCAGGTGGCTTATCCGCTCAAGAACCGGGCTGCAGGCGCCGATTACCGGCGCGCCGTTGTCAGTCGTCTCCAGGCCGAGGAGGCGCTGACGAATCTCTGTCAACTGGCGCAGGAGGATGTGAGAGTAGCCTGGGTGATGGCAGATGGCGCGAGGGCCCTGGAATCGGCGGCGCGGGTCACACAACGACTGCAGGAACGGAAATTGGAGGCGGAACGCGCCAAGTTCAAAGAGGGCAAATCCACGTCCTTGCTTGTGGCCCAGGCCGAACGCGATGTGTTGGCCAGTAAGTTATCCGCCATTCAGGCGGCCGTTTCCACCCTGACAACGCAAGTCGATTTGTACCAGAAGGATGGCTCGCTTCTCACCCGTCACGGCCTGGCCGGCCTCATCATCCCGGAGGAGTAGGAGTGGTCGCCTCGATGCGCTCAGTCAGGTCCGTGAGTATATTCATGAAGTTGATATAGGCATCGTAAGGGGATCCATGTGAGGGCACTGCGGCGACCGACTGTTTCCGGGTGTTCATGGAGAGAAAGTAGTCTGCATCCTGCAGGAGACGCCAGATTCGCAACAAGGCCGGATCTCGGGCTATTTTGACTGCCCCCTCTGCCTGATAGAGCGCCTGCAGGGCATCTTTCTGCATTTCATTCCCCAGCCAGGATGACAGATCGTGAGGGGGATGGAGGGAATGGAAATCCGGTGACGAAAGAATTGATGATGCCTTGAACTCCCGCGCCACCTGGGACGGTGTCAAGAATGTCCCTTTATGTTCCGAGAGGATGCTCCCGGGTAACTGATCCAAAAAAGCCAGTATATCCGTGTCATCGAAAGACGTTTCGCTGTTGGAATCCAGAGTGCAGTACAGACCGATAACCTTGCCCCGTGGCTGGACGCGGGTAACACCGGTCGGATCGAGAGGGCGATTGAGCAAGAGTTTCACGGTGGCGCAGGAGGCGGGCCGGTAAACATGGCTCGGACTCAGATTTTCGGAAAACAAACCGGCGTTTCCCGCGAGAATGGCCTGATACCCCATGGATTCGATTTCCCTCGCAAGGGCATCGCTGTAGATCAGGCCGGTATTGGCGAAGGCCGTGGGTTCCTGGCCGAACAGGGCGGCAAGCCGATTGGCCTGCAAAACAACTTGTTCCTTGAATTCCTGGATCGAGCCGACCGAGGACAGGGAATGATGGTAAGGCGAACCGAGAAATTCAACACACCCCGTGTCGGCGAGCGCCTTCAAAAGATCCAGGACGCGGGGCTGGGGGTGTTCGCAGAAATCAAGAAACGATCCCGACAGGGTTAGCGCAATCCTGAAATCACCCTGATAGTGCGTGATGCGCTTAAGAAAAATCTGAAGGGCGGGTAAGATTCGTTTCTCGATGGCACTGTTGAGATGCTCTTCTGTTCCGGCCTGATCCTCATAGGCCGACGTCTCTCCAATGTCGAAGAATGAGTAGTGCTTCAGACAGCAGGGCTGATGAATGTGAAAGGATAGGCAGAATGCAGGCATGGGGAGGTCAATCAGGAAAGGAGTTTGTTGTAGATCTGTTGAATGCGTTCCGCGGCAACTTCCCAGCGAATGGATTGAAGCGCCTTGCGGCTGTTGCGGAGCATCTCGCGCGTCAGGGCGGGATACTTCAGGACTGCCAGAATTTTGTTTGCAATATCGTCAACGTCCCAGAAATCCACCGTCATGGCGTTGGGGAGAATCTCATTAACTCCCGCCTGTTTTGACAGAATGACGGGGACATCATAGACCATGGCCTCGAGGGGCGACAGGCCGAAGGGTTCCGAAACACTGGGCATCACATAGAGGTCGCTCATGGCATACATCCGTTCAACGTCGTGACCGTTCAGAAACCCGGTGAAGTGAAAATTCCGTCCGAGGCGCAATTCCCCGACACGCTCAATCATGCGAGGCAGCATGTCCCCGGATCCGGCCATGACGAAAACGACGTCGGGCGCCTTTTCCAGGACGCGGGCCGCTGCCTCGATAAAATAGTCCGGGCCTTTTTGAGCGGTGATCCGTCCAAGAAATAGAACCGTTTTTTTGGTATGGCGCCGGGGAACGTGATAGGCCTTTCCCACCTGGCGTTGAGAGACGGCGTTGTGAACGACCGAGACTTTCCCGGGATCGATACCGTACTGCTCGAGAATCAAATTCCGGGTATAGTGGCTTACGGCAATGACATGGTCGGCCGCCTCCATGCCCAGTTTCTCGATCTCAAAAATGCTGCGGTTCACGGCGCCGCCGCTTCGGTCTGATTCCACGGCATGAACATGGACGACGAGGGGTTTCCCGGTGGCCCGCTTGGCGCGAATGGCCGCCAGGAAGGTCATCCAGTCATGGGCATGGATGAGGTCGAACTCCTGGGCGAGGGCGAGATCTTCGGCGATCTCGCTATAACGCGCCACTTCGGCCATAAGGGTGGCGCCATAATGACCTGTGGGGGTGATCAGGCTGGGTGTCCCGGGATGCGCCAACTGGGTTTGTAGAACCCCGTTCAGGATGGTCTGATATTCGGCATCGTTTAGATAGGGGCGAAGGATGGAATCCACCGGCTGGAGGTTCAGCGCCTCGAAAAATTCCTGAACGGTCTGCGGGTAGGGAACCGACGCCTGTGAGGCGTCCACCAAGTGAACATGGGTCTGGCGCTGGGTGGATCCGCTTCGTGGCACCACGAAGGTGATGTGGTGCTCATGACGGGATAACGCACGGGTGATCTCGAAACAGGCGGTTCCCAATCCTCCACTGATATCGGGAGGAAATTCCCAGCCAAACATAAGAATCTGCATGGAGATGTTGCCCTAGGCGATGCAGTCTGTACGCCAGCAGCAGGTCAGGTAGGGGCACGCCTCCGTACCGGTTCCGAAACACATGGTGCTTCCCTCCGTTTTTTGGATGATGAGGATCAGTTCGGCTTTTTTTAACTTGCCGGGGTTAATCCCCAATTTCTTGGCTCGTTCTTTGACCTCGGTGACTTTCATGGCATAAACTCCTTATTTGATGAGATAGCACATCTTATCGGGAACAGACGCGCCCGAAAAGAGAAAAAAGACGGATCAGTTCAGCGCTGCTCCAAGCCTGAGCGGGACAACCGTTAGGCCGTTGCGGCGAATCGCCGTCAAAGATCTCGGGTACATTGATGAGCCCTTGCCCCTTCAAACTGTAATCCAGAAGAGGTTGCAGTTCACGGGCAAGCGCAAGCGCCTCCTGTTTCGGATCGCTGGCCACCTTGAGCAGGCCTTCGCCATAGTGACCAAGCAACCAGGGCCAGACGGTTCCCTGATGATACTGGGAGTCACGGGTAGGTTGATCGCCCTCGTACCGTCCCTGATAGGCCGGATCACGCGGGGATAAGGTGCGGAGCCCGAATGGGGTGAAAAGTTCCCTACGTACTGTTTCCATGACCTTCTTTTGCTGATCCGCGTTCAGGGGTGAGAAGGGAAGGGATACCGCCAGGATCTGGTTAGGCCGGATTGATCGGTGCACTATGCCGTCAGCAAAGGAATCGGCGAGGCATCCTTCCTCTTCCATCCAGAAGATCCGGACGAAGGCCTCCCTGAGACTTTGCTCCAGACCGACAGGGAAAGGCACGGGTTCCTCGAAGTCCCGCGCCATTTGGCTCATGAAGCAGAGGGCGTTGTACCAGAGCGCGTTGAGATCCACCGCGAAGCCATGACGCGGGGTTACGGGTTCACCCCGCGACGTGGCATCCATCCAGGTCAGTTGCGTATAACGGTTACCTGCGTGAAGCAGCCCGTCCGGTTGCATTCCCGTGTCAAACAGGGTTCCGGTCATAAATCGGGTTAGAATGCGCTTCAGAACCGGCCAGAGGTGGTTTCGCACCATTTCCCTGTCCTGCGTAAACTCGAGATATTGTTGGATGGCCCAGAAGTACAGAAGCGAGGCATCAATGGAATTGTAGGCGTGTTGGGACGGATCGGCGGAAAAGCAGTTTGGAATAAGACCGTCGCGTTCATGGAGGGCGACGGACTTCAGGATTTCAGTTCCCAGTTCGGTGCGGCCGGAACAGAAGGTCAGTCCGGGCAGACTGATCAGGGTATCGCGGCCCCAGTCATCAAACCAGGGGTATCCGGCAATAATGGTGGCGCGCTCAGCGCCCGGTGTGCGGATCGGAAAATGGCGGCCACTCCGGATGAGGGCTGGCAGAGGCGCTTCAGCGGGCGTGCCGGCAAATTGCCAGGCAATGGCCTCCGCCGTTCGGGCATCCTCCTGCCGACGATTCATCTCCTTTTCCCATGCCTCTTTCAAGTCCCGTTGTTCGGCGAGGGAGGCGCAGACGATAACCATGGCACCGGGTTGAAGCGTGAAGTCAAGCCACCCCGGAGAGAAGCAATCCTCATGAAAATCATACCCACGCTCTGACTCAACTGAATACTCGATATTACGATACCAGTCCGGCGCCGGTTTGAATTTCGGCATCAACGTGGCCTGGATAAACAACCGGGGAAGTCCTTCATAGGGATGAATGGAAAATCCGCGAAA
Organism: bacterium; assembly: GCA_037143135.1. Taxonomy (GTDB): domain Bacteria; phylum Verrucomicrobiota; class Kiritimatiellia; order CAIKKV01; family CAITUY01; genus JAABPW01. Next base: position 12,210 of record JBAWZH010000061.1, read on the forward strand.
TACGGGGGTTGTGGCAAACCGGACGTATCCATCTTCCCGTTTGAGTTCATGGTGGCGGCGAAAGGCAAGCAGCGGATTGAGGCGGAGCCGGATGGGCCGGGGCGCCTGTTCGAGGTCATAACGGATCAGCACGGTGTTTTCGCCCTGAACCATCAGAATGCTTTTCCGAAGACGAATCTCATCAATCGAGTAGAGGAAAACGGGGCCCTCAGCGAGTTGAAATTCACGCAGAGCGAGGTGTCCATCGGGATGGATGACGCCCGGATACCGGTTGCAGGAGAGGGGCGACTCGCGCCCTCCCGTCAGTATCGCGTCTTCGAACTTCGAAACCAGGGTGAATCGGCCCGCGGGATGATCAAGTCCGGCCACGAGAAGTCCGTGGTATTTTCGCGTGTTGCAGTTGTGGAGAGTGCTGGATGCATATCCGCCCAAGCCGTTTGTTTCGAGCCATTCATACTTGAGCGATTCCGTGAGATTCTGACAGATTGATTCCGTAATGACGGGGATCATGGCGAACTCATCGTGTTGTCTTTCGGCCCATACTTGGCCAGGCGGCGTTTATGTGCCCAGATATAGATGATGATGATCAAGACGCTCCCTGCGATGACGCAGAGCGTGCCGATGTGAGAGTACCTTTTGATGAGATCCAGATTGCGACCGCATGTATAGCCGATGCCGGTCAGGATCGACACCCAAAGCGCCGAACCGATTCCCGTATAGAACAGAAAGTGAGACATCTTCATGCGAACCAAGCCGGCGGGAATGGAAATCAGATGCCGGACGACGGGGATCAGTCGTCCGGTAAAGGTGCTGATTTCGCCGTGGGCATTGAAGAAGCGTTCCACCATCGCGAATTTATCCGCAGGACAGAAGAAATATTTCCCGTATTTCAGGAAAAATGGACGCCCGAGCCGCATGGCCACGGTGTAGTTAAGGAGGGCGCCCAACCAGCTTCCGAGAACACCGAGCGCAATGACGGCGGCCATGTTCATTTTCCCTTCTGCCACCAGATATCCCGCCTGGGGCATGACCATTTCGCTGGGAATGGGAAAGACGGAACTTTCAAGCGTCATCAGAAACACGATTCCAAAATAGCCAAGTTGTTGGATGAGATCCACGTTCCAATGGAATAACTGTGCCAGCAAATCGCTAATCATCATAGTTTCTTCTCCTGTCTAATGACGGTAACACGGGGGGTGCGGCGGAAACAAGAATGAACCGTTCTATC
>JBAWZH010000062.1:0-13383 GCA_037143135.1 bacterium
CCCACGGCGGCCATTGATCCCCAGACCGAACATGAGATCATGGACTCGATGGAGAACGCCATGCGCGGCCGCACCACCTTTGTCGTCGCCCACCGGTTGAGCACCCTGAGGAAGGCGGATTCCATCCTCGTGCTTGACCGGGGCCGGTGTGTCCAGATGGGCACTCACGCCGAACTTATCAACGCCAAGGGCCCCTACCAGCGTCTGGCCCAATATCAGGTTGTTGACGAGGAAAGTCTGAGTCTTCTGAGTGCGGGAACCGTGAAAGGGAATGAACGATGACCTCCCCCTCGACTCCCCCTTTAGCCATCACCATCAAACGCGCCAGCGAGCAGGAACGGCAACAGCGTCCTTTGGAATGGCGGCTCATACGCCGCCTCTTCTTCTACACAAAACCACATGCCCGGATCCGAAATACGCTGACCGGACTGGTTCTGATTCGAGCCCTCCAGATTCCCCTTCTGGCCTGGTCCATCGGCGCCATCATTAACGGCCCGATCACCCGCGGCGATTTCAAGGCGACGGTCTGGTGTTCACTCGGATTCGGCCTGCTTGCGGCCATTACCCAGTTGACCTTCCATTTTCGAATGCGGCTTGGCCTTTTGCTGGGCGAACGGGTCATCCATGACCTTCGGCGGGAGATTTTTGCCCATTTGCTACGGATGCCGATGAGTTATTTTAACAAGACCAAACTCGGACGGATCATCAGCCGACTGACCTCTGATGTTGAAGCGGTGAGAATCGGGGTGCAGGACATCGTTTTTGTCGCCTGTGTTCAAGGCGGCCAGATGATCATTGCCGCCATCATGATGCTCTGGATTGACTGGAGATTATTTCTGGTCGTGATGGCCATGGCCCCGGTCATCTGGGGATTGAACAGGGTGTTTCAAAAACGATGGTCTGCGGCCACTCGGGCCAATCAGGAAAGTTTCAGCCGGATCACGGCGACCTTGTCGGAATCCGTCTCCGGGATCCGGGTGACGCAGGGATTTGTGCGGCAATCCCTCAATTCCGATATCTTCAGCGACCTGGTCGCGGATCATTCCCAATCCAGTCTAGATCTCGCCCGCACATCGGGCACATTCCTGCCGCTGCTGGAGTTCAGTTCCCAGTTCTTCACGGCGGCGTTGATCCTGCTTGGGGGCTACTTTGTGATCACCCCAAGTTCGCACCCCATGCCGGTGGGAACCCTGATCCAGTTCTTTTTCCTGACCGGAACGTTCTTCAATCCCATCACCTCACTGGGCAACCTCTACAATCAGGCCATGGTCTCCATGGCGGGGGCCGAACGCGTTTTCGAGGTGCTCGACACCGCCCCTGAATGGACGGATTCGCCCACCGCCCGGACTCTGCCGAATCTGAAGGGTCATGTTGAATGCCGTTCACTGACCTTTGGCTATGACCCGACCCGGCCCATCCTCATGAACATTGACCTGGTGGCCGAACCCGGGCAAACCGTTGCGCTTGTCGGCCACACCGGTAGTGGAAAAACATCCCTGATCAATCTCATTGCCAAGTTCTACCTGCCGACCCAGGGCGAGATTCGGGTGGATGGCGTCAACCTCCTTGACATTCAGACGGGATCACTCCATCAGCAGATGGCGCTCATCCAACAGTCGAATTATGTCTTCACGGGAACAATCATGGAAAATATCAGGATTGGACGACCCGAGGCGACGGATGTCGAGGTTATCGATGCGGCCCGACAGCTTGACTGTATTGATCTCCTTGAAGCGCTGCCGCAGGGTTTTCAAACGCCCGTCGGAGAACATGGCGCGGGGTTATCGCTGGGACAGCGCCAACTGGTCTGCTTCGTCAGGGCCATGCTGGCCAATCCTAGGATCCTGATTCTGGATGAGGCCACCAGTTCGGTGGATACCATGACCGAGGTGAGAATCCAAAAGGCCCTCTCGACACTCCTGAAGAACCGGACCTGTTTCATCATTGCCCACAGGCTCAGCACGGTCCGGCATGCCGACCAGGTGATTGTTCTGGATCATGGCCGGATCATCGAACGGGGAACGCACACGGGCCTGCTGGCGAAGCATGGGGCGTATGCCAATCTATACCGCCAGTTTGCCAGGCTCGGGCTGGGTGGCGGCAAGAGTAGCACATAGAAAACGGGGAGTTCCGGTTTCCCGGCACTCCCCGTTTCGATTCCTTCGTATTATCCTTACGCGCTCGGAGCTGCCGCGGCTGCGACTTCACCGGTACAGGGAGCCATTCCCGCCAGTTTGGTCAGCATATCGTACTTGGCCAACACCTTCTTGTCGGCGATCGCCATTAACTTGGCGGCATGCTCAGGGTTCATCTGCTTCAACACGCGGAAGCGATTCTCCTTCATGGCGTGTTCACTGAACGACATGGTCGGCGCCTTGCTGTCCAGCGTGAGTGGATTCTTCCCCTGTTCCAGGAGAGCGGGATTGAACCGGTAGAGCGGGAAGTGCGCCGAATTGACGGCATCCTTCTGACCCTGCATTCCCGAGGTCATGTCGATCCCGTGGGCGATACAGTGCGAATAGGCAATGATGATCGCCGGGCCGTCATACTGCTCGGCCTCCATGAAGGCCTTGACGCACTGGCCGGGGTTGGCGCCCAGCGCAACCGTCGCGACATAGATGTTCCCGTAGGTCATCGAGATCATCGCGAGATCCTTCTTCATGCCAGGCTTGCCGCCTGCCGCGAACTTGGCCACCGCGCCCATCGGCGTTGACTTCGAGGCCTGTCCACCCGTGTTCGAATACACTTCGGTATCCAGCACCAGGACCTTGATGTTCTTGCCGGAAGCCAGCACATGATCCAGACCGCCGTACCCGATGTCGTAGGCCCAACCGTCGCCGCCCACAACCCAGACGGCCTTCTTGACCAGGTAGTCGGCCAGTGAAAGCAACTGGGTGCAGAGGTCATCCTTACAGCCTGCCAACTTGGTCTTGAGCACCGCCACACGGGCGCGTTGATCCTCAATACCGGACTGGGTGGATTGATCAGCCGTCTTGATCGCCGACAACAGATCCTTGTCGGACTTCACGCAGTCGCACGCGCCGCCGATCAGTTTCTCCAGGATCTCCAGGGCAAACTCGTTGAACTTGTCAACCGCCAGGCGCATACCAAACCCGAACTCGGCGTTATCCTCGAACAGGGAGTTGGCCCAGCAGGGACCGCGTCCATCATCACGCTTGGTGTACGGGGTGGTCGGCAGGTTACCACTATAGATCGAGGAGCAACCCGTGGCGTTGGCCACATATAGCCGGTCACCGACCAACTGGGTCAGCAACTTGACATACGGTGTCTCGCCGCAACCCGCACAGGCACCGGAGAACTCAAACAGGGGCTTAACAAACTGACTGCCCTTGACGGTGTCCTTTTTGTAGAGCTTCGTGTCGGTCTCGGGAAGGGCGAGGAAGTACTTGAAGTTCTCAACCTCGGCTTCTCGTAACGGAATCTGCGGGGCCATCATGATGGCGCGTTTGCCCGTTTCCTGCTTGGTCGCCTTGTCGCGTTCACGACCGGGGCAGTTCCACACACAGGCGCCGCAGCCGGTACAATCTTCCGGGGCAACCTGAACGGTGAACTTCAGACCGGCAAACTCCTTGCCCTTGGCATCCGTGGACTTAAAAGTCTTCGGGGCGTTCGTCAGGTTCTTGGGTTCATACGCCTTGACCCGGATGGCCGCGTGCGGGCAGACCAGCGAGCACTGGGCGCACTGGATGCACAGATCGGAGTTCCATTCAGGGATTTCGACAGCGATGTTGCGCTTTTCGAACTGGGTTGTCCCGGTCGGCCAGGTTCCATCCTCGGGCATCTGGCTTACCAAAACCTCGTCACCCTTCTGTTTGATCAAGGCGGCAGTCACGGTCTTGACGAACTCAGGGGAATCAGCGGGAACCACGGCGGGCATTTTCAGTTTACCGGCAACTTTGCTCGGAACAGTGACCTTCTGGATCGCGGCAACGGCGGCGTCCACGGCCTTGAAGTTCGACTGAACCACGGCATCGCCCTTGCGTCCGTAGGTCTTTTTGATGGCTTTCTTCAAGCCTTCAACGGCCTCATCCTGGGGCAACACGCCGGAAATGCTGAAAAAGCAGGTCTGCATCAGGGTATTGATGCGGGCGCCCAATCCCAGATCCATGGCCAGCTTGTTCGCATCAATGACGTAGAACTTGATCTTCTTGTCGATGATCTGCTGTTCCAATTCATCCGGCATATGATTCCACACTTCAGCGGCGCTGAAGGGACTTGCCAGCAGGAACGTGGCACCCTGCTTGGCCGTCGCCAGCATGTCGTACTTCTCGACGAAGGAGAAATTGTGGCAGGCCACAAAGTCAGCCTTCGTGCAGAGGTACGGACTGCGGATCGGACCGGGTCCGAACCGGAGATGCGACACGGTGATCGTGCCGGCCTTCTTCGAGTCGTAGACGAAATACCCCTGGGCGGAGAAATCCGTGTCATCGCCAATGATCTTGATGGAATTCTTGTTGGCGCCGACCGTTCCATCGGACCCAAGTCCGTAGAACATGGCCTCGATACGACCCTTGTGTTCAAGTTGGTAGTTCGGGTCATACTTCAGGCTGGTCTTCGTCACGTCGTCGTTGATGCCGATCGTGAAATGGTTCTTCTTGCCGGTCACCAGGTTGTCGAACACGGCCTTCACCATGGCGGGCGTGAATTCCTTGGAACCCAGGCCGTAGCGGCCACCGATCACCAGCGGGTAGAACTTGTTCTGCATCAGGCGCTCGCTCTGGGCCTCGCCAATGGCGGTACGGACATCCTCATACATCGGTTCGCCGATGGAACCGGGTTCCTTGGTACGGTCGAGTACGGCGATGGAGTGCGCGGTTACGGGCAGGGTCTTGACGAAATCCTTGATATCCCAGGGACGATACAGGCGAACCTTGAGGACGCCGACCTTCTCGCCTTGGGCAACCAGGGTCTCGACGGTCTCGTGGACGGTCTCGGCGCCGGAACCCATGATGACAATCACGCGCTCGGCATCGGGAGCGCCGATGTAGTCAAACAAGTGATACTGACGGCCGGTCAACTTGGCGAACTCGTCCATGGTCTTCTGCACGATGCCGGGACAGGCATCATAGAACTTGTTGACCGTCTCGCGACCCTGGAAATAGACATCAGGGTTCTGGGCGGTGCCGCGGATGGTGGGACGATCAGGGGACAGGGCGCGTTGCCGATGGGCAAAGACCAGTTCGTCGGTGATCATGGCGCGCATGATATCGCTGGTCAGGGGCGTAATTTTCTGGACTTCATGGGAGGTGCGGAACCCATCAAAGAAATGCAGGAACGGGATGCGTGATTTCAAGGTTGCCGCCTGGGCAATCAGCGCGAAGTCCTGGGCTTCCTGGACACTGGCCGAGGCCAGAAGGGCGAACCCGGTCTGACGAACCGACATCACGTCGGAATGATCGCCGAAAATGGAGAGACCCTGACAGGCCAGCGAGCGGGCCGTGACATGAAAGACCGTGCTGGTGAGTTCGCCGGCGATCTTGTACATGTTGGGGATCATCAGGAGCAAGCCCTGGGAGGCGGTAAAGGTGGTGGTCAACGCGCCGGTGGTCAGAGCCCCGTGAACCGCGCCGCTGGCGCCGCCTTCAGACTGCATTTCAGTGACCTGGGGAATGGTGCCCCAGATATTCTTGACGCCGCCGGCACTGTATTCGTCGGCCCACTCACCCATCGCCGAGGAGGGGGTGATCGGATAAATTGCGCATACTTCGTTTGTGGCATGGGCGACATTCGCGACCGCCTGATTGCCATCCACCATGATTACATTCTTCTTTTCGTCAGCCATACAATAAAACTCCCTTTCCAGATTATACCGGGACGAGTTATTCGTCCCGAGCGTTGTCCTGATCGAGCACAAAAAAACGAACAGAGAATACGCCTTTGAGGGTCACAGGTTCAAGACATTTCACAGAAAGATAGCGTCAAATTGTTAAGGTGTATGGCGAATACAGACTTCTCGACACCCTGCCCCGCGTTCATCACAATGACACAATGAGTTGGATCACAGAGACAAAGGACGGAGTTGTCCTGAAAATTCACGCCACACCACGCGCCTCGAAAAATCAGGTGCAGGGAATACATGGTGAGGCACTGAAGATCCGCCTCCAGGCTCCGCCGGTGGATGGCAAGGCCAACGAAGCCCTTTTGGAATTTCTCTCAGGCACACTCGGCATCCCCCGACGTCAGTTCACACTAATCTCAGGTCAGACCAGCCGCCAGAAAGGGGTGGCAGTTCAAGGACTTTCATCTGAGCGAATTACCAAGATCCTGCAAGTCTGCAGATGATGCAACTGTGGTGGGATGCTGAGTGCGCCCGTCAATCTACGAAATCGGATCATGCTGGTCCGCGATCTTGCGACTGCGGTAGATCCGAAACCGCTTTATATTCCGCACGCCGCTTGCTCAGTCCGGCCCTGTTTCACGCAATCGATCATGGCGTGGAGATTCTCTTCCGGAGTCTCGCGCCCCACCTGGTCGCCGGTGCCGACGATGACGCGCGGATTGCCGGCGAACGCCTCCAACACTTCCCCCACCTCGCGCCGGACATCGGCGGGAGTGCTGCGGATGAGCGTTTCGACGGTGTGGATGTTGCCGTTCATTGTGACGCGTCCGGCCAGTGCGCGGGCGACTTCCTTGAGTCCGGGCAGGCCCTCCACGTCGCCGCCGGGCGGCCGCTCGAACGGGCAGACGCAGTCAATCCCGATCTCGGCGAAGTCCTCCACCGTCTCCATGCACTTGCCGTGAATATGGGCATGCAACAAGCGTCCATGCCGATGCACTTCATCGGCGACGGCTTTGATGTACGGTTTGTCCCACCGTCTCCACATCGTCGGTCCGATGAGGGAGTTGCAGCTCCACGAGCAACCGATGAAGAAACTCTCGAACGGCGTCTTCTCGCACAGGGCGCGAACCAGACGCACCTTGTGGTCGGTATACCGTTCGCGCAGGGCGTCGAGTTCGCGTTCCCGTTCAATGAAGTCCACGACGGCGGTCTCGAATCCGCCCTCGCGTCCTTCGGCAACGTAGTCGAAGAACGGTGTGCCAAGTCCCATTTCCAGCAGGTAACTCTCGCCGACCTCCTTCCATGCATTCACGGCGCCGGTCGGGTCGAGGCGCGCGATGTCGCCGCCCAGCGTCAGGTATTCGAAGGCGGGCATGTCGCGATCGAAGTCCTTGATATGACGCTCCGTGGCCCATCCCGGTTCGTGCCTTTCCTGGCGACTGCCGGATGTCAGGATGCCCTTTGGTGTGCTGACCGTACTGCGCCGGACAACCGTGTCAGCGTCGAGCCACTTTTCCTCGCTTTGCCACGCCAGCCCGTCAACTGGCGCACCGCAACCGGTGCAACCCCATCCTTCGCAACCGAACTTCTCGAACGTTGTCTTCAGTGCGCGGTGGAACGGAATCTTTGCAAACTCCATCATGTCCACGCCGAGCACTTTGGCCGGGTAGTAGTACCAGAACTCCGGCGCGACCGGCAGCCGGTCGCTCCGGATGCCACGGTAGGCGTTCAGCATGCGTTGTTTGGGGGTCATGGTTGGGTCGAGATGTCAGTGTTCGGGTTAGCCTCTGGCAGGGTGGAATAAGAGTTTGGCGGGGCGGGACGGAGTTTGAACGCCGTCAATGGAAGTTGAGCGGCTGGAACAGCAAGTTTAAGTTCGAGAGTCGTGATCGGTCCGGGTTCTGGCGGCACCGGTATCTGAAGCCTTCCCTCCTTCAAGTGATACGGCAGGGAACCACCGTCCAGGCGGTGACAAGAGACCGCCACCTTGGCGACTTCAGGCGGTAGTTCCAGCACTGCGTCACGGACGCCAGGCCAAACATGAATATAGAGACGATTATCGACGCTGGTGCAACCTGCCTGGCAACGGCTGCCATGAGGACGTACGCCACCACCGCCCAGCATTTCTGGTGCATAGTCCGCCGGGACTTGGTCCGGAGTCTTTGGAATCAGGATTGGCAGGAGCGGACCTCCACGGGTACCGACGATCGTCTTGCCATGGGTGGATATCCAGGCGCCAATCTCGCGCAAACGCTGCGTTTGTTCGGACGGGATCCGACCGAGGGCATTGGGCGTCACGTTGAGGGTGAGATTTCCGCCATGTGTGGCGCAATCGACCAAGGCTCCCACGCATTCCGCCAAAGGTTTGGCGGACCCGTTCCAGTACGACCACCGTCTCGGTTGCAGGCAGATCAGCGCCTCGAATGGGTCGGCACATGTCATACGCGAGGCGAATCCTCCCGGCGCTCCGATCCCGGACCACGCAGTCGAGCGCGGATCGCGGAAATATGGAGCCGAATGTTCCATGACCTCGTAGTCGCCGATCGCCCATGGCGTGTTGCGACTGTGGATGTAGTGAGGGCATAGACGTCTCAGTTCCCGGTAAAATCCTTCCCAGGAAGGATGGTTGCAGGCCGGCGACCAGTAATCGAACGCCAGAAAATCGATGGCGCCATAACCGGTCATCAGTTCCCGAAGTTGTTCCTGCATGTAGGGGACATAGGTATCCCAGTCGCCGGCGCGCGAGGCCGGATGCCACCAGTCGGCCGGCGAGTAATACCAACCCAGACGCATCCCGGCCGCGTGACAGGCGTCGGCGATCTCACGGCAGACATCGCGTTTGAAAGGAGTTTTGGTGATCTTGTAGTCGCTGGTCTTGGTATCCCACATGGCGAAACCGTCGTGATGTTTGACCACCAGGAGCAGGTAACCCATGCCGGACGCCTGGGCCAGTTCCACCCATGCTTTCGCGGAAAACTCGACGGGATTGAAGCGTTCGGCCAAGGCCACGTAGTCGGGCATGGCCATCCTCGGCCGCCCCATATCCTCAGCATACTGCATGGTCCAACTGATCTCACGGGCCGCAATCGAGGAATGGTTCCAATGCACGAACATGCCCACTCGGGCCTGTTCGAACCAGGCGAGATCGGACGGACCGGCAGGCGCCGGATAGGTTCCATGCTTATTCAAGAAGCAATCGAAGAGCAGATAAGGGACCCCAGTTTGTAGATCTTGTATTGTATTGGACGCAGTCATGGATTCTCCTTTGGTTGAGATAGTGGGGGCTTCGCAATCAGGTTCGTGACTGCCCCCACCCACAACGCGGCGGCGCGGCGCTGGCCGATGGGGCTGAAGTGGCGTTGCGAACCGGCGCCGCCCCGGTTCTCGCCGGTCAGTGTGTCGGTGTCCGGACCGGGGAAGAAGCCCGGCGTCTTCCAGAGTGTGTCCACGGCGCTGCGGATTACGGCTTCCTGCTTCGGGTTGTTGTACACCGTCGGATGAATGGTGGACTTGGCCGGCAACCACGCCAACTCGAACCCGCACTCCTTCACGAGCGCGGCGCGGATGGTTTTCAGGTTCTCGACGTATTTCGCGGCCGGTACACCGCCGATGACGTCGGACTCGCCCTGTTGCCAGAGCACCGCGCGGAACCGGCCGACGGCTTTCGCGGCTTGCACGAGGTTCTGGTGCAGTGCTTGCCCTGGCATCCATTGCCCCGAACTTGTAGCAGCAACGGCAACGTTGACCAATCCCACAGGGACCATCAAGGTTTTGGCCAAGTCGTCGCCGAATGGCGGCCAGATCGAACCGGTACGATACGTCGATGGCGTGGGTTGAGGATCGTCCGCCTTGCGCCAGACGCCGGTTTTCGGATCCAGCACGCAAACCCGACCTTGTGGCTCCTGTACCTTCAACAACTCGTCGGAGCAGTTGTCGGCATAGGACTGGCCAGCAATCACGAACACTTCGCCGATCCCCACCGGTTCGACGGTTGCGGTGAGTTTGACCGCGCCGGGGCGGCGCAGTTCCAGACGGTACCAACCGCCGACGGGCACAGTGATCGAGACCCTGCAGACGTCCCCACTGACGGACGGTTTGACGGACGCCCACGTTGTTCCTTTGCCGAATGCGTTTTCCAACGCAACCACCTGCCACTCATATGCTGCAACAGGACCGGGATCGGTCCAACGCATGGCAACTTGCGCACTCCCAGTGTTGTCCTTCCGAACGGTGGACGGATCGCGCTGCACGACCTGGTAGGGCAAGGGTGATTCGATCTTCGGGAATTTCTCTGTCTTCATTGTCTGTCCTTGTGCGGCGGTGAGAATGGCGGCGAATGCGGCACATGACAGGGCGACGGTTGTCTTAATCATACAGATCTCCCATGGATGTTCGTTCTTCCTGACACCTGAACACTCCCTCCTACGCCTTCCATCCTATCTTCACCGCCTTGCCGGAAGCGGCCGACTCCTGAATGGCCCCGATCATTTCGTCAACCTCGTAACCCGTGATGGCGTTCTGCACGATCTGCCGTTTGGCGGCGATATCGGCGCAGAATGCCGCAACGGCCCTGGCGAACGGCGACACGGGCGCAAAGCGATACTCCGTGGCGGCGCCGGTGGCCTCATCGTAGTGAATGCACACGGCCGCCTTGGTGTCGAAGTGGTTCCATTCATTGGACAAGATTTCCAGTCGTCCGGCGCTGCCGACAATCTCGACGCGTTCGTCCCAACCGTCCTTCAGATACCCGACGCGGGTGTGACCGTGCATGATCGTTTCCCAATGCGCCACGCCGTTGGGGCCGGTGAACATCGCCGCGGCGAGGCCGTCCACGTCGCTGCCGGAGGGGGTTGTCATGTCCGCGAAGACGGTGTCAGGTCGGCCGATCAGGTGGTTCATCAAATCCAGGATGTGACTGCCGCCGGCGAGAAGAATGCCGCCGCCCAGACGTGCCTTGCAAGGCGACGGTTGGTCCCCGGTCGGTTTGAGAAACGAACCCGGCGCCGTCCAGACGTCGCCCCAGCATTGGTGTGCGCGAATGTGAGTGGTCAGTATTCTGCCCAGACGCGGAATGAGTTCCTTTGCCTTTTCGACCGCCGGCATGAACCGTTTCATGTATGAGGTGAAGAAGACGGTTCCGCGAGCGTGAGCGGCGGTGACGATCTCCAGCGCGTCCTGCGGGTTGGTGGCGAGCGTCTTTTCGCAAACCACCGCCTTGCCGGCGGCGATGGCGGCAAGGCATATCTCGCGGTGGTTGGTACTGAAAGTCAGTACCCAGACAGCGTCGACGGCCGGATCGGCCAGGACTTCGCGGTAGTCCTTTGTGAAGCGCGCATTGAATTTCGCCGCCAGTGGCCCGGTGACTTTCTCGTTGATGTCACACACCCACGCGACGCGGACGCCGGCCTTTTCAAGACCCGCAAAATGAAATCTGGAAATGTCTCCGCAGCCAATTACGCCAACCGTCAGTGCCATGATGAGTCCTTTCCCGGCGCCACTAACGACTTCAACTGGTCGATCGCCGTGATCACACTGTTTTTCCCCGTACGAAGGGAAAGTTCCGATACACCTCCACCATATACTCGTAGTTCTCCAGCGGCACGCCGCGGAAGATGGTGTTGGACGAACTGAAGACGTAACCGCCGCCGGGACTGCCGTGTTTGAGGCAATATTCCGCGGATTCCCTGATCTGTTGCGGTGTGCCGTGTTGAAGGTAGTCGCAGCGGACGTTGCCCATAAGTGCCATCTTCCCGTAGGTCAGGCGCTTGACCTCCGCGATGTCCATCCCCGCCATGGGATCAACAGACTGCAACAATGCCGGACCTGCCTCCATGATCTGGTCAAGCACCGGCATGAGCATGCCGTCGCTGTGCATCATCGGGATGGCGCCGCGCTGACGGGTCAACGCGCACAACCGCGCCAGGTAGGGTGTCACGAATTCGCGGAACTGCGGCGGCGACAGGAATGGTCCACCATTGAATCCCACGTCGCTGGCGAACATGAGGAAATCGGCGCCCGCCTCGGTCATGCGGTTCACACGATCTTCCGCCGCCTTGTACAGGCGTTCCGCGCCTTCATGGACCGTTTCGGGACGGTCGAAGAGGTCTTCGGCGAACCGATCCCAGTCCTTGACGATGTCAATTGACCAGATGCCCGCCCATACGATGCCGCCAACCAGCAGGTCGTTGCCGAACCGCCGTTTTGCCGCAGCGACGCCATCCGCGTCCTGCGGCGGTTCCAGCACCATGAGGGCGTCCCACTCGAACTTCCGGACGATTCGTTCGTAGACGTCCATGCCCTGCTCAAGCAGGCGTTCATTCTCGGAGGCAGAGGCGTTGGCGGGGTATTGCGGGTGTTCGACACCGAACGCCTCGCGGGTCAATTGAAACCACATCTCAAAGTGCGGGGCACGATCCGGCTCCTCGAATCGCAAGGTCTTCAACATTCGTTCGCGTCCTGTCATGGCATAACCACCACTTTGACGGCGTCCGGTTCATTCGCGGTGCGAACGGCCTTGGCGATGTCAGCAAGAGGGAACCTGTGCGAGATCAGCGCTTCGCCGTCAATGACACCCTCCTTCAGATAGGTCAATGCCAGAGGTGTGAACATGGCGGGTGCGGCGAACGATGCCCTGAGTTGCAACTTCTTGAAATGGAACTTGTTGGCATCGAAAGAGCATGTCGCCTTGTCGCCCTCGCCAAGCCCTATGAATGTCACGATGCCGCCCTTCGCGGCGAGATCGAATGTCTCAGGCAGAGCGGGCGGCGGTGCGGTCACGAGAATGCGGTCAATCGGACATCCGTACTGGAACTTCGAGACGGGTGTCTCGTCAACGGCGACGACATCGTCCGCGCCAAACTGCTTTGCCAAGGCCAGGCGCCGGACTTGCCGCTTCACGTCCGCCACGAAAAGTCGACGCGCACCACGGCGTTTGGCCAACTGCGCGATCATCAGGCCGATGGGACCTGCGCCCATGACGAGAACGTTGGAGTCTATGCCGATGTCCGACAAGCGCAGAACGTCAATGGCCACTCCCATCGGTTCGCTCAGGCAGGCGATCTCGGGTTTCATGCCTTCGTAGGGCACCGCGCACTGGGCCGGCGCGATCATTTCCTCGGCGAACCCGAGCGCCGGACCGGCGCCCCAGAATACGCGCAGGTTGGGGCAGAACTCCTGGCGCATGTTGCGACACTCATCGCACTGACCACAGGCACTGGAGGATTCCAACGCCACGTTCTGTCCGACCTTGACGTTCCCCACGGCGGCGCCCACCTCAAGCACGGTGCCGGCGCCCTCGTGGCCGAAAGGCGAGTCCTTGGACGGTTTGCTGTTCCAGTGCAGATCCGTACCGCAGATGCCGCAAGCCGTGACGCGCAACCTGATTGCGTCCGGTTTGAGCGGCGGCATGTCCACGTCCTTCAGGAAAACCTCTTCGTCTTTTCTGAACGCTGCCTTCATGTGTTGCACTTCTCCTGTTTGTCTGTCACGTCCGAAACGATAACACTTTGCGACCGAGGTGACCATGCACAAAAACGGCGGACGGCATGGACTTTTTCGCATATATATGCCATTATCGATGTGCG
>JBAWZH010000063.1:0-13372 GCA_037143135.1 bacterium
TTCTTCATTTCAGTCAGATGGCACTTGCCCATATTGAATGCGCCACCATACCCGACCACACCGACCGTGACATCCTTCGCGCTCTTAAACCATGTCATGATGAAAATTCATCCTTGCGTAGTTGATAACCTGAATTCCGTAACAACTATAAAATTCAATCATATATTTCACACCTCTAACAATACTGATAAGGCGACGACTCAACAAGTCCTGCCAGGTTCTGACCTCCACCTCGACCAAAATCACCGATATCGCCACCCAGTGCGGGTTCTATGACCACAGTCATTTCATCCGCCAGTTCAGCAAGACCTTCGGACTCTCGCCCTCCGCCTATCGCCGTCAGCACCAGTGAACCCTCATCCGACCGTCTGTCGCCGCCGCACTTCAAAAAGAGCAATGGCGGCGGCCACGGCGGCATTCAACGAGCCCACCCGACCCCGCATGGGAAGACGGATAACCAGATCGCAGGTGTCATGGACTAATTTGCCCAAGCCCTCCTCCTCGCTGCCAATGACCAGACCGATCGGGCCTCCCAGATCGGCCTCCTCATATGGCGTGGCCTCCGGGCTTCCCTCCAGTCCGATCAGTCGCATTCCCTGATCTTTCAGGGACAGCATGGCCTGATGGAGATTGCCCACCAGCGCGACCTTGACGTGTTCCGCCGCGCCTGCCGAAGCGCGCACCACGGCTGGCGTGACGGATGCCGCCCGGTGCCTGGGGATCACCACGCCATTAACCCCGGCCGCATCCGCCGATCGCAACATGGATCCGAGGTTCTGGGGATCCTGAACATGGTCAACCAGCAACAGCAAGGGTGGCAATTTTCGTTCATTGGCGCCTTCCATCACCTCCGCCAGTTCCACATAAGCATACTCGGCCACAACAGCGGCCACACCCTGGTGGTTCCCGCTCCGGCACATCCGATCCAACTCAAAAACAGCTACCGGATTCACTTCCAGTGATCGTTTTTCGGCTAACTTCAGAAACTGCACTATGGAGGCGGCTGTACGGCGGGAATTGTTGGCCATGAACAGCCGCTTGACCTCGCGGCGTCCCGCCTTGAGCAGTTCACAGACCGGTTGACGGCCATAGACAATTTCGGTTTCATTAATCATGAGTGGATACCGCTTATATCATCGTCAATATCCATGATGTAGCTTGTGCTATGCAACCTTTTTTAATGGCTATATGCGTTATTGTGAATTGGATCGATCTTTGGTTCAATGATCGCCGTTTCATGAACATTCTTCTTTTGGCGCCACATCCATTTTATCAGGAACGCGGTACACCTATTGCGGTCAACCTGCTCCTTCATGCCCTGTCTGCACAGGGGCATTGCGTGGATATGCTGACGTATCATGAAGGCGACGATGTCGCCCATCCCGGCGTGACCCTCTACCGCATCAAACGTCCGTATTTCGTCCATGGTGTTCCGCCCGGACCATCCCTGAAGAAGATTCTCTGCGACCTGGCGATGTATCCACAGGCCCTGCGCATGGCCCGCGATGGCCATTACGATCTCGTCCATGCCGTGGAGGAATCCGTCTATATGGCCATGGCCATCAAGCGTCGGTGGGGAACGCCCTATCTCTATGACATGGATTCCTCGCTCGCCAGGCAGATTGCCGAAAAATTCCCCTTCCTGAAGGGACTGCTCCCGCTCATGAACCGGGCTGAACGGGCGGCGATCCGGGGAGCGCTGGTCGTCGTTCCAGTCTGTGATGCCCTGGCCGACATTGCCCAGGCGGATGGCGCTGGAAAAGTGGCGCTATTACGCGACATCTCACTCCTGAAACCGTCCAGTCCTGAAGCCACGGATGCCGTACGCCACCTGATTCCTCCGGATCCCCGCCTCTGCTTCATGTATATTGGTAATCTTGAGACCTATCAGGGCGCTGATCTCATGTTGGACAGTTTTGCCAAGTTCGTTCGAGACGGGGGAAGGGCCAGACTGGTCATCGCGGGCGGTAAGATGACTGACATTGAGAAATACCGGGCTCATGCCTCCGATCTGGGCGTGAGTCGGGATGTTCTGTTCCTGGGCCACCAGCCTGTCGGACGAATGGCTGCCCTCTTTGAACACGCCGATGTTCTCCTGTCCCCACGGATCAGGGGAAACAACACCCCCATGAAGATCTATTCCTATCTGGCGTCCGGGAAGGCTGTTCTGGCCACCGCCCTGCCCACACACACCCAGGTGTTGACCTCAACGGTCGCCCTGCTGGCCCCGCCGGAAGTCAATGCTTTCGCCGCCGCCATGCTCCGACTCGCCGACGATGCGGTTCTCCGGAACACATTGGGGCGAAACTCGCGGGAACTTGCCGAGCGATCCTATTCACTGAAAGCTTTTGAGAAAGCCGCACAGGAACTTTATGCCTGGGTTGAAAATGAATTAATCCGTCTGAAAGGATCCGTTCAATGAGCGCTCCGGCATCCAGACAGACTCTTCTCATTGACGCGCATGTCCATATGTATCCCGGTTACGACTGGGAAAAGGCCGTGACCAGTCTTCTTACCAGTTTGCCCGGCGCCGGAACTCCCGGAAAACCTCTCATCATCGGACTACTGGCAGAAAGTCGAGCCTGCCGATTTTTCAGGGATGTCCTGGCGACACCCTCTGCGTTCACCGGCAAAGCGGTTCAACTCACGCCGGGACCAGACCCCCAATCCATCGCCATTCGGGTTCGGGGCGTGCTTGCAGGGTATCTCGTTGCGGGACGGCAGATCGTCACGCGTGATCAATTGGAAATCCTGGCGCTCGGAGTAGATGTCTCGATACCGGACGGCCTGACGGCCGATGACACCCTGGATGCGGTTCGAGCGGCAGGGGCCATCCCGGTATTGAGTTGGTCGCCGGGCAAGTGGTTCGGGCTACGCGGTAAAATCATCCGAACGCTGATCACGGCCGACACGCCGGATCGATTTCTCATTGGCGACACAGGATTACGCCCTACCCTCTGGCCCTTGCCATGCCTGATGCGATTGGCCCTCAAAAAGGGGTTCACGGTTATCGGCGGGTCTGATCCCCTGCCCCTATCCGACGAAGAGCGCTGGGTGGGAACATATGGGATCACAGTCACAACCGACTTCGATCCCGAGAATCCGACCGCCAGCATCAGCCAGTTACTGAGGAGTCACACGATATCTCTCAGACCCATTGGCCAACGCAGTCCCGTGTTGGCCTTCCTCTCGCGCTGGATTAGGAATCAATTCTTTCCCCGCCGAATCTCTCATTGACAAACCCACTGAAAATCGCCTGAATACCGCCCCTAAACAGGCCAGACCGGCCAATGAGGAACGGAAGGGGTTTCGACATGTCAAAACATGAGCAGGCAATAGGGAGTAAGGGCTGGGTTTCGTTCCGCCCAGAAATCAAAGTTATGGATGTCACCATCCGCGACGGCGGATTGATGAACAACCACAAGTTCAGCGTGGACTTGGTAAAGAAAGTGTATCAAACCTGCTGCGATGCGGGCGTGGACTATATGGAGTTGGGTTACAAGGCCTCGAAAAAGAGTTTTTCGCAAACTGAAAACGGCCTGTGGAAGTTCTGCGATGAAGAGGTGCTTCGTGAGGTTGTCGGAGAAAAGGGCGACGTCAAGATTTCGGTCATGGCCGATGCGGAGCGCACGGAATACGAAACGGACATTCTGCCCCGCGAGAAAAGCGTCATCGACATGATCCGCGTGGCGACCTACATCCACCAGATCCCGATGGCCATCGATATGATCAAGGATGCCCGCGACAAGGGATATGAGACGACCGTCAATCTGATGGCCATCTCCACCGTGCCCGAGTATGAACTCGATGGCGCCTTGGAAGCGCTATCCCAGTCCGAGGTTGACATTATCTACTTGGTGGACAGTTTCGGCACGCTCTACAGTGAACAGATCCGGGCCTTGATGAACAAATTCCAGAAATACGCGCAGGCGGGCGGCAAACAGATTGGCATCCACACCCATAATAACTGCCAGTTGGCCTACGCCAATACGATCGAGGGCATTCTCTGCGGAGCCAACTATCTCGACGCCAGTCTCTCGGGGTTGGGCCGCGGCGCCGGAAACTGCCAGATGGAACTCCTGCTGGGATTCCTTCACAACCCGAAGTATCGTATTCGGCCGCTGTTAAAATGCATCCGCGAGACAATCGAGCCTTTGCGTAAGGACTTTTTCTGGGGGTACAGCATCCCCTACATGATCAGTGGCATTCTAAACCGGCACCCGCGTGAAGCGATTCAATTCATGGAAAGCGGCAACTGCGACGATATCGTCAAGTTCTATGACGAGATGACCGCGTTCTAATGAGCCGCGCCTCCGCCCGCCATGTTAGAACTTAACCACGACCATTACATGCAATTGGCGTTGCAGGAGGCCCGCCTCTCGGCGGACGCCGACGAGGTTCCCGTGGGGGCCGTTATCATCAAAGAGGGCGCCGTCATCGGGCGCGCCCACAACCAGACCGAACTGTTGAAGGATCCGACGGCCCATGCGGAAATGATCGCCATCACCCAGGCAGCGACCGCTGTCGGTGATTGGCGGTTAACGGACACCATCCTGTATGTTACGAAGGAACCCTGCCCCATGTGTGCAGGCGCTATTGTTCTGGCCCGGATACCCGTGGTCGTCTTCGGCGTCGCCGATCCACTCCGGGGCGGCGCGGTTTCCGTGTTCAACATCCTGAATCACCCCCAACTCAATCACCGTCCCGAGATTATTCAGGGAATTCTGGAAGATCCCTGCCGGACACTATTGCAGGATTTCTTCAGACGGAAACGGAAAAAGACCCCCGAGGTTAAGCGTCACAGAACTTGTTGATCTGTCCTGTCAGACAGTCGGCATCCAGTAGCGTGCGGTATTCGATCTCACGCCACGGCTCACTCTCACCGGGATGGGTCATGATGATACCCGTGCGGGTTTCCATGCACTCCGCAAAACGGCTCAGATAAACAGGATAGGCATGGTGCCCGTCATAGGCATAAATCCCGGCAAACCCGTGATTCGTCCTCCACCCGCGCTGTTCAAGCGCTTCACGAAAATACGCCCCGGGGAACCCTATCGCCAGGCACTTAAGAGGCGAGACGCCCTGCCGGATGGCTTTTCCGACCGTCATCGCTGAATTCCGGATATAGGGGCCCGTCTCGGGATCCAGCGTGTCAAGGAAGCGTAACATCCCGTCCCTGACACCCGGAAACTGATGGACATGCAGATGACTGTCCAAATAGTCCGGCGGACATCCCGCATACTCAACAAATCGGTCAAACTGACTGCGAATCTCACGAGCCACGTCATCCGGGTTGAGGGCGCCAACGATTCCCCTTCGCAGCAATGACCCCATGGAATGGAACAGGGATGACGACTGGAGCAGGGATTTGACACCGGCCACGGCGTGGGTCGGGGGACTATCCGTCAGGGTCAGATGAAGGCCGATATCCAGACGATCCCGGTATTTGAGCAAACCGGAAAAAGCCATCCGATCAAAATGAGACAGGGCCACCATACAGGACGCCGCGGAAATCCGTTCCTGCCCGGCCAGATGGATCACGGCGCGGTTAATGTCAGTCGTCAGTCCAAAATCATCCGCACACACAATCATGGGCAGCACTCCGTCAGACCGGGGGTAAATCCTGCTTCTGCATCACGTCAATAATAATCTCAGCGGCTTCCCGGGCGCCCTGGACGCCGGTGATGGGAGTGCGGGATTTCATTCCCTCCCAACGGTTGACGCGGCACAGACCCTTGAGTTTGGCCACAACCTCGTCCTCCCGCACGACATAGCCGTATCCCATATCGGCGACAACCCGCGCGTTGATATACTGTTCGGCATGGCCGGGCACGGGAATAACAAAGGTGGGTTTCCCCAGGGCCAGGGCTTCACTGACGGCTGAGAACCCGCCATTGACAACGAGGGCATCCGCCTTCTGAAGGTAGGCCATGTTATCCATCAACCGGCCACGATACGTTACCATTCCCACGTTCTCGCCCTCACGCCCGATGACATCAACAGGAAACGGAAACATCCCGTCCCCGAAGTCGATCTTCGAGGCAAAGATTGAACCGCTCAACAGGAACACCATGGTTTTCATTTCCGCAGGCAGTGGCGGAGCGGGCGGATGATCAGGCAGAGACTCCAGGACGGAACGGCGGACGATCAGGCCGACGCGGCGAATTCTGGCGTGACGAACCGCGCCGGGAACGGCGGAGGGACTGATCACCCAATCGCAGAAGAAACGATGAAAGAGATAATCCGTGTATTCCACAAACCAGAAGTGACTTCGAATATCACCGGGCGTATTAGGGCATTTCAAATATTCCGAAACGACGACATCGGCATTATTCAAACCGATAATCGGAATTTTTCGACGCCGCAGGGGCGCCGTAATGTACTCCGAGTCGGTTACCGCCACGTCGATATGAAGACGCTGAAGGAGTCCCTCCAACTGGCGTTTTTTGTTCGTAGCCCGCCCGAACAAGGCATGAATCGAAGCAAAAGTTCTCCACCCACTGACTCCCCCGTTTTTTCCAGAATAGAAAAACGATTCCATGGGCGTAAGGGACGTGATGCCCTTGACGCCGGAAAAATAGATCAGGCCGTTCCCCGAGGTAAGCACATGGACACGAACCCGGTTCTCCAGAAGATGCTCAATGATGGCATGGCAACGGGTGCTGTTCCCCATTCCCAACCCATTAATGATGAAAAGGCAATCCCCAACCGTCATCGCTGGCACACCTTTATTGATCTAACCCTGCACTCCATGCGAAGCAGGCTACTTTTCAGTGAGGAGAGAGTCAACATGATATCTCCTTGGCCAACGCTCACCTTTTCAGGCGGCGAAGCCGTACGGAACAAGGTGTAGTTGGGTCAGGTTCCCATTTTCCGGATGATATGCCTGGCAAGATGATCCTTGATTTCCCGGTGTCGTGGAATGGGCTGACAGGCACCCGTGCGGGGATTCTGATACCAATCATGCCGTCCGCCGTGGCGGATGAAAATGCAACCGGCTTGCTCAAGCTGGCGGATGAGATCAATCCGCTTCATGCGAACTGAAGTTCCGCAACATGCCGGACATGAGGAATGGATCCACTGGCAAGATCTTCATAAATATCCTTCAGGTTCTCCTGAAGTTCTTCCAGCGTTTTGCCTTGAGTCATATAGTCAGGGTACTCTTCCAAGTGCCCCATCCACATATCTTCTTCTTGCCAGTATACATACTTCATCGTTTTCATATAAGTAGGTTATTATTTTAATCCCTGAATTTCAATAATTCTTATAACCCAACGTTGACCTTCTCGGGCGGCGGTACGCCGTACCGAGCAAGGGCATGTTCGGCTCAGTCTTTCTCCAATCGTTTGCCCATGCTCACCACATCGTCTTCCGCAAAACCGAGTTTCCGGTAGAACGCGATGACACCTGCGTTTGACCTCCGAATCATGAGATTGATCTTCGGGCAACCCAGTGCCCTCAACAGCCTTTCGGCCTCGGAAACCATCTGCCGTCCGATGCCGCCACCTTGGTGGGCGGGTGCGACGGCAAGGTAGTTCAGCCAACCCCGGTGTCCTTCGTATCCGGCCATGACGGTGGCAACGATCTGCCCACTGTTCAGACCAACCAGGAACAGGTCTGGTTGGGCCGCGAGTTTCCGGCGGATGTCCTTGTGCGGATCGTTGTGGGAGACCACGAGACCGCAGTCGCGCCAGAGTTGGACGACCGCAGCCTCATCCTCTTTCCGATAAGGCCTGATTTCCATTTTCATCTCTCGTGCCGAACGGGAGGCGTCAGCGGCGCGGCTTGCCGCGTACGCTGAGCGCCTTGGTTCGGGCTTCTATATATTCAACTCCTGGCAGACCTGAAAAGTGTTCGTCTTGAGTCCAGAGCGTTGCCTGTTCCGACCAAGCAGTCGACAAAATGAAGCTATCAGCCATGGGGAGGTGGTGCTTAAGGCTGATCAAAGCCGCACGGAGCGATAACGGCTCTGTGAGGTCGATAACTTTGCCCTGTTTCATCTGACCGATGGCCTGCAAAGCCTTTTGTTCGTCGGCAACCGCATTCACTTTCTTGAAGACTTCGTACAGGCAAACCACGGGAACCAAGAGGTTGTCGACGTCTTCGATCAGCGGGGCAAACACATCGGCATTTCCTCCTTCAAACAGGAACTCGATCCAACCTGACGTGTCAACCACATTCATGTCCGGTCCGCCTCGTCACGCGTAAACTTGGCATCAAATCCCTTCAAGAAGCCTCGCATGCTGCGCATGGCACGCACGGGGATCAACTCGATACGGTCGTCAAAACTAATGACCTGCAGGCGCTCACCCACCCGAATGTGATTTCGCTCGCGCACAGCAAGAGGAATCACAACTTGAAATTTCGGGGATACAGTTACAGTATTCATGCTATCGATCTCCTATCTGTAATACGTATATCAGATCGATAAACCTGAAGTCAATTATTCATTATCCCGAACGTGACTCTTGACCCGCGGCGAGCGTGCGAGCCGTCGCGGTCAAAGAGTTGGTTCGGGGTTATTTCAATCGTCTTTCAATCCAAGCAGGATCTCGCCGACAATCCAAAACGGCTTGGACATGCACGACACGATTCAAAATCTTGTAATAAACGGCGTACGGGAATCGAGTGGCTAACAAACAATGTCGCCCTGAACGAATTGGATGAATACCGCCGAACAGTTGGAGCGAATCAATGTCGGCTGAAAGCGAATCCAGAAAGTAATCCCCAAGTCCCGGGTCTTGGGATTCATAAAACAGGACTCCGTCGACTAGATCCTGTTCAGCTTCGTCGAGAATCCTGATTTTCACCGGGTTCGCTCTCGAATGCGACGTTTGGCATCTCCCCAATCGCCATACACAGAGGTTCCTTCTTGAACCCTTAATTCTCTCGCTTTTAGAACATCAGCATGCCAGGCCGGTACAGGAATATCTTTTTGGGAACGCTTAAGGCTGTCCCATATTTCTTCCAAAATCTTGAATTTGTCCGAAACGGTCATTTTATCTAGGGGCAGTGCGATTTCCATAGAAACTCCCTCCAAATAAGTTAAACTATACCTTTTGATCTCGTCGTATTCAATTCTGATATTCTGATTTCCTCGAACGGCGGCGTTCACCGGCGGCGCGGTAGCGCCGTACCGTGCGACGTTTCGTTCGGCCTGCCTCCATCTTTGGGTTCAGAGAAGTGGTGGACGATGATCATGGCCCTTTCCGTCGTAGGTTTGGAATCTGCCTGCGCAGCGGCGTCAACCGTCGGAAAGCAGAGGTCGTATTTCCCGCCTGCAACAACGACGGGGACGGGTTTGTCGCGCAACACATTGAAGGGTTGTGAACCTTCCCTGGATTGGACGACGAGCAAGAGGTGGTTGTCGTCTCCCTCGACCAACAAAACGACAAAGTGGGTTCTGCCGGTGCTGTCCTGAACCGGAAACGCGTCGTCTAGACCAGCGTGCGCCATAAGGAACAGACGTCCAGGTTCCTTGCCTGGGCCTTGCCTGAGTTGAGTCCAATCCGCATGAGTCGAAACCGGGATCTTGCCGTTGTTCCACGCGGCTTCATCAAGGGGGCCCAGTTGTGACCAGTTCGTAACTGCACCGGTTCTCTGGTGTTCGTTCGTGACTGCCGCAGGCACAAAGCGCACGCGCTCCGAAGCGCCCTGCACCCATGTCGCGCAAATAAGCCCCGCCACCAAGAATGCCATCGTTCTGCCCATGTTCTTTCTCCTGTCTTGATGCCGAACGGTGAAAGTCAGGTTCCGAGCGGAACGCGAGGTAACCTGGACTTTCTGGTTCGCAACTATTTCAATGCCCTTTGTATCCGCAAGGGATCTTGACGCAAATCCAAGACACGCCACACAATGACATCATGGCTTCTATTGATCTGGTAATAAACGGCATACGGGAAACGCTTCGAGAGAAGGCGGTAATAGCCAAATACCTTGGGGTGAATTCCAGCATATAGAGCAAGGGCATCAATGTCGGAAGCCAAGGAATCCAAAAAATACTCGCCCAGTCCCTCGCCTTGCTGCGAGTAGAAGGTCCTTCCGCGTTCAAGGTCTTCGGAGGCGGAAGCAAGTATCTTGATGCTCATCGAATACGCTTCCGGAGATCCCGCTTCGCCTGTTCCCAGTCAAGAATCGGTTCCACCCCGTTTTTTACCCGGCGAGCTGTTTCAGCCAAAGCATCCTTGTGCCATGACGGAGATTCAGTCAAAACTTCATCCTGGGCTAGATCAACCCAGATTGCCTCCATCACGCGAAGTTTTTCTGGTCTTGATAAGCGGTCAATTGCCAAGGTAGTTGTCATGCTTTAAATCTTAATCGGTAGTTATCTGAATTTCAAATCAACTTTCTGATCATTTTCCTGATGCGAACGTTCCGGCGCAGGCGCGCTGTCAAGCGTCGCATGCCGCCGGTTGTTCGATTGCCATTCTGACATTGCAGTCGAGTAG
Source organism: bacterium (assembly GCA_037143135.1). Lineage (GTDB taxonomy): Bacteria > Verrucomicrobiota > Kiritimatiellia > CAIKKV01 > CAITUY01 > JAABPW01. Next base: position 10,449 of record JBAWZH010000063.1, read on the forward strand.
CCTGAAAGCGCTGCCTCGGATCTATCTGTCCATCTTCTTCGACTCGCCAATGATCGAGGGGAACCCATTCGTCTCAAACTGAAGTTGGGCCTTTTCGTGCTCGACGTCGATCTTGATGACAGAGACACCATTGGACGTTTCCCCCTCGCCAAGACTCATCGTCTGCTTTGTCTTGATATTCAGCAGTCCAACTCTGCCGGCACCGTCGCCGCTGGTCTGTATCGACACCAATCTCCAGTCGACCACACGATTGGCACCCGGTTCCTTGGGGTCTTTGGCTAGGCCCAGGCCGTTCTGCATCGAACTCAACGGGATTAAGGCAGAGATTACTTCCTGCCGGTTGGATTCCGGTGAAATTGCCGGGATGGCTCCAAGTCCCCCGTCGCCCAGAACAATGAGTTTGATGCCGTGCAGCAACAACACATTATCAATCGCTTGGAGACACTCCTGTTGCGTCAGTTTCCTCTGACTCCGAAGTGAGACGGGAACCCTTGATATATCCTTGGACACAAACATGGTTTTGCCAGCCCAGTTGGCGTAGTCCTGTAATATGACCTCTACCGGCGCAGATTGGTATTCCACCATGCTTGCCACGCCTGGCACATTGATTGTTACCGTTGCTGGCACCAGTTGGTCTAACCCTTCCGGCTTCATTTCCTCTGTCGCTGACACCACGATGGCGAACGTCGCGCCTGGCCTGACAATGAGAACGCCCTGCTCCTTTAACGCTGTCTCGATCATTCCGCACAATTCATCGAGTGGTAGATTCTTGCCTTCCAGCGTAACCTTGTTGAGCGGGAGTCGGGGCGAGCACAGAAGAGTTAAGCCCGTCATCTCGCCATAGTAAGCCAACATGCGTTCCACAGGGGCATCACGGAATTTGATCTCATACTTTTGCTTCGGTTTGGCCTCAGCTTGAAAGCCTTGACTCACCGGCCCTGCTTGAATCGGACCCTTGACCTCTCCGGCAATTGTGCTTGTCGTCGCTGCTGCCGACACAACTAATGCGATCGCAACCGTGCAATAATTCATGTGTATCTCCTGATATCCGCAGGTGTGGGCCATTTCTATTCAATCGAACGGCGGCGTTCATGCTGAGCCGCGCTTCGCGGCGATAGCATGCAACGCCTGGTTCGCATTCCGTTTCATTCAATCGTCTGGTATTTGAAGATGCCCGGTTGACCGGTTCCCCATATCTTCATTCCTGTCATTCGCTCGGACGTGATCCGCGGGTCTCCGGGGAAGACCACAAATCCCCAGGCAGCACCGATACCCCCACCTGAAATGGTGATGATGACATGGTCTCCTGCCGTTTGGACTGCCTGTGGCTTGATTTGCTGGATGGATTCCGGCCATTCAGTCTTAGGCGCCTGGGCAGACTCGTATTTTGCGAGGAGAGCGCCGCAATCGCGTCGAATGCCGCTCTGGACATCCGGCCAGTGCATGCGAGGCCACGAGTTCAGGAAGAGGATGGCGATGAGGATCGAAGCCGCGCCTGTCAGGGCGAGGATGCCGACCGCAATCTTTCCGATGATCTTGATGGTCCTATTCATCTCTCATGCGAACGTGCCACGTGTCCGGCGCGGGAACCGCGTACGGACCACGTGGGTGTTCGACTACTTGTCTGTCATGGCCGCCAATTTGTTCTTCGTTCTGAAATCCTCGAACAACTTGTAGATACGTTCCTTGTTTGATGCGGTCCCCTCCATCCATTCCAATACGATCGTACCGGCTGCAATCATTTCCCATTTGAATGCCTTGCCCATCTTCAGTCGGCGTTGTGCCTGTTCAATGGTCTTCTGCCGCCACAATCGGAATGAGTACTGAACTTCCATCGTCTTCGGATCCTGCCAATCCACCTTCACCATTTCGACGGTATCGAATCCATCCTTCGGCACCATTTCGTCTGATATACGCGTGATGCCTTCCACCTTGAATCCTTGGTTCGTAAAATGGGTTAGAACGTCGTCCAATTTGACCGATGTGTTGTCTGCGGCGTACACACTGAAAGTTCCGAACACACCTGCGATAATTGCTGCCTGCCAAGTTCTCATTTTCATTTCCTTTCTCTTGGTCGAACGTCGCAAATTTCGGGCGGCGAAGCCGTACCGAGGATTTGCTGGTTGGAGCCGTCATTGTTTCTCGGTTGGTTTGCTATCCACTACGGACCGGTGACAGACCTTCCCGTCCTTGGTGTAGGTAATCGTCTTCCCGTCACTGGAGTAACCATGTCCAGAGATGGGGTTGTTGCTTATGTCAATCACGGTCACCGATAGCGTCCGAAGATCAATGACGCACACCTCCCACAGAAAGTGAACAGTTCCTGAGAATGGCGTCAGCACCTCGCCAAAGGTTCTCTTGCGGGGTAACTTTGAGAGGAACACAACACACTTGCCATCGGGTGAGAAGCGAGGTTCCGTGCAATGCTTTCCGTTGTCGAGAATGACGGTTCCTCCAATAAACCGTTTGTCGTCTGGATTGATGGTCTTGATCGCAGCCAATCGCAAGACGAAGAAAGTGTCTTTCGGATACTGGTTGATCCTCGCACTGAAAATGACGTTGCTTCCATCTGGCGACACGTCCAGACCCGCACATTCATCGAACTGCATGCGGGTGATTCGTTGCAATGCTTGCCCATCCTTTGGCAGGATGAACACATCCCACTTTCGGGGCACCGTGCCTCCTGTGCTCCGAAGACCCATTGACTCCGCTCTGAACATGACGGACGCATCTCCTCCCGGGATCGGGATGCGATACCGTTCAAGCTCGTTCGTTCCGCCTGCGGTCGCATGCCGGCTGAGTGCTAGGCTGAGAATTAGGATCACCCAGTAGATTGGATTTCGGATCGTCATGCTTATCTTCTCTTGCTCCAACGTTCAGATTCAGCTTCGCGAGAACCACGATTACCGGAACGACACGCCCCC
>JBAWZH010000064.1:0-13322 GCA_037143135.1 bacterium
CTGTCAACCAGCACTACTTCATTTTTTAAATTCTAACGGAAAAAAATTCCCTTCCTTCCTCTGGGCAAATGGAAAGAAAAAACGGCTCAAATCGATGAACTCCGTGCTTTGAAAATCCGTTTTCCCAAAATGCCTATGCGTGAAAAGACGACATATAAATCAGTTTTCGACGGCATTGAGAATAATGAAACTCATTTTGCTGTAGCCGCCGATATCGGTGAATACCCACAAAAAGAAAATTTCGAAAACCCCGAATTGTATATCGTGTTTCCATTTGCACGCATCGGGATTGCGAGTGCTTCAAATGACTTACAACGGGGTATCAACACGTTCAACGACCGACGTTTCAATAATAATTACGGTTGGGCTCCAGACGGCGTTCAAGCAGCCCGTCTCGGCCTCCCCAATGCTGTAGATGTGATTTTGCACCATGCCCTGCGCCAACAACAATACCCCTACGGCGGCTGGATCAATGCATCAAGTGCATTGCCCTACACAGTTTCCAAAGTCCCAATAACGGCAGCTCGATTTATCACTGATACACCATATCTCGATACCACGGGCGTCAATATGACTGCAATACAGGAGGCCTTACTGCAAAGTCACGATCTCGCAGATTCGGAACAATTGCTTGACGGTGGCCCCATCCGTCTCTTACCCGCACTCCGTAAAACCTGGTCAGGAAATTTCAAACTCCGTGCCCGCGGCGGTTTCCTGGTAGAATGCGCTTTTACCAATGGTCAGGTCAAGGAAATAAAAATCCTCTCTGAACAAGGACGAAAACTACGCTTAATCAACCCGTGGGACAGTAAACTCATTGAACGCAATACTCAAGTAGGGGAAAAATTAACGTTTAAACCCTAATCCCGAAGGGCGATATTATGCCAGTAACCAACTCAAGGTACTTTCTTGCCTCCAAATTTTACCGTGCTGCCTATTCAAAGCAGCAGCTCAAATCTTACATAAAAATGTCAATCTTATCTATATAATTAAAATGCTAAAATGATTATAATGAACACGACTCAATCCACCCACAAAAAAACCAAAACAAAAAACAATGAAAACATTTCAACGCACCTTTTTTTCCAAACCTTACTGATTCTAGTTGCCATCCTCGTATCGCAGTTCTCACTCCTCTGCGCCGAAGGCAACCCGCCTTTCGGAGACCACATTGTCCTCAGGGGCAATCTGAACAACTCGCGCCTTCAGTTCGAGCAGAAGAAAACTGGCAACGTCGCCTTCCTCGGCGGATCAATCACCGAGGCTGCAGGCTACCGACCCATGGTTTACGATATCCTCAAAAAGCGTTTCCCAAACACCACGTTCACTTTCACCAACGCAGGCATCGGCTCCACCTGCTCGAACACAGGTGCATTTCGTCTTGAACGAGATGTCCTGCAACAAGGGCCGGTCGATCTGTTGTTCGTGGAATTCGCTGTCAACGACGATCAGGACGGGCATTTCAATCGGACGGAGGCCATCCGCGGGATGGAGGGCGTCATCCGCCACGCCCGGATGCAAAACCCCAACCTGGATATCGTGATGACCTTCATGGTGAATGAGCACATCATCAGCATGTTGCAAAAGGGTGAGATGCCAATCTCCATCGCCGCCCACGACGAGGTCGCCAAGCATTACCAGATACCAACTATCAGTGTTGCCAAAGAAATGACGGCACAAATCGCTGCCGGAACCATGACCTATGCACAATACGGCGGTGTACATCCCGGCCCGGTTGGCCAGGCCTTGATTGCCCGGATGATGGATGAACTCTTCAGCCGCTTCTGGTCAGCTCCGCTGCCAGCGACGGCACAACAGGTCGCGCAGGTTATGCCAGCCGAGCCCTTGGATGCGTTGAGCTATTTCAGGGGTCGTTTCATGGATGTCAAGCTGGCCACTATTAAAAATGGATGGAAGATCGAGTCGCCGGATTGGAAAAACTTTACGGGAAATGTAGCGCCACGCTTCAAAGCCCTTCCCATTCCCATGCTGTGCGCCAACGAACCGGGGGCCGAGGCCGCCGTGGAGTTTGACGGAACCGCCTTGGGTGCCTTCATCCTGGCAGGACCGGACGCTGGCATCGTCGAGGTCAGTGTGGACGGCGGGCCATCCCGTCCGATCAATCTATTCGGTCCCTACAGCGGTGGGTGGCAGTATCCGTGGACCGTCATGCTGGCGACCGACTTGAAACCGGGCAAGCATCAGGTGACCCTGCGAATTTCAGACAAAACAAGCAGAACGGGTCATGCCATGCGCATCATGCAATTCTGTGTTAATTGAAAACCGCTCATCATTTGCCACCCCAGAATTAACAGCTGAAAGGAGTTATTTGTGAAATCAATTGTTTTTTTTATTTTATTATTTCTTGTGTCTGGACTGTTGATTGCTGCGGATGCAGCCCTCAAAGTGACTCCCAATGGATATGATTATTTTAAAGTCAGGGATGGACTGAGCAATTGCAGGGCTAAATTTATAACGGAGAAAAAAGGACGTGTTGCATTCATGGGGGGATCCATTACCGAAATGGGAATATCTCTTACCGAAGGAGGGTCATGGCGCGATATCGTGATGAATGACTTAAAAAAACGATTTCCTGACACGGCATTTGATTTTATCAGCGCAGGTATAGGGAGCATGGGTTCAACTCCGCATTCTTTTCGATTTAACCGTGATATTCTTAAAAACGGCCCTGTCGATCTCTTGTTTATCGAGGCGGCTGTGAATGATGAAGGCAATGGGATGAGTCCTAAAGAGATGGTTCGTGGGATGGAGGGGGTTGTAAGACATGCTCGTCTTTCAAATCCAAACATCGACATCATTATGATGCATTTTGTGGATCCTTCAAAAATGAAGGTTATTAATGAAGGCAAGGTTCCGGTCGTCATAGAGCAGCATGAAAAAGTTGCAGAGTATTATAGCGTCCCGTCGATTAATATGGCTTTGGAAGTTACAGAACGAATTAAGGCCGGAGAATTTGACTGGCATAAGGACTTTAAAGATCTGCACCCTTCTTCCTTTGGACATGCAATTTATGGTCGATCCATCATTCGTTTATTTGATCAAGCATGGAAAGAGGCTTCCGCACCCAAGGCATCTTTAAAGGCCTGTCGATGCCCGGATATTCCGCTGGATGAAAAAAGCTATTTCAAGGGTAAAATGGTTGATCTAAGTTCGGCTGTATTGAGTGAGGGGTGGCAATTAGTGCCAGATTGGAAGCCTGAAGGGAATGTTTCAACGCGAAAAGGCTTTGTCAACGTGCCTGCGCTCGTTTCCGAAAAACCGGGGTCCATCCTGCGTTTGAAATTTGAAGGGACTGCGGTTGGAATATTTGTGGCGGCTGGACCGGATGCGGGAATCATTGAATATAGTATTGATGGACAACCTTTTGAATCCCGTAATTTATTTACGAATTGGAGTCGTCAGCTGCATTTGCCTTGGGCTCAGATTTTGGATGGAGACTTATCCATGGGCTCCCACGAACTGACATTAAAAGTGGCGGAAAAATCCGACCCCAAAAGCAAAGGAACCGCTGTGAGAATTATGCATTTATTGGTAAATTAGTTTTTACTGCCTACTGATGACTGATAACACGATGGGGCACGATCACTTTACGATTTTTGAGCATCAGGATTTTGTTTGCGCCAGCTTTAAAAGTTCTACAGCAGCCATGGGAAGCTGGAAATCTATCTAGGTTAAAGGACCAGCTACAATTTTACATAAAATTATCAGGATTATCCATAGATTTTCCAAGCACACATTGGTATGCTGGCAATAATGAAGGAGCAGACAATGAAGAAAAATAAAATCATCCATTTCACCTTTTTAGGATTATTGTCCTTTTCTCTAGCCTGTGCAGCCGCCCCTGCGGAAATCGACTCCAGCAATGTCGTTTGGACCTCGCCAGGGGCGGATTCACGCGATTCGATGCCACTGGGAAACGGCGACATCGGTCTCAATGTCTGGGTCGAAAAAGAGGGCGACCTTCTATTTTACATCAGCAAAACCGATGCGTGGACGGATCACGTGCAGGGAGATTACGGTCTCGCCAAAGTTGGCCGGGTGAGGGTTCATCTTGATCCAAATCCGTTTGCCGGAGGAGCTCCATTCAGCCAGGCGCTTATCCTGCGGAATGGAGAGATTCAGATCGAAGCGGGCCAGTCGAAGGCAGCAATCTCGCTCCGGCTTTGGGTGGATGCCAACCGGCCGGTGATCCATTTGGAGGGAAAAAGCGCGGCAGATTTTCAAGCCACGGCATCGTTTGAAACGCTTCGTCCCGCGGCGGTGAAGAATCTTCAGGCTGACTCGGTTTTGGACGCTGGAAAAAACCGGGTTGCCTGGATTTACCGGAACCTGAACACCCGAGTGCCGCAGTTGACGAATCTCACCTTCGGCGCGGTGATGAAGGGCGAGGGCTTGATTTCCACAGGAACCACGACGCTGCAGTCGGCGAAGCCAGGTCGCACTTTGCATCTCGCCATTTACCCGCTGACTTTACAAACCGGCTCGGACGCGGAGTGGCTGGCAGCGGTGGATCAGCAAATAGCGAACGATTCCGATCTCGAGTCGGCCCGTCTAAAACATCAGGCATGGTGGCAGGCGTTCTGGAATCGAAGCTGGATGTTTGTTTCGGGCGATAAGGATGCTGAAAAGGTGAGCCAGGGCTATATTCTTCAGCGTTTTATCACGGCCTGCGCCGGGCGCGGAGCCTATCCGATCAAGTTCAACGGCTCGATTTTTACGATTGAGGGCAAAACAAAACGAAAGATTGATGGGGTTGAACAGGAGCTGGTGTACAGTGCCGATTTCCGGTTTTGGGGTGGCCAGTATTGGTTCCAAAACACCCGTGCCATGTATTGGCCGATGCTTGCGGAAGGCGACTTTGAAATGATGCAGCCGCTCTTCCGAATGTTTCAGGCCATGCTTCCCGACAACACCAAGGAGGTTCGGGATTTCTACCAACATGAAGGCGCATACTTTTGCGAAACCAAACCGTTCTGGGGAGGAATCAATCTTCTTACGGCTGAGAGCAAAGGCGGTTTTACCCAGCATTATTACACCCCGATCCTCGAGCTGAGCGCGATGATGCTCGATTACTTCGCTTTCACCGGAGATCGCGATTTTGTGACGAAAACCTTGCTGCCGGTGGCCGATGCCGGGATGAAGTTTTTTGATCAACATTGGAAGCGGGATCCGAAGGGGAAGCTTTTTCTGGATAATGACAATGCGGCTGAGATGTATTGGAAGGCAACAAATCCGGCTCCGGACATTGCGGGATTGCGGTGGGTGTTGGCGGGGTTGCTCGCATTGCCAGCCGACCTGACGACGCCCGAACAGCGCCAGCGCTGGCAGCGGTTTCAAGGTGAAATCCCTGAATTGCCGACCGCCGAAACCGCGGGAGTTAAGCTTCTGTTGCCTGCCGAGGTCTTTGACAAGGGCCATAATTCTGAAAACCCGGAGCTTTATTCAATCTATCCGTTCCGTCTGTTCGGTCTTGGGAAGCCGGATATGGATCTCGCCCGAGCCACTTTTGCCGCAAGGCGCTTCAAAGCCAACGGTTGCTGGACCCAGGATGGGATTCAAGCCGCACTCCTCGGCGATTCCGAGACGGCTCGCAAAAATGTGACGTTCGTTCTTCAACGGCAGGATAAGCAACTGCGCTTTCCGGCCTTCTGGGATCGCGGTCATGATTCTGCGCCGGATCAAGATAACGGCGGCAACGGTCTGCATGCTCTGCAATTGATGTTGATGCAGTGCGAGGGCCGCAAGATCACCCTGCTGCCGGCCTGGCCAAAAGGCTGGGATGTGGATTTTAAATTGAACGCCCCGCTGAATACCACGGTGGAAGGCCGGGTGCGCGGCGGAAAAGTTGAGAACCTGAAAGTGACCCCGGAAAGGCGCCGGGCGGATGTCCAAATGATTCAATAAATTGACCCCGTTTGACGCATGATCGCTTGAGACTTCGGGCACCTTAAATCCCACCTGGATTCCTGACTAACACAACCCAATCACCATGAATAAACACAGCCGCTCACTCCTGATCTGCACGCTGACATTCGCCGCTGCTTTGCACGCCGATGTCACGCCCCACGCGTTGTTTTGCGATCATGCCGTGCTTCAGCGCGACAAGCCGATCCCGGTCTGGGGCCAAGCCGCGCCGGGAGAAAAAGTCACGGTGCGCCTCGCCGATAAAATCGCCGAAACCACCGTCGCTGGCGCGGATGGCCGTTGGTCGGTGCGCCTGCCCGCCCAGCCAGCCGGCGGGCCGTTCACCCTCGTTTTCGAGGGCAAGAACCGCGTGGCGTTGACCGACGTCTGGCTGGGTGAAGTCTGGGTGTGCTCCGGCCAGTCCAATATGGAGCGCCAGCTCGGACCGCGCCCCCCTCAGCAACCCTTGGTCAACTGGGAGCAGGAAGTGGCGGCGGCGGATTACCCAAAGATCCGACATTTCGCTGTCGCCCGTACGATGTCCGACACCCCGCAAACCAACACCGCCGGTAAATGGGACGTGTGTTCCCCACAGACAGCCGCCCAGTTCACCGCCGTCGGCTACTTCTTCGCCCGCGATCTCCAGCACCAACTACAAGTGCCCATCGGCCTGATCCATTCCTCATGGGGTGGCACGCCAGCCGAGACCTGGATGCGCCGCGATCACCTTGCCAACCAGTTCCCCGAAGTGATTGCGGCTCAGGAAAAAGCGATCGCCAGCTACGAGGCGGCTTTAACCAAATATAAAACCGAGGAGCCCGCGTTGCTGAAGGCCTGGGCCGAAGCCACTGCGGTTGCCAAGGCTGCGGGCAAACCCGAGCCCAAAAAGCCGGCGGCACCCCGTGATCCGCGGTCTTCGTCGGGCCGTCCGGCAGCACTCTACCAGGGGATGATCGCGCCGCTTCAGCCCTATGCCATCCGCGGCGTCATTTGGTATCAGGGCGAAGCCAATGCGAGCCGGGCCGAGGCTTACCGCACGCTGTTCCCCGCCCTGATCACTGATTGGCGCGCTCAGTGGGGCCAGGGAGATTTCCCGTTCCTCTTCGTGCAACTCGCCCCGTATAAAGGCAACGGTCCTGAGATCCGGGACGCTCAGTTGCATGCATGGCGCGCGACCCCGAATACCGCCATGGTCGTCACCACGGATGTTGGTGACGCCGAGGATATTCATCCCACGCGCAAAGAACCGGTTGGAGTACGCCTGGCGCTGGCCGCCCGGGCATTGGCCTACGGCGAAAAGATTGAATGCTCCGGCCCACGTTTCACCGCTGCCACAGTTGCCGGGGCGAAGATGATCGTGAGATTTGACCACCTCGGTGGCGGATTGGTCGCCAAGGATGGCCCTCTGCGCGGCTTCACAATTTCTGGCGACGGTAAAACCTTTGTCCCGGCAGAAGCTGCCATCGTGGGCGACACGGTTGAAGTCAGCGCGGCAAACGTGGCGTCTCCATTGGCAGTGCGTTACGGTTGGGCCAATGTTCCTGATGTGAACCTCTTTAACGCCGCCGGCTTGCCGGCTTCGCCGTTTCGCAGCGACGGCAAGCCCTGAGGAATTTGTCTCCAGCTAACTCATTTCAAATGAAAAACCAATGAACACTTATATGAACTCATTCAGAGCATTATTTAGTGCAGTAATCCTCAGCTTCGGTCTGGTGGAAGTTATTGCACAAGACATTCGCCCAGCTATCAAAATAGCCCGATTCGCCGGAGACCGCGCTGCTGCTATCAGTTACACCTTTGACGACAACCTTCGTGACCAGTTCACAATCGCTGTTCCCATGCTCAATGAGGTTGGCTTCAAGGGTACGTTCTTTGTCATCGCTCGCTCAACGCCAGATGCAACTGCCCCTGCGTCAAATCAAAAAATACCACCCCGCAATATCAGTTGGGAGGAACTTAAGGAAATGTCCAATCAAGGCCACGAGATCGCCAACCACTCTTGGTCGCACGCCAGATTAACCACCCTGCAAGCCGCTGAATTGGACGACGAAATTAACAAGGCGTATGAAGCCATCAGCGCCCATATTGGCAAGCCCCCCCTAACGCTGGCTTTCCCTGGCAACGCCTCAAACCCGGAAGTAAGGACTGCATGTTTAAAACGCCACGTTGCCATTCGCACATATCAAGATGCTATCGGCGAAAAATCAACTATCGACTCACTGAGTGCATGGACCGATAAACTGATCTCAGAAAAGAAATGGGGTGTCGCAATGCTTCACGCAATCGTCCAAGGTTATGATCAACTCAAAGACCCGGAAATTTTTCGTAGCCATCTTAAAAATGTAAAAAGACGTGAAAACGATATCTGGGTGGATACCTTTGCTAATGTTGCTCGCTACGAACAAGAGCGCGACAATGCGAAACTAGAGATTACAGGTAGCGACGGTAACGTGACCTGTGTTGTAAGCAGTTCGCTCGACCCGCAACGTTACAACATCCCTCTAACGCTTGTGATCGCAGCTTCAGGCGTCACTTCAGCACAAGCAAAACGGGCCAGCCAAGAACTGCCCGTACGAATCGACAAGAATACTATCTACGTTGACGCGACGCCAAGCACACAGCCTATCACGATCATCTGGAAGTAAATGTCGAGCGATACATGTATTTAAGTCCAATCCAACAAATTAGAAAATTGAAAAATGACGTCCATATCAATGGTAGCTACATCTGGCTATGAAATATGTGACAAAGCGCATTCCAAGACACCCATTATTTTCATCTCAAATATCAACACGATTATTATGAATAAACCCATTCTCCTCTTCCTGACGCTGGCCGCAACGGCCCTCACCAATCCTGCTTTCGCGGCCCCCCAGAACCAGCAGGATACCCCCCGCACTCACGGCCAAGGAGACGGCGGAACCATTGCGTTACCCTTTCGCCAATGAAACCCCCGCACAGAGCGAAGCCCGCTTCGCCTGGTGGCGCGAAGCAAAGTTCGGCATGTTCATCCATTGGGGCATTTACGCCATCCCGGCCACCGGCGAATGGCACATGCGCAACACGAAGAAAAGTTTTGCCGAATACTCCCGCTATGCCGGGCAGTTCAACCCGGTGAAGTTCGACGCTGACCAGTGGATGGCCATCGCTCAGGACGCCGGCATGAAATACATGGTGATCACCGCCAAGCACCACGACGGCTTTGCGTTGTTCGATTCCAAGGCCAGCGACTACAACGTCGTCAAGGCCACCCCCTTCAAGCGTGACGTTCTCAAGGAATTATCCGTTGCCGCTCCCAAGCACGGGGTGAAATTCGGCGTCTATTATTCGTTCATCGCCGACTGGGGGAACCCCGGCGGCGCAGCGGGTGAACCCCACTGGGATCCCGCCCACCAGGACGGCGACCTCGACACCTACATCGACAAAGTCGCCGTTCCCCAGGTGAAGGAGCTTCTGGAAAACTACGGCCCGCTCGGTGAATTCTGGTTCGACAACGATGGGTCCAAGGGAATGACCACCGCGCGCGCCAACCGCTTCTTCGCACCGTTCAAGGCGCAGCCGCAAGTCTTGATCAACAACCGGCTGGTGACCGGGGATTTCGAAACGCAGGAGCAGCACATCCTGCCGCAGCCCCCTCTGAAACCCTGGGAGGTCTGCCTGACGCTCAATGGCGGCTGGGGCTACAATAGTTGGCCCACCAAGCCGCTCAAGTATCTCCTCCAACGGATGGTCGAGGGCTGGAGCAAGGGCGGCAATGTGCTGATGAATGTCGGCCCCAAGCCCGATGGGGAATTTCCGCCCGAATCCGTTGATCGCCTGCGCAGCATCGGTGCCTGGATGCGGGTCAACGGTGAGTCGGTCTATGGTTCCACCGAAGGTCCGCTCCCCTGTGTGCCGTGGGGCCGGACCACCCTCAAGGGAACCACGCTGTATCTGCATGTGTTCGACTGGCCGGCCGACGGGGTGCTAAACATCACGGTGACCACTCCGGTCAAACGTGCCTACCTGCTGGCCAACCGCGACCAAGCCCTCACCACCTCGACCAAAGACGGCCGTCTGCTGATTCAGTTGCCCGCCACCGCGCCGGATCCAAATGTCAGTGTCATTGCCGTTGAACTGACCGCCGTGCCGACCCGCATCGATTCACTGGCCCTGAATAAACCGGTCACCGCCGACCTCGACGGAAAAAATGCCGCCAAGGCGGTGGACAACGATCACTACAGCCGGTGGAAGCCGGGCAAGGTCGCCGCCGCCACCTTGGAGATCGATCTGCAAACGCCGCAGTCATTCAACACCCTGCGCCTCGGGTCCCGGCTTCAGAAAATGAAGATCACCCTCGAATACCGTGAGGGCGACACTTGGAAGACCGCCTGCAGCGAGGTAATTACCAAAGAGGTTGACGAGTTCGTGACAACCTTCCCGACGGTCACCGCGCAACACGTCCGCCTGCGCATCAGCGAGGCCGCCAGCGACATCAGCCTGACCAGCGTGGAACTCTTCGCACCGTAAACCCCGAGACCGCCAAGATCAATAATAGCGAAACCAGAAGATAACCACGAACGAAAGATTATTATGATACTGGAACACCACCTTGCCACCCACGTATTACTTACATGCCTGGTCGGTCTCGCCTTGCCGGCGGCAGCATCCGAACTGGTCCTGCGCTACGACAAGCCTGCCACGCGCTGGGAACAGGAGGCCTTGCCCATCGGCAACGGCCAGATGGGTGCCATGATCTTTGGCGGCGTCCAGTGCGAACAGATCCAGTTTAACGAAGAAAGCCTCTGGATCGGCGACGAAGAGGACACCGGCGCCTATCAGGCTTTCGGCGACGTCTTTGTTCAATTCGGCAAGGGCGAACCGAACGCTCCGGTGCCGGATCCGAAGGCTGCTGTTGTTTCCGCAAGCAAGCCTCAAGCCGCAGTCGCTACGGTGCCCGGCTACCGGCGCGAGCTCGATATCGAGCGCGCCGTGCATACCGTCACTTACACGAAAGATGACATCAACTATCGCCGCGAGGCCTTTGCCAGCTATCCGGCCAAAGTGATTGCCTATCGCTTCACCGCCGACAAGCCCGGCTCCCTTACCGGCTCGGTCTCGCTGACTGACATGCACAACGCCGCGATCAGCGTCGCCAACGACACCATTACCTCGGCAGGCTCGCTCGCCGGCTGCACCTACAAAGGCGGTTCCTCCAACAAGAAGCCGGGTGATTCCTATGCTCTGACGCTCACCTTTGAAGCCCAGGTGCGCGTCCTGCACGATGGCGGTACGCTGAAGGCCGACGGGGACAAAATCACCTTTGACAAGGCGACCACAATCACCCTGCTCTTGTCGGCCGGCACCGATTTCATCCAGGATCGCAGCAAGGGATGGAAAGGCGAGGCACCTCACGCCAAAGTCACGGCCAGGCTGGATGGTGCCGCCAAGCGAAGTTGGGATGACCTGCTGGCCGAGCACCTCCGCGACTACCAGGGCCTTTTCAAGCGGGTGACGCTCGACCTCGGCACCAGCCCCGCCGCCGCGCTGCCGACCGATGTTCGTCTCAAAAACTTTAATAAAACCAAGGAGCGCGACCCCCAGTTGGAGACGCTGCTGTTTCAATACGGGCGCTATTTGATGATCGCCTCGTCGCGCCAAGGTGGCCTGCCCGCCAACCTGCAAGGCAAGTGGAATAACTCCAACAACCCACCCTGGCGGTGCGATTATCACACCGACATCAATGTTCAGATGAATTACTGGCCCACCGACGTGGCCAACTTGTCCGAGTGTTTTGAGCCCTATGCCGAGTGGATCAACTCCATCCGCGAGGTGCGCACCGCCGCCACCCGCAAAGAGCTCAACAAAGCCGGCTGGGCCATGCGCGGGGAAAGCGGGCTGTTTGGCGGTTGTTCCTGGGAATGGCAATTGGGGGCGGCGGCCTGGTTGCTGCAAAACAGCTACGATCATTACCGCTTCACCGGCGATAAAGATTACCTGCGCACCCGCGCCTATCCGGCGATGAAAGAGGTCTGCGCCTACTGGATCGACAGCCTGATCACCGAGCCTGACGGCACGCTGGTGGCGCCCATCGACATGTCGCCCGAACACGGGCCGAAGCAGACCGGGATCGCCTTCAACCAGCAGTGGGTTTGGGACTTGTTCACCAGCACGATCGAAGCCTCTGAAGTGCTCGGCGTGGATGCCGAGCTGCGCCAACAACTCACCACGATGAAAGCCCACCTGTTGCCCCCCAAAATCGGCAGCTGGGGCCAGTTGCTGGAATGGCGGGCCGAGCTGGCCGGCCAGCCCGCTAGTAAGGAAGGCGCGCTCGATACGCCTACCGACAAGCACCGCCACGTCTCCCACCTCGTCGGGCTTTTTCCCGGCCGGCAGATCTCGCGGCAACAAACACCCGCGTTAGCCGAAGCCGCCCGGGTTTCGCTGGACGCCCGCGGTGACGTGAGCACCGGCTGGAGCATGGCTTACAAGATCAACCTGTGGGCCCGCCTGCAGGACGGCGACCGCGCCTACAAGCTCGTGCGCGATCTCCTGAACGGCTGCATCATGCCCAATTTGTTCGACACCCACCCGCCGTTCCAGATCGACGGCAACTTCGGCGCCACTGCGGGCATCGCCGAGATGCTGCTGCAAAGCCACCTCGACGAAGTCCACCTCCTTCCCGCGCTCCCAAATGAATGGCCCAACGGCAGCGTCAAAGGCCTGCGCGCCCGCGGCGGGTTCACCGTCGATATCGAGTGGAAGGACGGCAAGGTCACATCGTATCGGATCGCCTCGGCCGAGCCCCGCCAGGTGGAGGTCCGCATCAACGGCGAAAAGAAAACCGTCACATCGGAAAAACTTTAAATATGAAAACTACCACCGTCAGACACATTGCTCTATTAGGGCTGCTGGCCTTTTCGGCCGCCTATGCAGCAGATCCCGTCATTACGATTGACGGGAAAGACAAAGGTAGAATCTTTGACGGTATCGGCGCGCTGAGCGCGGGTGCCAGCTCACGCCTGTTGATCGACTACCCGGAGCCGCAGCGCAGCGAAATCCTGGACTTCTCTTAAATTCCGTGTATGCCCGTGTGTTTCGTGGACCAATTCTGAATGGTTCCGGTTAAGGGAGGCCATCTGTGTTTTTTTGCCGCTGCGACGATGCAAGGATCTTACATAAAAAAGTCAAGATTATCAATAGAATCGGTAAGCGCAAATCGGTAGGATTGCATCGTAAAACATTTTCCCCAATGAAAAACACAATTCCCACCCAACGATCGTTGGAAATTTCTGATCCCTGCGCTTCGCTCAATCACCCCTTTCTACCCTTTATGATTACCTCTCTCAAACTCCTCACGCTCCTCGCCGGGCTTCTGCTGGCACAGCCTGTTTTTGCTTCCCCGCGTGTGAATCAAG